>CAZZZH010000039.1:0-22896 GCA_964658445.1 Ilyomonas sp.
TGTTGGCAATGCCGAAATCGGGGTAAGCTAATGGCAAATGATAATTGGCACCGGCTTTATACATTGTAGGGAAATTAAACGCAGAATAGCCGCGGGCGTACGGAAAATTATCGCTGAGCGAGTAGTTGAAGAAATTGTTAGAATGCTGGTAGGTCTGCATTTCGTAGGCGCCTTCCAGTACCAGGCTGTGCGAAGGCAAAGCACCTGGCAGAAACAAAGAACCGCGTGCCAGAAACTGATCTGCAGTACTGGAGCTAACCAGCCTTTTGTATTGCAGTGTTATGCTTTGCGCCCAGTGCGGATAGATGTGCTGAAGTGCCTGACTGTATTGACTTGTATACGATAATCGGGTCTGCAGATAGCCGTTGGTAAAATTGTCTGCCACCTGTTTAGAAGTGCCGGTGAACTGTTTGTTATTAAAACCGTAAGCAGCCGACACCGTGAGATAACGATACGATTTTCCGCCTGAAATATTTAAAGGCAGCTGCAACCCTGCTATGCCGTTGGCTTCGTTATAATCGTATCGGTTTCCTTCATTATCAATTACTTTTCTGCCAAAGGTTTCAGAGACATCAACAAATGGCTGCAGGTAAGAAACGCCATAGACAAGATCGTAGCCAATTTCATTATAATTTTCGTTCTGATTATAATTGTAATAGATCTGATTCTGGATGGTGTTCAATATATTTTCTCCATATAGGGAAAGCGAAAAAATGGGGTTGGAATAATCGGGTTGTAAGCTGTGAAAATTGAATGGATGACTTAATCGCGGATAAGTTGCTGTAGTATAATTTTTTGTAGCCGGCACATCCTGTAAAGTGTGGTTCGCCGGGTTTTGAAACGGCTTCTTTACATACAAACCAATTAAGGTATCGGCGCTCAAATCAACGGCTTTCCATACGGGTGAAAACGTTCCTAAGCGATAGCCTGACGAAGTAAAAGCAGAGGCAACTACGTTGTTATTAATGATGGCAGCGCCGTACAAACCAGTTTGGTAAGACGCAATGCGATAGTGCTTGTTTTGCGAGGCAAGATAAGCCCAGATTTCATCGCTTCCTTTGTTGGAACAACTGTAAACAATAGTGTCACCCTGCACTTGGGGAAAGCCGATAATACGGTTTGCAAATGGCAGTAATACCGTAGTTTGACGGGTATATAAATTCCATTGTTGCAGGCTCATTTCGCCACTTGTTGTTCTTACCATGAAATAAACCATTTTATCGTCCTGGGAGAATTTTGGGTATGAATAAACTTCATCAAGATCATTGGTTAAAGAAGCTTTTTTATTTCCCTTGATGTCTAAAATATCCAGTGATGAATATTGCTGCGGCGAAACGGAAACAGCCGCTATCTGCTTTCCGTCATGCGAAATATCCGGAGAGAAATAACGGGTTTTTGTAGTAACGCTTCGTTCATGTCGGGTAATTGTGTCCAGCAGTTTTATAATGCTGTATTCGCGATAGCCCCAGCGTGCGTTTGGCTGATAAGCTGCATACACAATCCAACCATTATTGTAAGAAAAATAATTATCGTTGGTGATGCTTTGTAAGGCAATCGGTTCTTCTTTACCATTGGAATGAATATGATAAAGGCGAGGCAAGGTTTTATAGCTTTCTTTCAATATAATCATTCCGCCTTGCTCATCAGGATAGAGATACCGGTAGTTAACAACATTATGTCTGGCTGCGGCAGTTATCCATACAACACTGTCGGTTTTTTCTCGTTGCCATTGCGGCTGATAAAATGAAAAAGCATCCTGCACAAATTGTTTGAAAGGCTTGCCAGATGTGGCTTTTAGGTTGCCTTGCAATGGATATATCAATGGTTTGAAGCGTGCTGCGTTGTCTGTTACCTTACGCCAGAAATCATTGCCATATTTTTCTCTGCCATAAGCCACAAGCAGGTAACCAAGCGGGTAATGATCGGGCACATAGTCTTTAAAAGAACCATTTCGAAGCTTCATGTAACTGTACTTCTTTTTATCGTAAAGTAAGGCTTTGTAGCCGTTAAAAAAATCGGGCAGTCTGCCTCTGCCTTGCTGCGATAGCAGTGTTTCGTTATACACTGCATCGCCTTCAAAAAACCAATTAGGTATGGCGGCATCGTTGGCCAGTGCCTGCCCGTTTTGCCCGAATAAATTATAAGCCAGCTGCGATAAACCTTTTCGAAAATTATTGTATTGCTCTACATGCCGGTACTCGTGTATAGAAAGTAAATCGGTAACACTTTGTGCACCCAGTTCAAACGCATTTTGCTGCGGCGTTAAGTAATATTCACTTCGGAATGGACCTAAGCCGACATAGCCGTTAAAGTAAGTCAGCTCATTGCGAAGTACAATGTTAATGCGGTGCACTTGCGTTCCGATAGTAGGACTGAAAGTTCGTTGCTGGTAATGTATCAAAGCCGCTACACGTTGTGCCAGAGAGTCTTCTCCTTCGGGATAAATAATACGTGCCGTATCGGTTACAATCTGTCGCCAGCGAAGCCGGGAAGGTGTGCCGCTAAACTGTTGGGCATGAAGCGAAGCAGCTATCAGGTACAAGCAGAATAGAAGAAGCTGTTTTTTTATTGCCATAAAAAATAAAAATAAGAAAGGAGATGGATTGTAATAAAAGAAAATACAATTCTCTTTCATAACGGCTTTGATGCTGCGAACATTATATCATTTACCATTTCTCTCTCTATAAACAGCATTATTCTTGTTTAAAGCCTCTTGTTATAAAATCCGTCGGCACGATTTTTTTTTCGTCCTAAATCATTAAACTTATTTACATAAACAAAGTCTTTTTCTCATGCTAATGAAACACATATTGTATGCAGGTATTTTGATACTCTGCATAGCCGGCTGTTCAAAAGATAAAAACGCGCAAATACAACGACCGGTTCCACCAACCTATAATGTGAACTCCATTACTGATGTTCAATATGGACAAAATACCACTTATACCGGCGACAATCAAAAGCTGCTGTTAGATATTTATTCTCCTAAAGATGCTTCTGCTTCCAAAAGATATCCGTTGATAGTTATGGCGCATGGCGGCAGTTTTATAGATGGCGATAAGTCTAACATGGCTAATCTTTGCCAGGCACTGGCTGTAAAAGGATATGTTGCTGTTTCTATCGATTACCGGCTCGGTTGGGATTATGGCAACGCGCAAAGCCCAGCTGCCTGCCAGGGCGATACGATTTCTTTACAGAAAGCATTGTATCGCTCGCTGCAGGATTACAATGCAGCGTTGCGTTTCCTAGTGCACAATGCCGATACCTATTTCATAGATACAAGCTGGATTTTTACCGGCGGTGGCAGTGCCGGTGCAGTGTCTGCTATCAATACGACCTATGTAACTCCTGAGTTTACAAATACATATTTTAAGGATGAAAAAACAGAGTTGGGCGGCCTTAGAAATGTTGATAACACTCTGACAGATGCTTTTGCTATTAAAGGCGACATCAGCCTTTGGGGAGCGGTAATTACGCCTACTTTAATTACTTCTGCTACGGCAGTTCCAATGGTGGCTTTTCATGGCTCGGCAGATCAAACAATTCCTATCTTATCCGATCATTATTCGCTTTGCCCCAACTATCCTTTACTCTATGGCTCACAGTATATTTATGATACGTTAACCAAGCTTAATGTACCGGCGGCTTTGCACATTGCCGAAGGTCAAGGGCATGGACCCGATATTTACCAGGATCCAGATTTTGTTTCTATCAACATAAATTGTTTTCTAAAAAGCCTGATGAACAAGGTCGCTGTAACGGGTGTTTACCAGGATTTGGCCAGTGGCTGTCAATAGTCACCACAGGCAATAAGTTTCTGATAATAAAATGTGATTACTAAAGTCGTTCTTGTAAAACACAAAGGGCTGCCGATTTATTCAGCAGCCCTTTGTGTTTTATAGTCTTTTATCTTTCAAAAATGAGAGAAAATGTAAGCATCCGCGATTGAATCTGGTCTAAAACATTGGAATATTTCAGGCTTGGGTCCCGGCTGTGTACATTGCTAAGCCCATTGGTTATTTTTATTTCCGGTGCAACCGTTACTACCGGGAAATAAAAGTTGAAACCGATACCTGCTTCATAGCCAATGTAGCTTTTTTTCAGCTTAACCAAAGTCTCTGCATTCAATGCTCCGGCGTTGCTAGCTACATCAATATCGTACTTAAAACCACCCAACATATACACACGAAAATTCTGTATGCGGTCAGAATTAAATTTCATTTGCAGGGGAAATGAAACGATAGTAGAAGGAATGGTTTTCTTCTGTGTAGCAGGTTCTAAAGGTAGTGTTGGATACTTTATTTGATAAGTAAGAAATTTGGAACCTCCTAAAATTAATTCCGGATGAAAGCGAAGTTCAAACCGTTTGGTAAGCCTGGCAGTAGCTAATAAGCCCAGTGCAATGCCACCGCTTGCGCCCGGCTCTACACTAAGCACACTGTCGTTTTGCAAAAACAAGGGGTGTTTTTCGGGATGAAGATAAGAGCTGTTGAAGCCCAGCGATAGGCCGAAATAATAGGGCACAATGTCTCTGTCTTCCCGATAAATTTCTTTTTGTGCTCTTACTTGCGAGGTGAGGATAACCAGGAAAAAAATGGTCATCGAAAGTTTCCATAAAGGACTAAGCCATCCTTTCTCTATTATAATTCCATCAGTATGAAACAAAGCGTGAATTTAAAAAGTAATGATTGGAAGTCGGCTTCCGCTTCCGTATTAACGGTTTTCGGATGGGTTTATTTTACAGGATAAAAAGTGAAACCTAAATGATAGGTAAGATGTGAATATTACATGCATTTTCAAATTGGCTAATCCCAAAGATATTGAGCGACACGAGCGAAGCATAATAAGCCCATTATTTGCTTCCCACATACAGACAACAAATGCCAAAACTTAACGGCTGAAAAGAGATGGTTTGATAACCGACCTGTGTAAGAATAGCCGTAAACTGCTCACGCTCGGGAAAGGCTTTGGCAGAATGATTCAGATAGTTGTAAGCCTCTTTGTTTTTTGCAAACAACCTTCCGGCGCCAGGTACAATGGTGTTATTGTAAAAGTTGCACATCGCTTTAAAAAGCACGTTCTTAGGTTGCGAAAACTCAAGTACAGCTAGCTTTCCGCCGGGTTTCAACACGCGCAGCATTTCGGCTAAGCCCCGTTCTAAATGCTCAAAATTTCTTACCCCAAAAGCAACGGTGATGGCATCGAAATGATTGTCTTCATAAGGCATGTTTTCACTGTCTGCGTTTACCAGTTGTATTACTTTCTCGAGCTTTGCTTTTTTTATTTTTTCTCTACCTAACGCCAGCATCCCGTCAGAAATATCGATGCCCGTAATTTGTTTAGGCTGTAATAATTGATTGGTTAATAAAGCCACATCGCCGGTTCCGGTGGCTACATCCAGTATCGTTTGCGGATGAATATCTTTTAGTGAAAGAATGGCTTTTTTTCTCCACCATACATCAACCCCGGCAGTAAGAAAACGGTTAAGAAAATCATAGCGAAATGCAATATTATCAAACATCTTCGCTACCTGTTGCTTCTTGGTAAGCTTGCTTTCTTTATATGGTACAATGTTGTCGTGCGCAAACTGAGACATAGAGCCGCAAAGATAAATGTGAAATGAAAAACCATCTTGTTAACCTTCAATAGCAGTGTTAAGAAAACGGAGCAAAGGTTGCAAAGCCGCTAAAGCTTCAGTTATTGTTTTCACTGCATTTTTATTGGTTAAATCTTCGTCTTTCAGTGGCTTCATGGCGATGTAACTTTTCATTTTCAAATACTCTATCGCTTTGTTGTTTTCGTCATAGCCTTTGGGCGGGCGGCTTAGCATTACTTCTTTGTCTTTGTATAAATCGCCATATATTTTTTGAAAGGCTTTACCTTTCAGAATACCCAAAAATTCTTCAAAGGAATAATCTACTTCCTGCCTAACTTTTTTCAATACTTCTGCCTCCAGCGACCAGATGCCACCACCAATCAGGCTGTTATTCCCAGGTTCAATGTGAATATAATAGCCGGCGTAAATACTCTTCTTGCCGCCACGTCCAAAACCTGCAGCCAGATTGGTTTTGTAAGGTGTTTTGTCTTTGCTGAAACGGATGTCACGGTTAATGCGGAACACACCTTCTTTGCCGGTAAAAGCAGCAAGGTCCTCATCTTTTTTAGAATGAATTTTTAATACTTCATCGAGTAATTGAATAAAGTCTGTACGTGCCGCATCATAGCTTTTGCGGTTGGCATCGAACCATTCTTTTACATTGTTATTCTTTAAATTCTTAAGAAACGTAAGTGTTGATTGTTGAAGCATGATTGAGTATTTGAAGTCTTCTTCTTTTTATTTTAAACAGACAATTTCTGCCGAAGGCAAACTCGATACCTGGTTTCTATCTATTTGCCGTTAATTGCCTGAACACTTCTTCCAAGTTGTTTCCTTCCGACTGCAAAGACACAATATTTAAGTTGTGCTGCAATGCCAGTTCCAGCAATTGCCGCCTGGTTTCGGTATCATTATTTGTTTGCAATTGAAAAGAATAATCGTTCGATTTATTAACAGCGATAACAGAAGGCAAGTGTTTCAGTAAACTGATGTCAATAGTTGTGTCAAATGTAATGTTGACAAGACTTTTAGCATTTGCCTTTCCTAAATTCTGTATCGTATCGTCTGCTACCAACTGGCCTTTATTAATGATAATGATACGGCTGCAGATGGCTTGCACTTCACTTAAAATATGCGACGAAAACAATACGGTTTTATCCTTCGCCTGCGCTTTGATAACATTCCGGATTTCAATAATCTGGTTGGGGTCTAAACCGCTTGTCGGCTCATCTAAAATCAACACTTCGGGTTGATGAATAAGCGCCGCTGCCAGCCCAACGCGTTGTTTATAGCCTTTCGATAATTGCCAGGTTTTCTTTTTACTTTCAATGGTCAAGCCAGTGAGTTCAATAGCCCGATTCACTTCTTCTTTTATATTTCTTACCTGATGAACACCAGCGATGAACTGCAGATATTCTCGCACGTACATATCGTAGTACAAAGGGTTGGCTTCCGGTAAATAGCCCACTTTTTTCTTAACGGCAATTGGATCGTTTGCTACATCAATATCACACACAACAGCATTTCCGCCGTCTGGTTTCAGATAGCCGGTTATCATTTTCAGGGTCGTGCTTTTACCGGCGCCGTTGGGTCCCAGAAATCCCACAATCTCTCCTTTATTAATAGTAAATGAAATGCCATTCACTGCTTTTTGCTCACCATAGATTTTAACCAGATTATTTACCCGTAAAGACATACTGTACTAAAAGTATAAACTTCAAAGATAACGGCGGGAGTGTGGAGTAAAGAAAGCCTTTCTAATTTTACCAATGTGATAGGAAAATAGTCATCTTCGCAATGGAGAGTGCAAACGCATTGGAATAGAGAAGTTTTTTATCGATTTAGAAGCTTGTTACTCAACTGTCGTTTCGGTAAATTTTTCGCCAATAACCGCGTCATTTTTGCATCTTCTTATTTATAAAAACGATTGACTTATTTTTAAAAATAAATGGCTTGTCTATGTCTTATCCATACCAGATAACATCTTTAGAGCAATATCAAAAAGCGTACAGCGAGAGTGTTGAAAACCCTGAAGCGTTCTGGGCTTCGGTCGCTCAACACTTTTATTGGCGAAGGAAATGGGATACCATCTTAAACTGGAATTTCACCGAGCCCAAAATTGAATGGTTTGCCGGTGCAAAGCTGAACATAACCGAGAACTGTATCGATCGTCACTTGCAACACTTAGGCGATAAGCCAGCCATCATTTGGGAACCAAATGACCCGACAGATAGAGTACGCATCGTGACTTATAACCGGCTCCACAAGCGGGTTTGCCAGTTTGCGCAAGTGCTAAAAAATAATGGTGTAAAGAAGGGCGACCGTGTTTGCATTTATATGGGCATGGTGCCTGAATTGGCCTATGCTGTGTTGGGGTGTGCACGCATCGGCGCTATACACAGCGTAGTGTTTGGCGGCTTTTCTGCCCAGAGTATTGCAGACAGGTTAGAAGATGCGCAGGCCGAATTTATCGTAACTGCCGATGGCGCTTTTCGAGGTGAAAAAGTCATTCCTTTAAAGAATGTGATTGATGATGCTCTGATAGGAAACAAGACGGTAAAAAAAGTGATTGTCTATACCCGCACCCGTACCGCCGTCTCTATGATAAAAGGCAGGGATGTATGGTGGGAAGATGAAATGGAACATGCAGAAGCACAGGTAGAAAGTGAAGGTGTAGTTTCTTTTCCTGCCGAAGAAATGGATGCAGAAGATCCATTGTTTATTTTATATACATCAGGTAGCACAGGCAAGCCCAAAGGTGTAGTACATACGTGTGGCGGCTATATGGTTTATACCAACTATTCTTTTGTAAACGTATTTCAATATAAACCAGGTGAGGTGCACTTCTGCACGGCAGATATTGGCTGGATAACGGGGCACAGTTATATTTTGTACGGACCGTTAAGTGCCGGTGCTACATCGCTGATGTTTGAAGGCATTCCTACTTGGCCGGATGCCGGTAGATTCTGGGACATTGTTGACAAGTTCAAAGTAAATATTTTATACACGGCACCTACTGCCATTCGCAGCCTGATGGGCTTTGGCTTGCAACCATTGGACGGAAAAGATTTGTCTTCATTAAAAACATTGGGCACCGTTGGTGAACCCATTAATGAAGAAGCCTGGCATTGGTATGACGAGAATATTGGTAAGAAGAAGTGTCCCATTGTTGATACCTGGTGGCAAACAGAAACTGGTGGTATTCTGATTTCTAATCTTGCTGGAATAACGCCTTCCAAACCTTCGTATGCCACGCTTCCCTTGCCCGGTGTACAGCCGGTGCTGGTAGATGAGAATGGTAAAGAAGTAGAAGGCAATGGCGTGAGTGGCAACCTTTGCATTAAAGCACCTTGGCCATCTATTTTACGCACTACTTATGGCGATCATGAACGTTGCAGGAAAAATTATTTCAGCACCTATCCCAATTTATACTTTACGGGTGATGGTGCGATTCGCGATGAGGAAGGAAATTACCGGATAACCGGCAGAGTTGATGATGTGCTAAATGTAAGTGGTCACCGCATTGGAACAGCAGAAGTAGAGAATGCCATCAATATGCACGCCGGCGTAGTAGAAAGCGCAGTGGTTGGTTATCCGCACGAGATAAAGGGGCAAGGTATTTATGCATATGTAATCTATGATGGTCATGGCGGTAATACTGATCTATCGAAGAAAGATATTATGGCAACAGTGAGCCGTGTGATTGGCCCAATCGCACGGCCCGATAAAATACAGTTCGTAAAAGGATTACCGAAGACAAGAAGCGGCAAAATTATGCGCCGCATTCTTCGTAAAATCGCCGAAGGCGAAACAGAGAATCTGGGAGATATTTCTACTTTACTTGACCCGGCAGTTGTAGAAGAAATAAAAGGCGGAAAGGTGTAGGTTTTGCTAAACCTTGCTGAAACAAAAAGAGCTGTGTAAACTCATTCATACAGCTTTTTTTGTTTTTTATAAAATGGGTTTACCCAAAATCGATCTCAGTATTATCACCGATATTCAGGCTACGGCTTAAGCCTTTTACAGAAGCATCACTGCCAATTAAAGAATTATCAATCACTACCTCATACAAGGTTGTGTAAGAGCCGATGATGCTGTCTCGAACTGTAGAATATTGAATCGTTGTATTCGGACCGATAGAAACATGCGGACCAATAATAGAGTTTTTCAGTACGCAGCCTGCACCAATGGTGACCGGCGGAATAATGATTGAGTTCTCATTCTGCACCGACTCATGAATAGTGCTGCCGGCTTTCTTCAGCAGGATGGCATTGGTATCGAGTAAAGTTTCTTTGCGCCCGCAATCGTACCAGCTTTTTACCTTAAATGATTTGAACCGTGTGCCACCTTTTATCATGCACTCCAAGGCATCGGTGAGGTTATATTCGCCCAAGGTTTTGATGTCTTGCGCAAATAAATACTGAAGGCAATCGAACAAAAGTTTTGAATCTTTTATTTTATAAATACCCACCAATGCCATATTGCTTTTTGGTATAGAAGGCTTCTCTACCACATGGTCTATAAACTCATCGCCATTAATTTCTGCTACACCAAACCGCCTTGGGTCATCTACTTTTTTTACTCCCAGCATGTTGTAAGGGCTGCGCAATACCTCCTCCACATCGTACTCGCAAATGGTGTCGCCAAGTGTTACAATCACTTCATCACCATCAATAATGTTGTGGGCTAATTCTATCGCATGCCCTGTTCCCTGTCGCTCGTTTTGATGAACAAAATGGCAATACAGATGCGGATATGTTTGCCGTATGTATTCTTCTATTTTTTCGCCTAGATAACCTACGATAAAAACAAATTCGTAAATGCCGGCTTTGTATAAAGGATCGATTATAAAGCTGAGAATGGTTTTGCCTGCAATCGGTATTAGTGCCTTTGGTTGTGTATAAGTATGTGGACGAAGTTTAGCGCCCGCACCTGCAACTGGAATAACTGCTTTCATGTAAAAAATCCTCCGTGTTACTCTTCCAATTAACTCACTATATCCTTTATCGGAAAGGCAAATGTAAGGAACGTATTTCTATTGAGTGTTATTCATACACATATTCGATGCTTAAAACGGATACCCAATGGCTAAGTTGAAAATCAGGTTGTCTCTGCGCCAATCTTTATTACCAAATGCTATCTTATCAAACACCCATCGCTGACCATCGGGATTGTAAGGTAAACGAACCGGTATAGCAAGATCGAGGCGAAGCACAAGAATAGTAATATCAAAGCGCAAACCCGCACCCATACCCACGCCAAACTCTTTTAAGAACTGGCTGTTGAAACTACTACCCGGCCGAGATGGATCTTGCCGGCTTGTCCATACATTACCAGCATCTACAAACAAGGCACCGCGAACAATAGAAAACAATTTTGCACGATACTCGGCATTAATTTCAAGCTTTACATCGCCCGGCTGGTCGCCTACAAGACTGTCGCGTGGATTGCCGCCATAGTAAGTTCCCGGTCCCAAAGTGCGCGAACGAAAAGCCCTGATGTCATTTGTTCCACCGGCAAAGAAAGCTTTGATGTAAGGCAATGCATAACTGTTGCCATAACTGTAGCCATAGCCGCCCAACAATCTTGTATTGAATGAACTAAAAACACCCAATTTGTATGTATGTCTAAACTCCAACTCAGTTCTTATGTACTGCGAAACCGGCGTTCCCAACACACGCTTTGCTTTATCTGAAGCCGTATCACCACCAATAGTAAGGGGTGCCGACCATTCAAAGTTGCCATTGAAATAGATGTTGTTCTTCTTGTTATTGGGTCGGTTTAAAGTGTTGTAATTATAGTTATAAGAAGGTCCGATAATAAACTGTTTTTCAATACTGCGTTTCAGCGTTATAAATTTTGTAAGCTTTAAGCTATCCTGAAAATCCGTTGTGATATTAGCAGGCTGAACTGAGCTAATATTAATGAGATTAAGCTGATGTTCCGACAATAAGTTTTCCTTCCATACATACCCATAGCTGCCCCGGTAAGTAGTGAGCAGGTATTGCGTGCTGCGGTTAAACAATTCGTAACCCAGTGTAAACTTTGTGTGCGGAACAAATCCACTATTGGTTGGAAAATGGAAAGGCGCAACAATACGCGGCACATACAAATCGGCTTCTGCACCTATGCGTCGCGTATCTACACTTGTTGTGGACGTGCCTGCAGAAATCTGTTTTTCGATACCTCCATATGCTGTTACGGTAAGTAGCTCGGCACCTTTAAACAAGCTGCGATGCCGCCAGCTTACCGAAAGCTCGCCGCCGTTCGAGTTATTGTCTTTAGTAAGAGCTGATATCTGCAGGCGCAATGATTTCTTTTCTGTAGGTGTAAGGTAATAATAAGCATCCAGCAAACTATCCGAATTGGGTGTTGGCAAAAAGCGCGCTTTTACAAACCGGTACACTCCAAGCGTAGTCAGGCGCGCCAATGATAAATTATGAGCATCGCGGTTATATAAATCACCCGAATCGAATACAAGCGTGCGCACGAACATGCGTGGGTTAAAGCGATGGTTTGGGTCAACGATAGTATAGCCGTGATACTTCTTTGCATTGGCAAGACTGGTGTCGGCGTTGGCATCGTAGTCGGCATACACAACAATGTTGTTGATACGATATTGCCTGCGAGCCGGGTCGGGTGTTTCTTCTTTGATGCGCACATCCATATTTACTTTATGGTTGCCAACTGTGGAGTCTATGCTTACATAGACATAATCGGGACCAAAATAGTAGAAGCCCTTCTGCTTCAGTCTAGCATCTATACGCACCCTCTCGGCTTTTACTACATCCAAGTCGTAAGGTGAGCCAGGCTTTAGCAAAGAGCGGCTGAGCGCACGCTTCTGTGTAGAGTCGCGCCCACGTATATTGCGGCTTAGCACTGAGCTATCTTTTGGAAAAGCAACGGTACCGATGGTATATTGGTTGTGTACATATGCAGTAAATACAGCTGTAAATTTGCGGTGCTTTACTATGGTGTCGAGAGTTACTGTATCTTGAAACCAGCCACGGTTTTCCAGGCGGTTTTGTATCACATCCCGGTCTTTAATCAGCGTGTTGTACGAAGCAATTACGGGCGGCTCGCCAAGTTTGTTTTTAATAAAATATCGTAAACCTTTCCCCTTAGGTGTATCAACCGAATTATACAACGACAGCTTAAGCCGGACACCTAAAATTTTGGAATTGGGCTTGGGGCGTATCAGCGATTTCATATCGCTTTCCAACGCTTTTGCCCTGCTTTTAGAAATTTTAGGATCTGCTTTTACTTTCAGTTCTGCACCTACATACAGATTTTGCCCAGGCGCAAGATGTTTCGTGTTATCGCAGGCTGCGAAGAACACGACTGCTATCAAACCAAAAAAATATAGAAACCTGTTCTTCATTATCTTTTTCCGTGAAAATTGTTTTTCATCACAATGTCATTCGTGACGGTGTATCGCTTTACTGTTGTATTTCCTTTATCCGGGTGATTTTTTACTTCGTAAAACCGTTTCTTTAAAATTTAATCCGGGCATTTCCGGTGAGGAAGTAACCAGATCAGATTCTCATCTGCCTGTTTTCTGTGAGGAAATGACCAGATGAAATTCTCATCTTTCTATTTCCCGAAAGGAAATGACCAGATTAGTTTCTAAACTGCCCATTTCCTGTAGGTAAATAACCACATTAGATTCTCATCTGCTCATTTCCTTTCGGGAAATAGAAAGATGAATTTCTAAACAAACCTGATGAGATGTACTGAACCGCCGGAACAGCCTTGGCCGCTTTGATGCTCGATTCTTAACCGAACGTACAAGAGTGCGACGCAACGATGCTTAACCGGAGTTACTAACCTCTGGCCCAAAATGGCTGTTCTGCTGTTTGTATTCTTTGAAAGATCTTTTTAAACCTTGTTGCTTGCAAGCAACGAAACCATTATTTTTTCGAATCCACAGCGGCTTTTTGCTTTTTCTCTTCTTCCAATTGCTTCTCGCTTTCTTTATTTGCCTTGCGCACTTCTTTTGCCTGTTTGTGGTTGTGAAACAATTCGCGCAGGCGGTTGTAATCGTAGTTCAGAATAAAGCTGAGACCCGTTTCTACTACTTGTCCTTCCGCCACACCTTCGTAGTTGTTCTGGCGATATGCGCGCACCAGGTAGCGACCATCTTTGGTTACCTGGTAGTCTATAGAAACATCGCCTGCTATGTTGGATGCGGCTTTGTTGCTGCCCTGCGGGTTTTCTACGGCAAAGGAGCTTCCTACATTTACTTTAATTCTATCGTTCAGTAAACGCTTGCTCACACCCACTTTCAGGTCGGTACTGTTTTGCGCAGTGCCGGTTGAATAATCCTGGTCGGATTGTAAATCGAAGTTAAGGTCAACACCTTTTACAAGATTACCAGCTAATTTGTTTAATTGATCAGTAAGTAAACCGGCTGCACTGCTGCGTACCGCACTACCGGCATTGAAGCCGCCGCCAGAGCTTGCCAACGGGTCTTCCTGTACAAAGCGACCTAAAAGAAGTAGAGCAAACGCCTGCTTATTTAGTTCTGCATCGTCGCTACGCACTTGCTGCAATTTAGTATCGACCAGCGGCCAGCGGGAGAGAACCGCGTCTGGCAAACTAATATCGAATGAAATGGTCGGCTTCAGCATTTCGCCTGTCATGCGCAGGTTCACGCTGAACGGTAACTTCTCCTTGTAGGTTGTTTGTTCGGCTTGCGACAAGCTTCCAATGTCTGATTGCACCAAGTCTATCGGTGCGGTATTAGCAACATAAGATGCCGTAATGTCTACATCAGCCGAAGTTGGATCGCCCGTCCAGGTGATGGTACTGCCTTGCTTGATATCGAACTTTCGTTTGAGGAAAGACAGCGATAAATTGTAAGAACCCTGCGATACTTTGTAATTACCCGTAAGGCTTATTTTACCACTCTTATCGATGCCACCGGCAAGATCAGCCGCACCCTGAATCTGCAGAGCATCGCCGCTTCTTTCGTCTATTACTACGGTAAATTTAGCGGCACTGTCGGTTTCAATATTTGCCGTTACATCCAGCCCTTTCATATCGGTTTTGCCGGTGATAGTATCGGTGAGAGAAGGCGTTGGTTTATTGTTCTCAGGGTGATCTTTATCTTCAAACACTACGACACCTTCGCGACTTTGTACTTCGGGGTCGCTGCTGGGCAATACAAGCACAAAATCGGTAGGCTTGTTTACACGAAGATTGGCGTTGATGCTGGGCGATGTCATGGTGCCGGTAACATCCACATCGGCATCTATATTCATCTTACCATAGAACAGATCCTTAGTACCTTGCTTTTTATTTACCGCTTCAAAATTGTCGGTGCTCAGGTTCATCTCGAACCCATAATTTTTAAAGTCGGTGGTGAGGATATCGCCATCAATGATCGCACGCGAATTGTTGGCATCGTGCATCGTAAATTCATTGAAGTGGATGCCTTGACCGTCTATATTAATTTTTTCGTTAGGCAATGTCAGCCGCTCGCCCGTAATAGCTGGAATAACAAAAGCACTATCGAAGTTCAGGGAACCATTTACTTCAGGTTTGCTAATGGTGCCTTGTATGGTTGCACTGCCCTGCAAAGCTCCGCCAATGTCTATCAGCTGGTCGGCAGCAAAGGGTTTTACCATAGCAAGATTCAGGCGGTTCAAAGCTAATTGCATATCAAGGCGACCATCGCCGGTATAGTATTTACCGTTCACTTGCACATCGGTGTTATTGCCTTGCAAAGCAATGTTTGCTGTGTAGGCATTGGCTTCCTGGTTATCCACTTTCAAAGAAAGATTGCCAATAGTATCGCGCTTGTAAATCAAATTGTTTACCTGCAAATCGGAAGTAAACAGCGGCGACTTCATGATGTTTGATACGACTGCATTACCGTTGATAGAACCTTCCACTGGTATAGAATCCTGGTGTGCAATTTTGGTAATAGTAGCAATCTGGAAATTATTGAAGTCAACCTTTATAGGTGCATTCGGTGTTGGCTGTGTGCTATTGATGGTAATAGATTGTCCGTTCTGGCTGATCGAAAAATTGTTCACCAGAATACCAGCTATTGAGTCGTAGCGGATAAAGTTTCCCTCAGCAACATTCCACCGGTTGTAATCCAGTACCAGACTGTCTTTCATAGAAATCTGCAAGCCGTTCTTTATCTGATTCAGCAAGCCGCCAAGTGCATATTGAAGCTTACCTTTTTCGTCGGCAGAACCAAGGGTAAAATCAAGTTGGTTATGAGCCAATGAAGCATCCAGGTTAGTTTTATAAAGTTTAAAGCTACCGGTATTGAAGTTGTCAAAAGAAACACCCAAATCAAGCTTGTCTGCGTTGGTTTTCGCAAGTACATTCAGGCTGTCTATTTGCAAAGAGTCCATGATGACCTGCCTGCCTTTTAGCGCAAAGTTCAAATCGTTCTGCGCACTATTGAAAGTACTTGAAAGCGTTAATGAATCGCTGCCTTTAAGCGCCGGAACAAAATCGAGTAACAAACCTTGCGGAACAACGGTAGCATTTAACTGCCAGTTTTGCGGAGCAAACTTAGCTGCCTTAAAATTAGGTAAGTTATAGTATTGGTTGATGACAGATTGCAGAGCAGGCGCTATCTCTGTAAGCTTGTATTGACCCGTCATGTTGGCTTTAATAACATTGGCAACATTGAGGTCAATATCCTTTTGCTGTTGTGTAGCAGTTGCTATCAGGCCAATACTGTCAGCCGTGTAAGACTTAAGACCATTGGTAACATTCAAATCGGTAATGGCAATATTGCCATTTAGCGAGTCAACATTCATCACTGGAATATCGGCAATAATATGACCGTGCATACTTAAGGTGTCAGTAACCAAATGCAAAGCATTCAGGTTAATGGTATCGAGCAATAAATTCAACTGCACAGAAGGATATTTCGGCTTTGTATCAGCCGTTGCATCAAGATTGAACGCAATATTCGGGTCGCTACTTACACCATTTACAACCGCTACACCATTGCGCAGTGTGCCATTCAAATCTACATCGTGATAGTTGTAACCTTTTGCTTGTGCAGCCAGCACACGAACCGCATATTTAATGTTTGCCGTTTTCAGATCGGTGCCTGTGCCACTTACGTTTGCATTGAGTGAAACAATGCCAACATTTTTTTCTTGTTTTAATAAATAACCGAGGTTCAGGTGGTCAATAACAGCCTTTACACTATAAGGGTTATGCGGGTGCATATCACCTGTTATTTTCACATTACCCTTGTTGGTAGTGAGAGCTAAATCGGTAGCAAAATCTTTCATACCGCCTTTAAAATAACCTTTGATGCTAAAGTTGTCAGGCAGGCGGAAGTTGGCTAATTCTTTTGAAGGAATAAAAGGAAGAACATCATTTTTAGATGCACTGATTTGAGCAATGTTCAGATCGGCATACATATTCTTTGCATCGGGCAAGCCTTTAATTTTACCCGACACTCTCACTACTACATTTCCATAACCACTTATGTCAAACTGAGGAATATCCAGGTCTTTTACATACCCTTTTATTCTGGTATTCAGCCGCAAAGCTGCATTCTCATGGCCACGCAGGTTGCGCTTGAAAGCCGGCATAAAAGTGAGTATATCTTTCGCCGAAATTTCGGTCTGTACAAGGTCTGCATCAATGTACATATCGCCCGGCTTTTTCGACAAAGCATCGAGCGACGGATAGCTAACAGCAAGCTTGTTTTGTATGATTGATTTATCGGTTTGTATCACCAGGTTGTTAAGGCTGGCGCCGGTATCTGTATAAACAAAATTGGTTTTAAACTGGCGGAGATCTAAGCCGCTTTTATCTTTAAATGACAAGCGACGGATATTACCATTGTAAACGCTGGGTGTGAATGCAAGACTATCACCCTTCAACGTAAATGAATCAATGAGCAAGTGGCTGAAATCTATGCCAGCTGCGGCTTTCGGCTTGTTGTTGTCATCGTATTGAAAAGTATTATTGTTGAAGTCAACCTTTCCCAGTTCAATCCGCCATGGGTTTTTCAAACCTTCGCCAGCTTTCTGCGTAACGACTTGCTTAGTGTAAGTAGCTTCTTCCGATTTACCTAAGCTGATCTTTGCCTGCGTATTGTTCAATGCGATATCGTTAAGACGGACATGAAGCGTTTGCAAATTCATATCGCCGGGATGCGTTATCAATTCTCCTAAATGCAGATTAGCCAATAAAGCGGATACATCGTTTTTGTAATTGAAATTGATATTGCTCAGCTGCAATTCACTTATATTAACGACCGGGCTTGTTGATTTGCCAACGGTTGACGTATCTGCATACGAGCTGTCTGCTTGCACCAATGGCTTGTATTGATACACATTGGCAACAATATTTTTTATGCTGATGGTTGGAATGGTATAAGCATTATGTTCCAGATCAAATTTTGTGATGCGCGTGGTAAAATTGCCCAGGCTGAAGTGAACATCGTTTCCGGTCTCATCATCTTTAAAAGTGCCCGCAATGTCGTTCAGGATAATTTTATCTAAATGAAACTTCATAGAGCTGGAGCTGTCTTTCGGCGTCTCTGGCTTGCTTTGATCACTGTTGAAAGCATTAACGATGTATTGAAAATTAAAACTGGTATCGGGTTTAACGCGATAGATGTTGGTGCGGATACCATCAAGCGAAAGATAGCTTACGTTCACTTCGTTATGAAGCAAACCAAACATACCAATGTCTACCCGGATCTCTTTGCCTGCCAGTAACGTATCGTGTTTCTGATCTTCGAAATAAACACCGGTGAGCACAATGCGCTTGGGGAAAGCAATGCTGAGGTTGCTAATGGCAACTTTTGTCTTAATCTTTTTCTCTAAATAGCTTACCGCCTTGTCTTTAGCGAAATTTTGTACAGCCGGTATCTGGATAGCTATAATGATAAGCAATAGCAAAAAGACGATGCTTCCTACTATCCAGGCCACTACTTTGAAAGACTTTTTTACAATGCGGTTCAAAAGGAATTAGCTTTGAAGTACAACAAACAAATAAATAAAAAGGCATCTACATGCCTTTTTATTTCAATTAATTTACCAATAGCCTTTATGCTCTGCGGATTACGGCTATTAAAACAGAAATAATAGCGATAACCAACAGGATATGGATGAGCCCGCTGGTATTGGCGCCACCGGTAAAAAAGAACTCATAAACCCAGATGATGACGCAGACTACTGCAATAAGGTACAAGATGCTTCTCATGATACTTCGATTTTTTCTTGTGAATGTTTACGATTTTTTATAAAATTAAAAACCCCTTTAATCGCTGCTGCTGTGCCTGCTTTCTTTACTGTATTTAATATCCTATCTTTTACGGTAGTGCCTTTTTGTTTTTTGAATACGGATAGAAGCCCAGTTATGTTTCTCACAAAACCAAAGCTGTTACTTAATGCTCCTTTTGTAAGTACAAAAGGAATCACTTTCATTAAAGCTGAAGGAACGGCTTTGCTTGCTTTGGTTAAAGCATATTTGCGGGCTTCGGCAGGCGCCTGTTTCAACCGGTTTTTTAAATGACCTTCGTGCGCCGCAACCGTAGCTTTTGTTCTTGCTATCTCGCTTTGCAGTTGCTTCAGCGTTTTAATATGCGATAAATCTGTTGCCATTATTTTTTCTTAAAAAAACTCTGAATCATTTTATGCGTGATAGCATTGCCGAACAACTGCTTTCCAAAGAACAAAACAATTAAAACTAATAATAAATAGATGCCCGCTACAATACCAAAACCAGCCGCCCGGCTTTGAAGCCAGTTGCTGAATAAAAAGCCCAGCGTAATGCTGACAAAAATGAGCAGGAACAAACCCAGCACCAGCAGTACAACTCCGGTTATTACACCAGCTGCGGTAACTGATACCTTCTCTGCTACCTGCATCTTTACCAATGTTATTCTTTCACTGATGTAAGACTGAAACAGGTCTTTTGTTTCGGCAAAAAAGTCAGGCTTTTCTTCCGGTTCTTCTATGTAGGTAGTGTCTTCGTTAAGAGATGGCTGCATCTTTTACGTCTTTAGCTTTCTTTTCCAATTTGGAAATATATTTTTTGCCTTTGGCAATCAATTCTTCTATTTCATCGGCAGTATCGCTGTACTTGCTTTTTGCTTTATCATTCCAGTCGCCAGCAACGTCTTTGGCATCATCCCAAAAATCTTTTCCCTTACTGCTTACATCATCCCACATATCCTTTCCTTTATCACTGTTTGCAAACAATGCAATGAAAGTGCCTGCAGCTGCACCTAATATTAAACCTGCAACAAATTTTGAATTGCTCATGTAATTATTTTTTAGATGCCATACCTAATGCAAGCATTATACCACAACAAGTTAGGCTACGATAAGTTTGGTCTTAAATAGAAGATTCGTGGTATAAAATCCACAAGCCGCGCGGCGCTAGCGCAAGAAGCCTGCGGTAAGTTAATGACAAGCTGTTGAAGTGAAGGGACTGTCGACGACTACTTACAGCGCTTTGTATTTTTCTGCGTCCCACTTCCATTTCCATTTGCGATGGCTCCAGAGATAGTTGGCAGGCTGTTCTCGCACACAGTCTTCAATAAAAGAAATCATTCGCCGGGTAATGTCTCCCTTCGGCAAGCTTTTCGGGTCTTTGGTTAATAATACGAGTTCAGACTGATAATAGCCCCTTTTTACTCTCTTGAACTGTGCCATGGTAATGGCTGCGTTGTTAAGCTTTGCACTTCGTTCAGGACCTTGCACAAAGGTTGCCATCTTGCCAAAGAAAGGTGTCCAGTAAGCTCTTTCCGGAAACTCACTCTGGTCGGCTACCAGCACCAATGCAAACCGGTTTTTTGCAAACGGAAAAAACTCTTGCCGGTAATTGCTGGAAGCAATCAGTTGTGATCCAAAACGGGTGCGCACTTTATGAAAAATGCGGTTAATGATTGTATTGCTGATGGGTTTATACACCACTAAAAAAGGGAAGCTTACATTCATTCCATACATCACATTGGCATACTCCCAGTTGAAGTAATGACCCAGATGAACCTGTACATTATGACCTTGTTCGCATAACTCGTTTATCAGTTCGTAATTGCCGGTAAAGCGTTTGTTTAATTCGTTTTTCGAAATAGAAATAAGCTTGATAAACTCAAGCCAGTTGTCGGTAAAGTGCGTATAAAAGTCCCGTTCAATTTTTTTTCTTTCCTGCTCTGTTTTTTCAGGGAAAGCCGTCAGCAGGTTGTTCTTCACCACTTCTCTGCGGTACCTGATGATGTAATACAGCAGAAAAGAGATGCCATCACTCAATAAGTATATAAGCCAGAAGGGCAGCAAAGAAAACAGGTAAAAGAACCCATATACAATATAGAACATGAAAACAAAGATAACGGGCAGAGAAAAGGCAAGACATTACAAATCGATATTCTGAAGCAATGTGCTTTTATCGGGATGGTCAGTGTTGTAATGCAATCCCCGGCTTTCTTTTCTAAACGATGCGCCTTTAACAATCAAGTATCCAACGGTGATAATATTTCTCAGTTCAAAAAGCTGAGGTGATACACGGGTGTCTCTATATAAAGCTTCTGTTTCTTCAAACAATAAATCGAGACGTTTATCAGCCCGCTCAAGCCGCATATCAGTACGCACAATACCCACATAATCACTCATGATCTGCTGCAGTTCTTTTACACTTTGAGTAATTAAAATCATTTCTTTTGGCTCAGTGGTTCCCTGCTGATCCCAGTTGGGTATAGCGGTCTCAAATGCAATGCTGTCAATGGTTTTTGCACTGTCAATAAAAGCGCGGTGACCAAATACCATCGCTTCGAGCAGGCTGTTGCTGGCAAGGCGGTTGGCGCCGTGCAAGCCGGTACTGGCGCATTCGCCGCAGGCATATAAATTCTGTATAGATGTGCGTGCCCATTCGTCTGTTTTTATTCCACCACAACTGTAATGCGCTGCTGGTGCCACAGGTATCATTTGCTGCGCTACATCAATGCCGATACTCAAACATTTTTCATAAATATTTGGGAAGTGATGAACAAATTTTTCTTTGCTCATGTGCCGGCAGTCAAGATAAACATGCTCGGTACCGGTGCGTTTCATTTCGTTATCTATGGCGCGCGCTACAATGTCTCTTGGCGCAAGGTCTTTACGCACATCGTACCGTTCCATAAAAGCCTCGCCGTCTTTATTGCGAAGAATGCCGCCATCGCCGCGAACGGCTTCTGTAATAAGAAAAGAAGGAGACACGCCGGGCTCAAACAAAGCCGTGGGATGAAACTGGATAAATTCCATATTTTCAATCCTGCCCTTAGCGCGGTAGACCATAGCTATGCCATCGCCGGTCGCTATTTTCGGGTTGGTGGTGGTGCGGTAAGCCTGACCGCAGCCGCCTGTTGCCATCACGGTTATTTTGGCTAAAATGGTATCGATGTCTTTGGTCTCTTCGTTCAGCACATATACGCCATAACAACAAATGTCTGTGGTAGATTTTGTAACCAGATAACCCATGTGATGCTGTGTGATCAGGTCGAGCACAAAGCAGTGGTTGATGAGCTTTATGTTGTTGTATTTTGTAATCTGAGAAAGCAATGCCCGCTCTAATTCCTTTCCCGTAACGTCTTTGTGATGAAGGATGCGAAACTCGCTATGGCCACCTTCTCTGCCCAATGCGTAATCACCGCTTTCGTCTTTGTCAAACATCGCCCCGTAATCAATGATTTCATTGATGCGTTGCGGACCTTCCGTTACCACAATCTCTACAATCTTTTTATTGCACAGTCCATCGCCGGCAATCAGCGTATCTTCTATGTGTTTCTCATAGCTGTCTTTGGCTTCGTCCATCACGCCGGCTACACCACCCTGCGCATACTTGGTGTTGGTTTCATCGGTGCTGGTTTTGGTAATAATGGTTATCGTTTTTTCCGGAAAAGCCTCGGCTACTTTCAGGGCGTAGGTAAGTCCTGCAATGCCGGAACCAATGACTAAAAAATCTGTTTTCTGCATGTGTACTAATTGATTAAAGCAAACATTGACGAGACGAAATCTATACTTTCTTTCGTTTAAATATCGATTGATAACACAAACGTAGTACGAAATATCCAAGCTGGTAAGTGATAGCGCTTTTTACTTAGATGCCGTTTCGCCTTTGTGCATTTTATTATCCAACATCTTCATAAAATATCCGCCTACTACGCTTCTCGCCTGAAAGCCAACCTGGCTGCCATCTGTGGTTTCGTGCCAGTCGCTCAGGGGCACGCGCGTGGGCGTTTCTGTTACATACTTGTAAAGTGGTGCAACCAATTTTTTGAAGTCTTTATTGTCGCTGGCAAGCGTAGCCGTCCATATAAT
>CAZZZH010000040.1:0-22578 GCA_964658445.1 Ilyomonas sp.
AGCACGGGGTAAGTGACTCTCATCGCTACGTTTGTTCTCTTTGTCTATTGGACTCTTTGTGTCTCCCTGCATATCAGATTGGTTTTTTACAGGTCAAAAAAATAAGAATAAAATTCAGATTGATTACTTAGGGAAGGTAAAGGATTTTCCAATTACTTACATTAAAGTTTTGAAGATGACCCAAACGATAAAAAGCAATATCTCCAGGCTCTCCAGCTCTGCTTTTAACTGTACAAGTTTAAAAACCGAATTGCAACCGCATCCGTCTTTTCATTCTTTTACCTGCATAAAAAAACCACAGCCTAAGCTGTGGTTACACAATGATGTAAATGAAAAACGAAAAGCGGGAACACCCGCTCTGTTTTACATTTTGCTTGTTGAATCTTTCTTATGCGTGGACTTGTGCGTAGTGGTCTTATGCACCATCTTTTTGTGAGTAGTGTCAGACTTCATTTTGCCGGTCTGAGCGAAACTTGCAGAAGCGAGAACAACAGTAGCAGCTAAGAGTGCGAAAATCTTTTTCATAAATGATAAATTGTTTGGTAACTGAGACCATAAATGTTGCCATAAGTAAAAAGCAATCCTAAAAAATATTTTCCTTTAGCATTTCTTTACCATATTAACAAAAACTTACAACTCAGGATATAAAGGAAACTGCTTCATAAATTCGTTTACTTCGCCTTTTACTTTTTCTATCAAAGCTTTATCATCGGCGTTCATCAGCACCTTATCAATATTGTCCACAATAAACGGCATGTGCTCTTCCTTCATGTTGCGTGTGGTGATGGCAGGCACGCCAACCCGGATACCCGAGGTAACAAACGCACTCTTGTCATCAAAAGGCACCATGTTTTTATTCGCGGTAATATCAGCCTCCACCAATACCTGTTCGGCTTTTTTACCACTGATGTTTTTATTGCGAAGATCAATCAGCATCAGGTGGTTATCGGTTCCGCCACTAATCAGGTTATAACCTTTGTCCGTAAACGCTTTTGCCATCGCCTGCGAGTTCTTTACAATCTGTTGTGCATACACGGTAAATTCATCGCTCAATATTTCGCCAAACGCAATGGCTTTCGCAGCAATAATGTGTTCCAGTGGACCGCCCTGTGTACCGGGAAATACTGCCAGGTCAATGAGCTTGCTCATCATCTGGATATTACCCTTATTATCCTTAGCTCCAAACGGATTCTCAAAATCTTTCCCGATCATAATAATACCACCACGAGGTCCGCGCAACGTTTTGTGCGTGGTGGAAGTAACAATATGGCAATGCTCAAACGGAGAGTTCAATAAACCTTTCGCAATTAAGCCCGCCGGGTGCGCAATATCTGCCATTACAATCGCGCCCACTTCGTCTGCCACAGCGCGAATGCGGGCATAGTCCCAATCGCGGCTGTACGCGCTGGCGCCGCAATAGATCATTTTCGGTTTTACTTCCCTCGCTTTCGCTTCCAAACTATCATAATCTACCAAACCTTCTTTGGTTACGCCATAGGCATGCGCTTCGTACAGTTTACCGCTATAGTTTACCGGCGAGCCATGCGTAAGATGCCCGCCCATGCTCAGGTCTAAACCCAGCGTTACATCACCCGGTTTTAACACCGCTAAAGACACAGCCGCATTGGCTTGCGCGCCGCTGTGTGGCTGCACATTCGCATATTCCAGATTAAAGATTTGTTTCAGCCGGTCAATGGCAAGCTGCTCACTCTGGTCTACAATTTCGCAGCCGCCATAGTAGCGCTTGCCGGGGTAGCCCTCGGCATATTTATTCGTCATCACGCTGCCCATTGCCTGCATCACCTGCAGACTGGTAAAGTTTTCCGACGCAATCAATTCAATACCATGGCGCTGACGCTCCAATTCTTTAGCAATAAGATCGAATATCTGTGTGTCTCTTTGCATAAACGTAAAAATGAGGCTGCAAAAGTAGGCGAAATGGGGGTTGGGTAAAGAAGGGAATGTGCAGGAAAAGCATCTTATGTTTTCTTTTTACTGATGAATTTACCTGGTACAAATGCAAATCCGACAGCGGAATTGGTACATTTTTCTTCCTTTACCTCAATCCTCTGCTGCAGACTGAGGCAAATGACGTCCTTTGGTTCAATCCGCAGCTGCAGATGATAGTAAAGGACGGTTTTTGGGAGGCGAAACGAAAAATCAATCACACAAACGTCAGCTTTTCAAACTTCTTCCCCAAAATGGCTGCATCATCGGCCTTCAGCCATTTATCCAGCACCGTAGCGTACACATTTTTAAAGTCGGTTTGATATTGCAAATCGCCATCCACCAAATTATTTAAATCCGGCATTGGTGTAATCAATCCTTTTTGCTTCAAACCACCACTCAGCAGAAACATATTGTTCGCCGTGCCATGGTCGGTTCCGCCGCTGGCGTTTTGCGCTACGCGACGCCCAAACTCGCTGAACGTAAACAAAAGCACATCATCAAAACGGTGGTTGGCTTTCAGGTCTTTTACAAACGAAGCCACCGCGTCGTTCATTTCTGCAAACAAGCGCTGTTGCTGTTGCTGCTGGTTTACATGCGTATCAAAACTGCCATGACTCACATAATACACTTTTGTGTTAATGTCTGATTGTATCAGCGATGAAATTGTTTTCAAACTGGCACCCAGCTGCGTTTTCGGATAGTCCGCTGTGGAAGGATGCAGCTTGCTTTGCTCAAAAATATAATCGGCGCTGCTCAGTGTTTCCGCCATGGTTTTGTATAAATAATCCACCGGCTTTTCGTGGTGGTCATCATCGTGATGGCTTTGCGATAAGGTCTTAAAATAATCTTCATGGCTGGTGCTGTACAACCGTTTCGGGTCGCGCAGCGCGATGCCTTTTTCGTCATTCCCTTTTAGCGCAAGACTTAGCGTATCATCTATTTCCAGCGCCTGCGTAGGTTTGTCGCAGCCTTTGCATTGCGCATCCAGGTAGCGTCCAATCCAGCCGCTTTGCCAGGTCTGGCTGCTCTCGCTGCCCGTTTGCCAGATGTCCATACTGCGAAAATGGCTGCGGTCAGGGTTGGGATAACCCACGCTGTTGATGATGCCCAAACTGCCATCGCTATACAGATCGGCAAAGCCCTGCAACGCAGGATGCAAGCCCACTTCATCGGTTATCATTACCGCTTTGTCTTTGCCCAGTCCGAGGTTGGGGCGGGCACTTTGGTAGATGTCGTTCCGCACAGGGATTACGGTGTTCAGTCCATCATTGCCGCCACTCAGTTGCAGCACCACAACCACCTTATTTCCGCCCGGCACAAATGGCATTTTATTCTCAAAAGCCTTTAAAAACTTTGGAATCATAAACGAGCCGGTCGCCAGCGAACCGATCTGTAAAAACTGCCTGCGTTTTATAAGCATAGTGCGATTGTTAATTGATAATTGTTATTGGGTAATGGTTGAAAGCAAACTCTACACGCAAGAATTTATACTTGCCCTTTGCTCCTTGCCTCTTGTTTCTTGATTATTCATCTCAACACATCTGGTATTCCGGCGTGCTCATCAGCGCAATCGCCGTGGTTTGTATATACGATTCTCTCGTGCTGCTATCTGTTATTGGCTGCACTGCGTTTTGATTGATGGAAGCCGCCGGTACCTGTAGCAACGCGTTCTCCAACATCGCATATAAATTCTCCTTCTTCACATCGGCAAAACTCTTTGTAAAGCTTGCCCAGTCTATGTTTGCCCGCAGTTGAAAGCCATCGTTACCAAGTTGCTTTTCGTTACCCGATTTTATGGTGCTACTCTTATCGCTCATGCCCATCTGCACATCATCATCTTGTTTCGTAGTAATGTAAAAGGTATCGTCATCTTTCAGCAGTTGCGGAATGCGCAGGCGAAGCATTAATGTCGAGCTATCAATCCACGATCTTCCACCCGGCCAGCCCGCCACATTCGGCGGGTAAAACAACAGTTGCCCCAGCGCTTTTTGCAGCAACAATTGTATGCCTTCATTCTCCATTTGCATGGGCAATGTTCTGCGAAAGCCAACCAGCAGTTCGACCGGCGATTTAATGTTGGCACCTATATTTTTCTCTTCGTAAAACCAATCGCTGCCGAAGATGTCATCCATCAGCATTTGTATGTTGTAATGGCTTTGATAAAAGCGATTTGCCAGCCAGTTGATGTGCTCTTTATCGGGCGTTTCGTTTACAAAATACCTGTATATTTTTTGGGTGATGAAAGCCGCCGTTTGCTTCTGCTCCAGGATGATGTTCAAGATATCATCGCCATCAAAATTCCCCTCTTTGCCGAGGAACTTTTTGTTGCCATCATCATGAAAAAAAGGTCTGAACTTAAAGTCGCCATTAATGTCGAAACCCCAGCCGGTAAAGGCTCGCGCCGCTTCTTTTACATCTTGTTCCGTATAGTTGCCTCTGCCCATGGTGAAGAGCTCCATCACTTCGCGCGCAAAGTTTTCATTCGGGTGCTGTTTGCGGTTTTGTTGGTTGTTCAGGAAGCTAAGCATCGAAGCACTTTTGCTTACGGCTTTTAGCAGATCGCCGAAGCTGCCCAGCGCATTGGTGCGCACGGTATTGATCAGCAACTGCTGGAAGTAAATATTGATGATGCGCGATGCAAAATGCCCATGCCAGAACAGCGACATCTTCTCCCGAAGCTGCGCAGGAGAAGTCACCATTTCATTCATCCACGTAAGGTTTAGCTTACTAATGTTTTCGCGCGTTTGCTGACGAATCTCTTTCTTACTATCGGCAGATAAACTGTCTCTTCCCATCAGCTGGTTACCCATGCTTTTATTGTCTGTCACCAATTCTTTCAATGTGTTGGTGGTAACAACCATGTCCTTCGGCAATAAAGCAGAAGCCGCACGCAGGGAAGCGTATTGTTTATCGGTATGCTGGTCGTGCAGAGAAGATAAATCTGCGACTGCGCAACCAAAGCCGGCGCGCCACAGCAAATGCTGATTCTTTATTTGTGTGGAGAGCAAAACAAATGTTTCGCTGATGGACAGGCAGAAAGAACATAGGTTTAATATAAGTCAGGATGAGCAAAAGTTACCACTTCTACTAATTTCACTAGCTAGTGCATTAAAACAGGGCTCCGTCATTCTGCAATGCCGCCAACAACGGACCATGTGACAACAAACTAATGGCGGCTTTTTGCGGAATCTAATGACTAAAATATCGAAAGACAATTATACAGTAACACTGTAAACAAAAAGGGTTCATCACATACCGCAAACCCTTTTCTATATAAGATAATTTAACTACAGGCTTCCAAGAAAAATCAGCCTTCAAAACACTTCTCCACTCAACAAGTTAACAAAAACAAACACACTGTTACTGTTACACCAAACCACTAAGTACAAATGTCCTTCGCCTCTCCACTACCAAAGCCTAATCAAAGAACCGTGCACGAATGTGATGTATATCATTCGTGCTTGAATTTCTTTGCTACTTTCTTTTTTCAAGAAAAGAAAGTAGCAAAGAAAGATCACATCAACTCACATATTCCGAAACCATCCTCGCTTCTTAAACTCAACCACCATCCACACCGGTATCAGCAGCATCAGCATCACTGCAATCCAGAAGCCGTATTGGTTGTGCAGCCACGGAATCCGATCAAAGTTCATCCCGAAAATGCCGCCAATTACTGTAGCCGGCGCCAGCAGGCAGGTCACAATCGCCAGCACTTTCATAATCTCGTTCATCTTAATGTTGGCTTTGTTCAGGTACAGGTCCTGCATGTTCATCATCATTTCCCTGTAGTTCTCAACCATATCGGCAGCCTGCACTATGTGGTCCTGCACATCTTTAAAATAACGGATCACTTTATCGTTCAGCAGTTCGCTGTCGCTACGGATAATGCTCATGACGATATCGCGCACCGGCAGTATATTTCTGCGCAATACAATCAGCTCTTTGCGCAGCCGGTTGGTCTTCGCCAGCGAGTCTACACTATCGCCATGGATAATCTCTTCTTCCACTTCCTCAATGCGTTCGCTCAGTTTATCCATCACTGAAAAATAATGGTCAACAATCATGTCAATGAGCGAATAAGCCAGGTAATCAGCATGCGCATGGCGAAGCTTGCTGCTGTTCACCTTCAGCTTCTCGCGGAGATGATTAAACACATCCTGCTCCGCATCTTCCTGGAAGGTAATCACGAAGTTTTTACCAAGGATAATGCTGATCTGTTCCTGGTCAACGGTAATGTTTTTTTCATTGAAATAAAGCATGTTCAGAAGGCAGTACATAATGTCGTCAACTTCATCCATCTTCGGTCTCTGACCTACGCTAAGAATGTCTTCTTCTATCAGGCTGTTAACGCCAAAATGCTGGCAAACCGCTTCCACATCGGCTTTGCGAATGCCGTCGATATTTATCCAGCTTACACAAGAGGTTTCTTTAAAGTGAAAAGTTTCCTGTACCGTAGTTAATTGATGTTGCCGGATGTCTTCACCATCATAGTCATACACGCAGATTGCTATCTCTTTGGCATCTTGACGCTTCAGCGAATAAGCAGGATTAAACATCCGCTCTCTGCGCGAGTTGGCTTTGTTATCCTTGCTCCCAAAAATATGTTTGAAGTAATCCGTTGTTTGCGCCAGCATTGCTTTTTATTTTGATGAATGTATCAGGCTTATTAATGTATTCGCATTAGCTATGGCATGACCATTTATATCGTTGTTGAAATAAGCCCAAATAGTATGTCCTTCTTTCGTCCATTGCAAAAACTTTTCAGTATAATATTTCAATGAGTCATCGCTATAAGAAGATGCATACAAAGCCTCAGGACCATGAAAGCGAACATAAATGTTTTTCGCCGTAATCATTTCTGCATAAGGAAACTTGTTACCCGACTGCGAAATAACAAACGCAATATTGTACTTCGTTAATAAACTGATACTATCAACTTCAAGCCACGAAGCGTGGCGCACTTCCAAAGCGAATTCGTATGGTTTGTATTCTTTCTTAAGCAAAGAAAAAAGATAGTCAGCTCTTTCATAATCGAACACAAGCGAAGGTGGCAATTGTAATAAAATCATTCCGCATAAAGACTGCACAGGTTCAATAGCCGAGAAGAATTTTTCCAATGATGCTTCCGGCTCTTTCAACCGCTTCATCTGGGTAAGATATCGGTTCATCTTTATAGAAAACCGGAATCCTTTTGGCACTTTATCCCGCCAGTTTTCTACCGTTGATAGCCGGGGTGTGCTATAGAAGGTGGTATTGATTTCGGCAGTAGAAAAATGTTCTGCATAATAAGTGAGATAATCAGCCGGCTTCGTACCTTTTGGATAGAAACTTTCTTTCCAATGCTTGTAGCTCCATCCCGATGTGCCGATGTGAATATTAACTAACGACATATTATCCTATCATAGCCAACACTACGCCGGATTCGGCCGGTGCATAATCTATCCGTTCTCAGACTTAACTGCATGTAAAGTAGACGAGTAAGGGTATAAATGGCAGGCGTAAAAAGATGTTTCAAATAAAGCAGGCAAATAGTGAGGGGTGTTTACTTTATAAAAATGCAAAGCTGCTGAAATTAAAATCTCATTTTCTTTTGCAGATATATAGTTTGCTGCTGATAAAATAAAATAGTAAGAAAGGCAATGCCCTTCTTACTATTTTATCACTCGATAGCAATAGTACTTATTTTAAAGAGAAGCAAACTCCGGCGCTACCTGTTGAAAAGCCTGTTGCAATACTTCATAAGGCTGATAGCCTGAAAGCATAACGGCTTTATAACCTTTGCGCCTGAAAATAAGAGTAGGATAACGTTCAATACGTTGCAGCTGTGCTTTCTGCCAATCGCTTCGAAAAGCTTCCAGTCCGGTTCCATTCAGGAGGTCGTTAGTAAACCGTTGTACATCAAAATCACTATCCTGCTTTGCCAGTTCTTCTGCTACATTTTCTAATACTTCCTGCCGGCTGATACTTTGCACTTCCGTCATTACCCGTCGACGTACCAATTGTAAATATTTTTCACCTAAGGCTGCCGATTGAAGTTCAGCGCATTTAACCGCTATACACGCAGGGTAGGAAGAAACAGGAGGATCTTTTATCCAGATTTCCCCTTTTATCGGGACACCAGAAACATGACTCGCCTGCATCCAAACCGGCCCCATTTGCGCCGGGCGGCTTACCGAGTTTACAGGGTCATTATAGCTGTTCCAATCGGGCAGCAAACCGCACATGATATATCTGTAATTTATCTCACCTGCATACTCCTTTAAAAGGCGTTGCCACGATGGCTCGAATACATAACTCCAACAACAAAGCGGATCTGTAAAGAAACTAATCTCTACAGCATCCGCTTTCTGTTCTTCTGTATGCTTTATGGTACCACTTTGCTCTTTTGCCATTTATGTAAAACTACTCTTACAATTTAAAATCTGTACTGGCAGCTTTTATCAGCTTTTCTTCATACGTTCCATTCCATTGCTGCGGACCCATGGGTGCAGCTTCTTTTACCGCTTCGCTTTTCGCTTTGCCCAATTTTTCGTTCATGGCTTGCACTTGTTCTTCTGTGTAAGCTGCTCCACTAGGCTTTTGTTTTAGCAAACCATTTGTTTCCATTACATAATTAATTGGGTCTTCAATATATTGCCATGGCTCACCCAGTTGGGTGCTGGTTCCCTGGTTCCAAGGTCCGCGTACACTGCTGCCATTACTCATGTTGAAGTAAAGATTACTGTAACGGGGATCAGCTTGCAAAGTGCCCGGAGGAAAATTAGGCTGCAATGTATTCAGCGCAGCTTCAAACATCTGGTAATGCGCCACTTCACGCGTCATCAGGAATAGCAACGTCTCTTTTACAAACGGATCTTCTGTAAACTGCAACAAGTATTCATACACAATTTTAGCTTTCGATTCGGCAGCTATATCAGCGCGCAGATCTACGGTAAGTTCCCCGGTTGCATCGGCATTGATGTAGGCCGCTGTCCATGGCACACCCTGGCAATTGGTATAAGTAGGTCCACCACCCGATTGAATGAATAATTCCGGTGCTACCATTGCCTGGTGAATAAAGTTTTCTTTCGCTGCCTTACCTTGTAGCAACTGCATGATTTCTGAATTTTCAGCAGCATCTTTCAAGTCACCGTTAATGCCGGTTAAAAGCATTTGAATAGTAGCTCCAACAATTTCAAGATGACTAAATTCTTCTGTGGCAATATCCATCAGCAGGTCATACTTATCCGGATGCGGATTGCGTGCGCCAAACGCCTGTACAAAATATCGAAGGGCTGCCGCCAGCTCACCATTGGCACCTCCAAACTGTTCTAATAACAAAGTCGCAAATGCTGGGTCTGGTTTAGACACTCGTGCATTGAACTGCAAGTCTTTTACATGATAAAACATAGATGTAATTCTTTTCGGTTAACAATACAATCATTGCCTTAAAACACATGCCACAGATAACCCGATAATTATCTAATGAAAACAGATATGTATAACCTGGTTATAAAATATTGATAGTTTGTTCTTTGTACAGGAAGCAGACAAAAAAACTTTTTTGACCGTGTAGTTGCTTTACCATTTCCTTTAAGCTAATGATGATACAATAACACACCAAAAGGCGAATTTTTAAACGGATGATTCTCTTCAAAACAGTTTCTGTTACCTCATCGGTTAACTGCGTTTGATAAGTTCAGGAACCATTTGTCTCTAATAATTTGCCGAAGCACCAAAAACAGCGGTTATCATTATTCACAGGCAAACAGTAAACGGAAATACAAGGTTATGCAGGAAAGAAAATTATATCCCAAAAGAAAAGTGTGGTGGCAGATTTATTGTGTTCCACCTGTCACGAATACAACCTATGTTTTACACACGATACCTGCTGTTTTTGTGCTGTTGCTTTTTTACTTCTTTATCCTTTACACAAACCTTTACCGGTGCCAGCGGAGAACGGTTTACCGAGCGCATTATGGCAAGCCATTTAAGCGACCCGTGGGAAGTGACTTTTGGTCCTGATGGTTATTTATGGATTACAGAAGCAAAAGCTTACCAAGTGAGCCGGATTGAACCTGCCAGCGGTAAAAAAACAGTAATGCTGGATGTAAGCGCCGAACGACAGTTTCCGCGTTACGATAAAATGAAAGAAGCGGCTCATGGCAAGCCTTGGCCACAAGGCAAATTGATGGGTATGGCTTTGCACCCGCAGTTATTGTCGGGCAAGCCTTACGTGTACATCGCTTATCATTATAAGTTTGCCGGCGTTGCCGATACCGGGCAAGGATGCGCCGTTAATTTTGGCGGATGCTTTTTTACAGCTCGTATTGTTCGTTATGAGTATGATGTAAAAGCTCAGCAACTGGTGCATCCGCAGATCATTTGTGATAGCATTCCTGCCAGCAGCGACCACGATGGCGGGCGATTAGTGATAGCGCCTGTAGATGGGAAAAATTATCTTTTTTATTCCATTGGAGATATGGGAGCCAGCCAATTTGGCAATGCAGGACGCCCCAACCATGCACAACAGAAAGACGATTACGAAGGAAAAATATTACGTTTCAATACCGAGCCGGATGCAGATAAGGATGCATACGACAGATGGATACCCAACAATAATCCTTTTAATGACAAAAGGCAAAATGCAGTGTATAGTTATGGGCACCGAAACCCTGAGGGATTAGCTTACGCAGTAATCAATAATATGGGCAGAATTTATGAAAGTGAGCATGGTCCTTATTCAGATGATGAAGTGAATATTATTGAGGAAGGAAAAAACTATGGGCATCCCTTGGTTATTGGTTATGACGATGGTAACTATGATGGATTGGCTGCGGGTGTTACTTCACACCAGAGCCTGCCTGGTATCTGGCATACCACTTACCCGCAGATAGGAAGTGAAAAAGAAAATGCAAGAGCTTTAGGTACCGATTACAGGAACCCAATGATAACCCTGTATCCAAATGCACATTCTTTTCTGACAACCCTTTACGATAGTATAAAAATGGATACGGGTAAGCAGGAATGGGCATCGGAAGCGCCTGGCAGTATTGACGTTTACACATTAGATGCGATACCGGGCTGGAAGAATTCCTTACTGCTGCCATCACTTAAAAATGGTCATCTTATAAGGCTGAAATTAACTGAAAATGGTACCGGTATTACCGGCGATACGATTTGCTACTTTAAAGCACAGGTACGGTATAGAGATGTGGCGATATCGGCGGATTGAAAAACGATTTATGCAGTAACAGACAGCGCTTCTATAACCAGCGGACCTTCTGCAGAAGACCCGAAGCAGGTATCGTACAAAGGATGTATCCTGGCCTTTCACTATGAAGGAATGACCGGACAAAGCGCAACTAATAAAAGTAAGCTGCCTGTTAAGAAAGAGAACGAAAGTATAAGTCTCAGTGTGGCTTATAAAAAAAATAAAGGTGACAGCAAAAACACAAAACAAATTGTAAGTAAACAAAGCTCCTTATGAACACAATAACAGCAATAATAGAAACTCCTAAAGGCAGTGCACATAAATATGATTATGAACCGGACTTAAAGTTGTTTAAACTGAAAAAGACAATGCCGGCGGGAATGGTCTTTCCATTTGATTTTGGTTTTATACCCAATACCCAAGGAGAAGATGGCGACCCGCTGGATATTATCGTCATTTCAGAGCTAAAAAGCTTTCCGGGTTGTGTGATGGATTGCAGGATAATTGGCGGCATTACAGCAGAACAAACGGAAGAAGGAAATACAGTGCGCAACGACCGCTTCCTCGCGGTGCCGGAAGTTTCTGAATTGTTTACCAATGTTCAATCGCTGGATGATTTACCTAAGAACATTCTTGACCAGTTAGAAACCTTTTTTGTAAACTACAACGAGCTGGCAGGTAAAACATTCAAACCTCTGGAACGAATCAATCCAGAAAGAGCTTACCGACTGATTACGGACAAGCAAGATGAGTAACTATTGGAAAGTGCTTATGTAAAATGTACTCCTGTTAACTACCGGGCTATGTTACTAATTTCAGATTTCCAGATCGGGAAAACCTAATAAAAGTGTAGGTGGAAGCAAGAGTGATATTAAAAGGCTCGTGCATTTTCATTTATAGAGTTTTTAGCCGCTTAGTTGTTAGCTTATTTACCTTGGTATTGCGATTGCTTTTGAGTCACTGATATTGTATCGGAAACTAAATATTTTATACTGCCTTCCTTTATTTTCTTCCAACTTCATTGTTCCCTTCCCCTGATACAGTATAAAGACACCAAGTCAATATTTTGAAAAGCAAGAGGCAAGCGAGAGAGAAGTTATATCTATATGCTCGTTTCGAAATCAGGTATCTCTTCAAACCTTGTTTCCTGTTTATTTTACTTGCAATGCCAGGGACACTAAAGAAAAAGATATTACAGGATGAAAAGAGTTTGATAAATAATCATTAATGACAGTGCGCCTTTACTGGGCTTTGAGTGGGCTTTACCTGGAATAAACATCAGTATAAGGTCGGTATAAGGTCAGAGACACCTAAAAGTAATTTTTGATTTTTAAGGTAGCGGTGAGACTACAATAGCGGAGCCGGATAAAGGTAAGTACAAAACTTCTATCCCCTACTTTTAGACAACGTTTTATTCGACAATTTATAAAGAGTAAGAAAGCTAATGTTGTAGTATGTTTATTTACAGGGAGATTGCAGATAAGAAAGCCGATGATGAAGACAATATAGTGGCAAGAACTAATCCAGAAACTGGCAAAATTAAAATCGATTGATTATTATCACAGAACCTGCAACGAAGAGGCTGTTGTTTTCAATGACTTTACCGTAACCTTTACACCAGTTCATTATCAATTGCTTTTTTAACCGCTTCTGTGGCAGAATGAACGTGCAGCTTGTCATATATCTTTTTGAAGTGACCATTGACGGTATGCCAGCTAATACCGGCAGCTTCTGCGATCATCTTATAGCTCAAGCCTTTTACGAGCAGGGACAGAATCTCTAATTCACGTTCGCTTAAGTCGAACTTTTCTTGTTTTATTACCGGCTGCTCGTGGTACATTTCCAACACTTTTCTTGCGACGGTTGGTGTCATTGGCGCACCGCCATCCAGTGCTTCGCGTATGCCTTCCAGTAATTTATGAGAAGGTGTCTTTTTCAGAAAATAGCCATGCGCGCCGGCGCGTATCGCCTGGAATATTTTCTCATTGTTTTCAAAAACGGTCTGCATAATTATCAGCACACCTGGGGCGTATTGCCGTATTCTTTTCAAGCCTTCAATGCCGTTTACTTTGGGCATGTCAATGTCCATCAAAACCACATCAGGCCTGGTTGCAGCAATATCTTCTGCCACATGCTCACAGTTTTCGGCAGCGCCAACGCATTCCATATCGGCTGTATGCTCCAACAGCAACTGCAGAGCTTCCTGCCGGCCTTTATTATCCTCGTAAACCAATACACGTATCATAGTGCGAATGTAGATGGACGAATGGTTACTGAAAACACCTAATATAAGGGGTTGTTTGCTATCCAATAGGTAAAGGATGCTAAGCAAGATGGCTAATGATATTTGAACACCAGCTTTACAACCGTTCCCCCGCCGGAGGTGGAGTGGATATAGAACTTGCCTTGCAGGGCTTCGGCTCGCTGCTTCATATTAGTCAAGCCATTACCCTGGCTGGATGTCAACATATCGAAACCTTTACCATCATCTTTTACCAGCAGCATTACATTGCCGTTGGCAGCCGATAACTCAATCCATATATTCTTTGCGTCGGCATATTTAGCCGTGTTGTTCAGGGCTTCTTTGTAGATAAGCCAGAAGTTCTTGCGCTTTTCCATATCCAGCTTCACTGTATTTACCGGCTCGTCTATCTGAAGATGCAAACTTGACCGTTTGGCTTCTACCAGCTCAGCGGCAAGCTCACGCATGCGAACAACTAGGTTTTCAAAGCGATCGTTTCCGGCATTGATCATCCATACAATATCGCTCATGGCTTCCATGCTTTGCTGTGTGTAGCTGCTGATTTTATTGAGCAAAGAAGAAACCGGCTGTCCTTCTGCCTGCTCAATGGCAACATCGCTAAAGATGGAGATGGTGCTAAGGTTGCTGCCGATTTCGTCGTGCAGGTCGCTGGCAATTTTATTGCGGATTGCCTGTAGCTTTAGCGCCTGCTGCAGGCGATAGCGATAGACGGCATATAAAACACTCAACACTATCATAACTATCATCAGCCGAAACCACCACGTCATGTACCAAGGCGGAAGGATGACTAAGGTAACAGACGTTCCCTTTTCGTTCCATACGCCATCGCTGTTGCTTCCTTTTACCCGGAAGGTATACGTGCCGGGATCGAGATTGGTATAGGTAGCCGTGTGTGTAGTGCCATAAGGTATCCAGTTTTCGTCAAAACCTTCCAGCTTGTATTGATATAGATTTTTTTCGGGTTGCGAAAAATCCATCGCAGCAAATTCGAACGAGATCATGTTGTACTTATACTGCAATTCTATTTTATCAGTAAGATAAACAGGCTTTTGCAAGAAGCCTTCGCGGCTATGAAGGGTGACGGGCTGGTTGCCAATCCTGAAATCGGTGATTATGATATTGGGCACGGTTACATTGTTACTCAGGCTGCGCGGATTAAAATAATTAAAACCATCTACACCACCGAAAAATAAAGTGCCATCTTTTGTCTTGCAGTAAGAATAACGGTTGAACTCATTGCTCTGCAAACCATCTTTCATTTCGTAATTACGAAAGCTTCCTTTTGCAGCGCCAACTTTCGGAAGCGTGAAGCAGGATAAGCCTTTGTTGGTGCTCATCCACAGGTTGCCGTCATTGTCACCCAGGATGCCATACACCACATCGTTAGGCAATCCGTCTTTCACAGAATATCGCACACATATTCCCGTTGAAAACTCGAACCTGTTGAGCCCGCCGCCATTGGTGCCGACCCAAAGATATTTGTCCGGATAACGGGGATCGGGGCAAAGCGAAAAGATTAGATTATAACTCAATGAAGAAGGGTTAGAAGGATTGTTTCGAAATGCCGTCCAACTGCCGGTATTGCTATTGAACCGATACAATCCATTGGTAGTTCCGAGCCAGAACAGACTATCATTCTCTTTATAAATGGCTTCAAGAAATTTGTAAGGCGTGTTGTCGGTATTAACCGGGTAAGGATAATAAGTAAACTTTTTCGTGCTTTTATTGTAAGAGGCAAAGGCAACATCGGTACCCATCCAAAGCAAGCCAGTCGTATCATTGTACAAAGGGAAGCAAAAGCGCTTATTCATTGGCAATGAATCTACATGGTTTGACTCTGCATTGTAGTGAAGCAGGCTTTGCCGGGCTAGCCAGTAGGTTCCATCTTCATCCTGTAAGACAGCCTCCATTCCGCTGTTATATAGTCTAATGCCGCATGAAGAATCGGGTAACTGACCGGTATAGCTCTGCGTTTTCTTGTCGAATATACACGCTACATCCCCCTTTTTTATAACCAATACATTTCCTTTATTATCCGCTTGCATGGAGCCGATGCTGCCATTGTCGGTATGGTGAAACTTATCAGCATGTGCGTTGTACTTCAGCAATCCATAGCCGGATGTGCCCACCCAGATGTTTCCGCTCCGGTCTTCATAAAGGCAGTATACACTGTTAATGAGCAAATCGTATCTCGGATCAGCCGACTGGATCCATTCAGTCATCTCCTTTTTCGCATTAAACAGGAGCAGCTTGGTATCTTCCGGTATCCAGATATTATCACCGCTGCATAAAGCCGCCTGTGTTACATACCAGGTTGAAATTTCCTTCCCGCTATTGTTGTATTGTTTCGTCTTTTCGTTGTAGGCAACAATGGTATTATTTGTAATAAAGTACAGGATGTGTTTCCCTGAATCGTGTACAATAGATTGCATCTGCGGTTTGTAATCGGCCGAGGGCAAAATTTGCCGAATGGGTACTGTATCAATATGAAAATTACTGACTCCATTGCCCGTCAGGCAAAACAGCTTTTTGTCTGTAGAAATCCATACTTTATCATCCGCAGGACAAATGGTATAGCCTTCCTGTTTGAGAACGGTGATAAACGACAGGATGGGTTGCTTCGCTGTGCCCTTTTTTTCATTCAGCACACAAACGCCATTGGATGTGCTGATGAGCAGTAAGCCATCTTCCCGTTGCCCAATTCGCCCGATATTATCAGACGGAAGACTGGTACTGTCTTTATCATTATGGGTAAAATGAATAAAGGTTTCGGTGGTGCGGTCAAACAAATCCAGCCCGTGACCTGCGGTGCCCACCCATAACCTTCCTTCTTTATCTTCGAACACACAGCGTATAAAATTATCAGCCAGCGTAGTTGTATCATTGATATCATGCCGATACACGACAAAGTGATATCCGTCGTAGCGGTTTAAACCTTCTTTGGTAGCAAACCACATAAACCCGAAATGATCCTGGATGATACAATTAACCATGCCCTGCGATAAGCCATCGTCGATGGTTAACGCTTCAAAGGATAATTTTTTCTGCGGGTAAGGCTGCGCCGCGGCAGGCGTGATGTAAAAACAAAAAATTGTGAGCAAACATGCAATCCAAGTTTTTGTCAGCGAGTACATGGTGGTGACAGCAGTTATTTAAATTGAAACTAAAGGAACTGCTTTTTTAGTAAAGAAAGCTTTTTATCATAATAAATAATTCTACGGCTTACACAAGCCGCGCATGCCCCTAAAGGTTATCCATAACAAGCTTCTACCCCTAATATTAGGCGTTGCGGAGCACCCACCAATGGAACAACTTTACGCCCTCAAAAACCAACTCCGGATGAAACAGTTTTACCTGCTGCTGATTGCTTTCTTCTTTGCCTATGCTGCCAGTGCCAACACCATTGTTTACGTCACGCAAAACGGTGCCGGCGCTAAAGACGGTACTTCGTGGAGCAATGCTTTAGATTCATCTCAGCTTAAAAACGCCATGGATACCGCATCGGCAGGTACTGATTTCTGGGTAGCTAACGGCATCTATTATCCTACCAGCACAAGTGACCGTACCCAGTCATTCAATTTGAAAGGAGGTGTAGGTATTTACGGAGGCTTTACCGGTACTGAAACGAATTTTGACGGTAGAAATCCATCCCTTAACCCAACAATTTTAAGCGGCGATATCGACAAAAGCGGAACTACAAATGAAAATGACGCCTATCATGTTGTTCATTGCCAGGGGCCTTCTTCTGATCTGTCTCCGGTAATAGATGGATTTACGGTACAAAACGGAAGCGCGGACAGCTATTCGGGAAGTAACTATTTCGGAGGAGGCATGTATTGTGAGTTTTACATAAACCCTCTTATCAACAACTGCAGGTTTATTAATAACTACGCCGTTTACAGCGGCGGCGGACTGGCTTTTTCGACAAGTGATCCTGTTGTTTCCAACTGCTTTTTCAGTAATAATTCCAGTGGAATCGGAGGTGCTATCGGCATTAATTCATACAGCAACAATAGCCGGGTGGTGAATTGTGTATTTACTAATAATAGTACAGGTGGAAGTTTTGGCGTAGGTAGTGTTATTGGGGTTCAGGGCAATGGAGGCGGAAATGTTATCAACTGCTCTTTCTCTAATAATTCGGGCGGGTCAGGTGTTATAGAAATTTTAGCCGGAAGTCTTACGGTAACCAATTGTATAATCTGGAATAACACGGCAGCCAGTGTTTCAGGCAATGCTACTGTTTCTTACTCAGATATACAAGGCGGATGGACAGGCGCAGGTTCACATAACATTAATATTAATCCTTCCTTTAGCAATGCTAACCTTGCGCTTTTATCCTGCTCCCATGCCATTGACGCAGGGACAAGTGACGATGCCCCGGCAAATGATTTCTTAGGCAATGCCCGCCCATTTGGAGCCGGCATTGATATGGGCGCTTACGAATACCAGGGAGCGGTTTCCGGTATTCCCGACGCTCCCTCCATTACAGCCAACACTCAAACATTAACCTGTAATGCAGGTAATTCAGGAGGTGTAACGCTTTCATCCAGTAGTGCTGCCGGCAACCAGTGGTACCAAAACGAAATCTTACTAACCGGTGCCACGGATCAAACTTATGCTCCTACTACTGCAGGAGATTATACGGTAACGACAACATCTGGCAATTGCATATCGGATATGTCAGACTCTATAACGATCATTTATGCTCCGGCGCCAGGCGACCCTTCCCAGTTTGGCAACAACGCCTGGAATGTGTATGCGTGGAATGGCGGCGGCGCATCAGACAATGGAAATTCCTGGAATACTAACTATGCAGGATATTATGTTGACACCGCGCTTGGCTTTGATACAAGGAACAAATGGGCAGCGTCCGCCTCGCCATCAAGTGCACCTGGTTACGAGGGCTGTAGTGTACAGCCGGATAACCATTCCTGGAGCGCCAAACGAAAAGGCTTTCCCTGCGGACATTATATGATAAGCATACCCGCGCATGATGACGAGGCGCAACTTTTTATTGATAGTGTTAAGGTATGGGATGCCGGTTGCTGCGCAATGGCAAACAATGTATGGGAAGGCAATTTAACGACTAACTCACTTGTTGAGTTTAGGGTTACTGAAGGCACAGGAGATTCTTATGGCGCGATATCATTTGCCTTTACCGCGAATCCACCGATTCCTACCTTATCCTATTCAAATACTGTCAGTTGCGATGGAAGTAATATCTTACTCACTTCAAGCAGTGATACTGCCAACCAGTGGTATTTGAACGGAAATCCTATAGCTGATTCTACATCTACAACTTATTCAGCCAGCATTTCAGGTAATTATACAGTGCAAGTAGCGGGTCTTTGCCCGGCTGTTTCGTCGCCTGTAGCTATCAGTATAGGCATTCCAGGCGATACATCACAGTTCGGTAATAACACCTGGAATGTATACGCTTTCAATGCTGGCGATGCCAATGGAGGAAGCGGCGCATGGAGCTCAAACTATACAGGATATTATGTCGATACCGCCTTGCAATTTGATACAAGAACGAAATGGAATGAAAATACTTCACCTTCCTCTGCTCCGGGCTTTTTGGGTTGCGGTGCGGTTAATAACGACAACCATTCGTGGAGTGCAAAACGAAAAGGTTTTACCTGCGGTCATTACCAGATCAGTATTCCGGGGCACGATGATGCTGCACAATTGTTCATCAACGGAGTAAAAGTGTGGGAGCATATTGGGTGCTGTGATGTTCATAATGACGTTTGGGAAGGAGATCTCAACTATAATTCGACTATCGAGTTCCGGGGTACAGATGGCGGTGGCGCTTCTTATGGTGCCATCAGTTTTGTGAAAGTTCCCTACCCCATTTTAGGAAGTAAATATATCTGTGCCGGCGGGCAAACAACGCTTGATGCAGGTACCCACGAAACTTATGCATGGTCAACAGGAGAAACAACACAAACCATTAGCGTTACCAGCGCTGGTATTTATTCTGTAACCGTAAGTGATGGTGGTTGTACGCAAACGACAGCCGACACCCTACAAATCAATTCGCAACATCTGGATAGTCTTAGCATATCGGCCGTAGTCGCTTCCAGTTGCCCGGGTAGTAAAGTTATACTTACTGCAAATCCGTATGTAAACAATAACAGGATTAACACTACCCGCACGTATTACATCGATGCATCTAACCTTGTTAACATGGGAAGCTACTGCGGCTCCGATTTACTTTATGGATATGCATATAACAACAATTCCTGGGGTTTCAAATGGAAAGATACCGGCAATGCTCCCGTTGCGAATGTGAAAATTGAATTTGCTTTGGGATTTGAACAAACGGATGGTTATGGAAACAATCATTCAACAAGTTTAAATGGAACAGGAGAGTCAACCATAACAATTCCTGAATGGCAATATTGCACGCCTGCACCCCCTTCTCCTGTACAAACTTTCTATCCAAACGCGCAGGATTATGTGGTAGGTGGAGACAATACTTTTCTGATCAACCCGACCTATCAATATGCCTCTTTTGGGGTAAGAAAGTGGCCTGACCTGGATAATTATTACGCGAAAATCACAGTCACTTATCAATCAGATGTTTCATTTGCGTGGACCCCAGGCAACCTGACCGGACAGCAAGTGAACGTTTATCCAACCGAATCTACGGACTATAACCTTGCGGCTAATTACAAGGGTTGTGTAAGCACTGCTACTTATCATGCCGTTGTGAACCCTGTTCCAACAATCACTGCGGGTGGCAATACAACCATCTGCCCAGGCAGTTCGGTTGCACTTACAGCCAGCAGTGGCACCACTTATTTATGGAGCAATGGCGACACTACCCAGAGTATTACCGTATCAGCAGCCGGCGATTATTCGGTTACGGTTGACAACTGCACATCTTCTTCGCCTGTAACCATTAACTATAAACCTGCGCCAGCCATTACCGCCAGCGGACCTACTACGTTCTGTCCTGGCTATGGAATTGATCTCCGTGCAGATGATGGTGTTAGCTATGTATGGAGTACCGGTGCTATCACACAATCAATCCATGTTACTGATTCCGGCAGCTACTCCGTACAAATTACGGATACAACAGGATGCACGCAAACAGTTGTTCAGCAAATCAATGTAAAGCCGCTGGATAAACCTGTTTTAGGCAGCTACTCAGGATTGGAGACCTGCCAAAATGGTTATGATTACAGCGATTTTTATGTATCGAATACAAGTAACGGCAATACCTATTATGCAAATTCAGACAGTGTGCATAGTAATGACAGCTCCGGGTATTTCAATACCGCCTATGCGGGCACTTATACCGTAACGGCAAAAGATGTTTTGGGCTGTATTTCCGAGCCATCCGATCCTGTAGTAGTAACAGAAGCGCCGGGCAACCCGGATGTATTCGGCAATAATGAATGGAATGTCTATGCTTTTGACAATGGCTCGACGTATTGGGGCTACGATATACCCTGGACGCATTATATTCCTGATACCCAAGGTTATGGTATAGGAACCCTTAATGCCTACTATGGGTACTATACAGAAAGTGGTTTATCGTTCCAGACAACAGATAAGTGGGGTACGGATGGAGTGCCTTCCGATGCACCGGGTTTCACCGGATGCCCGATGTATACAAACGATTACATTTTCTCATGGACTGCCAAGCGCAAAGGCTTCCCCTGCGGGAATTACCGCATCAGCATCCCAGTGCATGACGATGATGCCGAATTGTATGTGAATGGAGCCCAGGTATGGCAACAGACCGGTTCTTCCGCTGATAGCAGCCTTGTGTGGCAAGGAGACCTGGGTCCGACCTCAACAGTTGAATTCAGAGTACGGAATAACGGCGGCGGTTGTCAGGGTGCTATCGCCTTTACATTGGTAGATTCTAATGTAAGTGTGAAACCTACTATATCTCCCGAAGGACCTCTTACCATTTGCTCAGCCAATCCGATTACACTTACTTCGAGTGCTGCTACAGGTAATTTGTGGAATACGGGAGATACCACGCAATCGATTATTGTAGCGACAACCGGCAATTATACGGTGACAGCCAGCAATGGCTGTTCTTCCGCCACCAGTGATGCGGTTGTTGTAAATGCTACGCAGGCACAAACCTATTACCGCGATGCGGATGGCGATGGATATGGTGATGCAAACCATACCACAACCACATGTTCCGCTACTGCGCCTGCCGGCTATGTAAGCAACAACACTGACTGCGATGATACACATGCGTCAGTGCATCCCGGCGCACCGGAGATCTGTGACGGACTTGACAACGATTGCAATGGTATTATTGATGATCCTTGTTATAAACCCGTAGTAGCAAAAGGCAGCACTACCGCAGCTTCTGCCTGCTTTAATGACGGCACGATTAAGCTGTCGGGTTCCGGTGGTAAATCGCCTTACACGTACAGCCTTGACGGCAGTCATTATGTTACCACCAATACCTTTACCGGTCTGGCCGCAGGTACCTATACCGGCTATGTAAAAGACAGCCGCAATGCAGTAGGCACAATTTCAAAAACAGTCGGCAAGGCGCCAGCGTTAACCGTTACGAGCTCGACAACCAATACATCGGCCTGTCTTAACAATGGTAAGATTACATTGGGCAGAACGGGCGGCACCTCGCCATTTACTTATAGCTTAGATGGCATCAATTATGTTTCTACAAAGGTGTTCAATAACCTGGCAGCAGGCACCTATACCGGTTATGTAAAAGACGCCAAGGGCTGTACCGCTTCTAAACCCGGTATCGTAGTTGGACAGAAGGCGGCTCTTACTGTAACCAGCTCAACCGTTGCCGCATCAGCCTGTGCAAACGATGGAAAGATCACACTTGGCAGAACGGGTGGCACTTCACCATTTACTTACAGTCTTGATGGCAGTACTTACGTAACAACCAAGACTTTTACAGGCCTGGCGGCCGGCACTTATACCGGTTATGTAAAAGATGCAAAAGGCTGTATGGCAACAAAAGAAAACATCGTAGTGGGTAAGCTCCCGGCTATGGTTGTTAGCTACACGAAAAGCAATGCTACCAAATGCCCGTCGAATGGTATTATTACGCTGAGTAAAACCGGCGGCACAGCGCCTTTCCTGTATAGCCTTGATGGCCATACCTATGGCAGCAGCAACAAGTTTAGCAACTTAGCTCCGGGCACCTATACCGGGTATG
>CAZZZH010000041.1:0-14901 GCA_964658445.1 Ilyomonas sp.
CGTTGTTATTCAGACACAGAATATTTGTACTCTTCTCTTGTTTACTTAGTCGATTTTTTTACAATCAGCTCGCCTTTTAAATGAATTTTTTTCATGTGATTTTCCTTCGTATCAATCATTGTCAATAAGGCTGCAATGGCTTCTTTTCCCATCTCCTGCAAAGGCTGCTTAATATAGGTAATGGGCGCATAAAATAGGTCGAGCGACTCGGTTTCATCGAACGAAATCAGGGCAACGTCTTTAGGTATTTTTACTGGCAGCATGTTGATGTATTTTACTGCATAATTGGTAATGCTGTTGGATCCAAACAGGATGGCATCGGCGGGCTCTTTTGCATACAACACATCATGCACAGCCGTTTCTATCTGATCTTTTTTATTACTGATATCAACCTTTTTTAAACGGTTTTCGGCAAAGGGTAATCCATGAGCTTCCAGTGCTTTTTTAAAACCAATTACCCGGTCTTCAAGATGCGACAGGGCTGTTTCGTAAGTGATCATGGCAGGGCGTTTAGCGCCGCCTTTTATAATGTATTCGGTAGCGCTGAAAGCCGCTTCTTCATTGTCTAATATTACATAGCTGGTATCAACCAAAGGCGAATAACGGTCAATTAAAATAAAGGGAATGCCTTGCTGCTGCAAGTAGGTGATTTCGTTTTCTGCACCTTCGGGCGGGGCAACAATAAGACCATCCACTTGTCGGTTTAAAAAAGTATCGACCAGCTTGGAAAATTTGGTAGCATTCTCATCTGAACTTCCGAAGATAACCGTGTATTTATGTTTGTCGGCTTCGTCTTCTATAATGCGGGCGAGGCCGGAAGAAAAGGGATTAGAAATATTAGAAACAATCAGCCCGAGCGTAAATGTTTTGCTCATCTTTAGGCTGCGGGCTATCTGGTTGGTCCGATAGTTTAAGGCCTTAGCCGTATCTCTTATTCTTTGGGCGACTTCTTTTTTTATCCTGCCTTCTTTCTGGTTGTTTAGCACATAAGAAACCAAGGCAGTGGAAACACCTACTTTCTGAGCAATGTCTTTTAATGAAATTCTTTTTTCCATACTGGCAACCGTTGAATATCGAATATAAATTTAAACGTTTAATGAATTGTAATTGAGCAACTAAATCAATTCGAATCGAAAATAGTGATTCTCCGTTTAATCAGTAAGATGTTAAAAGTCGATTTCATTGTTTAAACGTTTAAACAAAATCATTATCTTTGTTCCGGATTTTAAAAAGTATAACCTTTTGCAACATTTGTTGCTAAAAAAGATATCCTTTTTAAGTCTAAAAACGAATAACGAATTGCCTGCTGAACAGCAGGCTTTTGTTTATCCGAAAATGAAAACGAACAAAATATTGATATGAATAACAACAGGAAATTATTCGAAATGCCGAAACTCAGCGTCTTAACACTCGCCATCGGCGGGCTTAGCATCGGGATGACAGAATTTATGATGATGGGGGTGCTGCCCGATGTAGCCAAAACACTCTCCGTCAGCATACCAGAAGCCGGGCATTTAATTTCGGCTTATGCATTAGGTGTGGTTATCGGCGCTCCACTAACAGCAATGATTGCGGCTAAATACTCGCCCAAAAAAGTGCTGATCTGGCTTATGGTGATGTATGGGATTTTCAATGCGCTTTTCGCCTCGGCTCCCAACTTTGACCTACTGATGATAGCGCGTTTTTTTACCGGTCTGCCGCATGGCGCTTTTTTCGGAATCGGTGCAGTAGTAGCAAGTCGCTTAGCACAGAAAGGCAAAGAAGCAAGGGCGGTTGCTATCATGTTTGCAGGTTTAACGTTTGCGAATATTATTGGCGTTCCCTTAGGCACTTATATCGGTCATCATTTTAGTTGGCGCATTTCCTTTTATGCTATAGCAGCCATTGCTTTTATTGCTGCAATAAGTATTAAACAATGGATGCCAGCCTTACCTGCAGCACCGGAAAATAATTTTAAAAACAGTTTGAAAGTTTTTGCAAAACCTGAGCCCTGGCTCATTATTGCCATGGCTTCTATTGGCAGCGGCGGCCTCTTTGCCTGGATCAGTTATATCGCTCCGCTGATGACGCAGGTAGCTCATTTCTCTGCGAATGCTTTGACCGTGATTATGATTATTGCCGGCATTGGTATGACGGTAGGAAACATTTTGGGCGGTCGTCTGGCTGATATGTTTTCACCCTTAAAAACAATAAGTATCTTATTACTGTCGATGATTGTATCACTTTTCGTTGTGTCGCTTACCGCGCAGTATTCGGTGCCGGCAATATTCATGACGTTCATCACTGCAATGATTGCTTTTGCATTGGTTGCCCCTATGCAGGTGCTTATTATTAAAGCTGCCGCAGGCTCAGAGATGCTAGCTTCTGCTTCTTTGCAGGCGAGTTTGAATATTGGCAATGCGATAGGCGCTTTTTTAGGTGGCTTACCTATTGCGGCTGGCTACGGCTATATTTCTTCTGAGTATGTAGGAATGGGGCTTGTGTTTACAGGGCTTCTGTTTTGTGTTGTATTACTGCGCAAGCAACCACAGGTGGACAATGCACAAGTGAGAGAACCGCAAATAAAGATTATTTCAAAACAAGTGCCCGCAACAACAGTGTAAGGCGCTACAAAATGATGATTTCACTATTCATTATTTGTTCATCTTTTTAAATTAAATTTTATGTTATCAGTTAGTATATTAAACCTATATGCAGAAGGCTTCGAATCGTTGGTAAAGCTGCCCAAGTTTTCTTTTATAAAGAAAATAAAAGAAAGAAAGCAGCAACAATTCAAAGTTCAGAAAACAAAAATTCCTTCTACTTATTCTGCAGAACAAAACAGGGCGTTTGAACCCAGCGCAGAAGCGGCTTTATAAATCAATCTTCCATTTTAAACGAGCCTGTTTTTATAGGCAGCTATGCTCTATTTATAGCTGCCTTTATACAATCACCATCCATCTGTAAAATTTATTTGCAACGCAGACATCCGTTATTATCGTCTGGTTTTTTGCATGCGCTCTTTCTTAAACAAAAAATTAAATAAAACATAAGAGAGAAGGCATACAAAAGAGGATAGAAAACAGGGAAGAGAAGTAGAAAAAGAAAAAATATGACAACAGAACAACAACGAATAATGAATATAGCTAAGCAGGAAACACCACTGGCACAGTGGGGTCCTTACCTTAGCGAAAGACAATGGGGAACGGTGCGCGAAGACTATAGCCGTAACGGCGATGCATGGCAGTATTTCCCCTTCGATCATGCTCATAGCCGCGCCTACTTGTGGGGCGAAGATGGTATTGCCGGTTTCTCTGACGCAGAACAAAATTTATGTTTCGCTATTGCGATGTGGAACGGCAAAGACCCGATACTGAAAGAGCGTTTGTTTGGGCTAAGCAATGGCGAAGGCAATCATGGTGAAGACGTGAAGGAACTCTACTATTACCTCGATGCTGTGCCTTCGCATTACTACATGGAGTATTTGTATAAATATCCACAGCTGCCGTTTCCTTATGCCGAATTAAAACAGCAAAATGCTGTCCTCGGAAAGCTCGATAATGAGTATGAAATTTTAGACACCGGCGTGTTTAACAACAACCGCTATTTCGACATCAACATTATTTATGCAAAGCAGTCGGATACTGATTTGTTCATCCGCATCAATGTTACAAACCGTTATGCGGAATCGGCTGATCTAACGCTGCTGCCAACACTCTGGTTCAGCAAACAAGCGCCCGGAAACCCAATGGAAGCAAAGCCTTCCATCAGGTATCACTATAAAAACTCAGTCGTTGCACAGCACGAGAATTTAGGCAGCTACTACCTTTATTTTCAACATCCCGACGACTTATTGTTTACCAACAACGAGACTAATACAGAGAAAATAACAGGCGAACCAAACCAAAGCATTTTTGTAAAAGATGCAATCGGAAATGCTGTTATTAATGGTAAAAACAAGAAGGCTTTACGCAGCATAAAACAAGGCACCAAGTGTTCGCCGGTTTATAAGTTATCGGTGGCTGCAGGCGAAACAAAAACGGTGTACCTAAGGCTTAGCAACAGCGAAGTGAAGAACGCTTTTGAAACAGGTTTTGAACACATTTTTTCGGTGCGTAAAAAAGAGGCAGATGAGTTTTACGAGTCGGTACTTCCGCAACAGAAAAACGATGATGTAAAGAATATTCAGCGGCAGGCTTTAGCCGGTTTGATTTGGAGCAAACAGTATTATTGCTTTGATGTAGAAGCGTGGCTGCAAAACAGCGATGGCATTACCGAAGTGAACGAAGCGAAAATAAACGGCCGCAACAACGACTGGCTCCATCTTAAGAATAAAGATGTGATTTCGATGCCTGATAAGTGGGAATATCCATGGTATGCGGCATGGGATCTGGCTTTTCAATGCATTGCTTTTGCAAAAATCGATGCTGCTTTTGCGAAGCACCAATTGTTGTTGATGATGCGCGAATGGTACATGAAACCCGATGGTCAGTTGCCCGCTTATGAATGGAACTTCAGCGATGTAAACCCACCGGTTCATGCATGGGCTGCGCTACAGGTTTACAATATAGAGAAAGCACAAAAAGGCAAAGGTGATATTGTGTTTTTGAAGAAGATTTTTCATAAGCTTCTTATCAACTTTACGTGGTGGATGAACCGAAAAGACCGAAAGGGAAATAATATTTTTGAAGGCGGCTTTTTGGGCTTAGATAACATTGGCGTTTTTAACCGAAGCCTGCCCGGACATGATATACAATTAGAGCAAGCCGACGCCACAAGCTGGATGGGAACGTATGCACTGAACATGCTGGATATAGCCTTGGAAATATCAGTACAGGATGCTACGTTTGAAGACACAGCAACACGGTTTTTCGAGCATTTTGTAATGATTGCAGAATCGATCAACAAGCATCATTTGTGGAGTGACAATGATAAGTTTTTCTACGACGTTATATCTGTTCTGGGCAGTGAGCCACAACGGCTGGAAGTGAAGTCCATTGTGGGTTTAACATCTTTATTTGCTGTATTAGTGTTAGATAAAAAGAAGCTGGATAAGCTCTCTGATTTTACCAAACGTATCAAGTATTTTGAGCAATACAGAAAGAGCCATAATAAGTATTGGCCAAACGAAGAGCGCTATGGCAGTGATCATATTTTGCTGTCGTTAGTACAACCTCAGAAGTTAGTTTATCTGTTAGAGCGTATGCTGGATGAAGATGAGTTTCTTTCTGAAGGCGGCATCCGCGCCCTGAGCAAGTATCATAAGGACAATCCTTATACGGTGAACATTCATGATACTGAATACACCATCACCTATGATCCCGGCGATTCTACCTCGGATATGTTTGGTGGCAACAGCAACTGGCGTGGCCCGGTATGGATGCCGATGAACTACCTGTTCATTCAATCGGTGCGTAAGTATGGTGAGTTCTACGGCGATGATTTGCAGGTAGAATTTCCAACGCGCACCGGCAATAAAATGAACCTGTGCGATGTAGCCGATGAGCTAACTAAGCGTGCAATTAGTTTATTTGAGAAAGATGGCAATGGCAACCGCAAATACAATGGCAACCACAACTGGTTTTATAACCAGCCGGGCAATGAAGATCTCGTTTTGTTCTATGAATATTTTCAGGGTGATACCGGACGTGGATTGGGTGCCAGCCACCAAACAGGATGGACAGCATTAATTGCCGACCTCATTAGTGAGCAAAGTGAAAAGAAAGATGAACTACAAGCAAAAACGGCTGTAGCAGTGCAGTAAATAAAGAAAAGGGTTGATGTAAAAAAATTACATCAACCCTTTTCTTTTATTAAAAGTTGCCGATTCAAGTTCGCTGCTCTCAAGGAGTAATAATATTTACATCGGCTACTGTTTTAACCACTGGCTTTGTTTTTATCTTTTTCAAGAACTTACTTCTCCAACGAAGGAAGGGCAGCTCTACCATTTTATTCATTACTACAGCACCTAACCAGCAGGTAAGAACGCAGATAAAAAACATAAGATTACTATCGTTAGCGATATTCAGTTTACCAAGTTGCAGTTGGGTTTGATGAATAATAATCTTGTGCGTAAGATAAACCGCAAACGACAGAGCAGCAATCTTTGTAGTTGTCCGCGAATTGATTTTATATAGAGAAGTAACCGGACTTATGGCTCCCATTACCAGCAAGCCATAGCCAACATCTACCAGCGGAAAACCGAATATCGAAGCAGTGAAAGTTTGCTGGTTGGCGCATAAAAAATAAGAGCTGGCTAAAACAACAAGTGCCGCTATCAAAAATACATTTCCCCTTTGCTGTATCCATTCTCTTGCCTTTGGCCGATACTGAAAAAGAGCAGCGACAGAAACACCCACAAGCAATCCGTCTAAACGGCAAAAAGTAGGATAGTAAATCCACTCCTGCCAATACACCCAAAAGTCATCTTGCCCGTTGTGTGGAGATATCAAAACATGCCATGAATATAATCTTGCCAGAAAACCAAACGCAAATAAAATGAGTAGAAGCCACGCGCCTTTGCGAAGTGTCTTTGTATAGAGCAGCGCCACTAGAATAAGTGGAAATAAAAAGTAAAACTGTTCTTCCACGCACAGCGACCAGGCATGAGAAAAGGTTCCTTGCGTTCGTAAATCAAGACCTATATTTTGCGTAAACGTCAGGTATTTCCAAAGCGGTGCAAGCGCTTCATGCTCACGCAAAGGCGGAAATAAAAAGTAAAGTGCAACGACAACAAAGTAAGCCGGCAGAATGCGGAAGAATCGCTTGATAAAAAATTCTTTCAGCGAAAATGTTCCGGTTGTTGCAATGGATGCGAACAATTGCGAAGCGATTAAATAACCACTTAATACAAAGAAAAGATCAACACCCGTCCACCCGAAATTACTAATGGCATTAGTCCATTCGGGATGTGGAAATATATGTCCGTAATGAAAGACAAAAACCATAATGATCGCCAGCGCACGCAGATGGTCAAGCCCATATAACTTATGCTTTGGCTGCGATAATGCTCTTATTTCATTCATACTTTGCACTGCTGTTTCGGGCTGCAATAGTAGTCTTGTATTCATTTCTTTTCGCCATTGTATGTACTCGTTTCGTACTTTTATTTTTTCCAACAAAAAAAGTATGGTTACCGAAATCCGCACGCAGTACAATCAGCAATTCGATAAAAAAAAGTATGAGGACTATGTAAAGGCGCTGGCAAATCTTCACCCCGATGCGTTACAGTTTCGCATTGCAGAGACACCCATTTTTGTAAGCAAAGATTTTACACAGAAAATGCTCGCTGCCTGCGAAAGCATTGTAGATGTTATTACCGGTTATAATTTCAAAAGCCTTACGTCGCATGCCATACCGCCGGAAGCCAAAGTGCCCAACGAAAATGCACACACGCATTTTATAGCTTTCGATTTTGGCATTTGTATAAATGAACAAAACCAACTGGAGCCGCAACTGATAGAGATGCAGGGCTTCCCTACGCTGTTTGCCTTCCAGGTATTTCAGGATGAGATGGCGCGTAAATACTTGCAAATTCCCGAAGGATATTCGTCTTATCTCAATGGTTTTACCAAAGACACTTATATACAATTGCTGAAAGATATTATTGTAAAAGACGAGAACCCGGAGAATGTGATTTTGCTGGAAATATTACCGCACCAGCAAAAGACAAGGGTTGATTTTTATTGCACCGAAGATTACCTGCACATACCCGTCATCGACCTGATGGAACTGATAAAAGAAGGCGACAAACTATATTATGAAAAAGACGGTAGAAAGATACCGGTAAAGCGCATTTACAACCGCATCATCTTCGACGACCTGCTGCAGCAAAGCGCCGAAGTGCAGGAGAAAGGAAAGCTGCTGTTAGAAGAACTCGATGTAGAATGGGTGCCGCATCCCGATTGGTTTTACCGCATTTCTAAATTCACGCTGCCATTTATTCAGCATCCTTATGTACCGGAAACAAAGTTTTTAAGTGATGTAAAAACATTGCCACAAGATTTGGAAAATTATGTATTAAAACCGCTGTTCTCTTTTGCAGGGCAAGGTGTGGTGATTGATGTTACGAAAGAAGACATTGATAAAGTAACCGATCCACACAACTGGATACTGCAGCGCAAAGTAAAATATGCAGATATAGTGCCCACACCAGACGACCATGCAAAAGCCGAGATCCGCATTTTTTATTTCTGGAAAGAAGGCGAGGCACGACCTGTGGCCACTAATAATTTAGCCCGCCTGAGCAAAGGAAAAATGATTGGCGTTCGCTACAATAAAGACCGCGAATGGGTAGGCGGAACGTTGGCTTACTTTGAAGAGTAAACTGCAAGAGTCGGGCGATAAGACTTAAAATTTTACGACATAAAACGTGTATGAGAACTTACCTTTTTTACTTACTGATAATATTCCTTTCACTTACTCAAATTGCCTGCGCACAATCGCCGTTCGATACGTCTATCTATGGACGAAATAACAAGGCAGGTCATTACCTGAACACGCGTGGTTTTAAGATGTATTATGAAACTTATGGCAAAGGCGAACCTCTATTAATCATTCATGGCAATGGGGGCTCTATCAATAATTTTTTATACCAGATTCCTTACTTCTCGCAACACTATAAAGTGATTCTTGCCGATAGCCGCTCGCAGGGAAAGTCAGTCGACAATGGAGATTCTTTGAGTTACGAAATGATGACGGATGATTTGAACGCACTGCTCGATACTCTGCATCTCGACTCGTGCTATGTAATTGGCTGGAGCGATGGTGGCATCAATGGTTTGCTGCTTGCCATTCGCCATCCCGATAAAGTAAAGAAGCTGGCGGTTACCGGCGCCAACCTGTGGCCAGATACCAGCGCGGTAGATTCCTTTGCCTACCACTGGGCTATGAACGAGAATGCATCATTGCGAAGCCAGCCGCAAACTGCGGAAACAAAACAGAAGCTAAAGCTGGCGCATCTTTTATCTTACGAGCCACATATTTCTTTGGCGCAATTAAAAACCATTTCCTGCCCCGCATTGGTTATTGGTGGCGATCACGATGTCATTCGCCCACAACATACCATGCTGATAGCGCAAACCATACCGAAAGGCTACCTATGGATTTTGCCAAACTCAGGGCACTCAACGCCTATTTTTTACAAAGACCAGTTTAATGATGTGGTGTATCATTTCTTCAGCACGCCTTATAGGAAAATAGAGGGGTTTGGAACGTTTCGGTAAACAAGAATGCAAGACATGATGCATCAAATAACCGTTTCTTTTCCCTTGCATAAAATATTGACGTTAGTCATCGCTTTGGTTTGGTTAATCAATGGATTGGTTTGTAAACTCCTTAATCTTGTTCCGCGTCATCAATTGATTGTTTCACAAATTCTGGGTAAAAAACATGCTGGTTTCTTTACAAAAACAATCGGTTTTTCAGAACTTCTTATGGCTGCTTGGATTGTTAGCGAACTTAAGCCTCAACTCTGTGCAATGGTGCAAATGATTATTGTTGCTGCTATGAATATCATTGAATTTATTGCCGTTCCTGGCTTGCTTCTCTTTGGAAGAATTAACATCCTGGTAGCAGCTTTTTTTATTGTTGTTGTTTACTGCAATACTTTTGTTCTGCCTAACTTTATAAATCACTAACCAACACTCTTTCTGCTGTATGTTTTCTTTTTAAAAAAATCATCCGTTTGCTGTAGAAGCCCGTTTTGAAAGTTCGCTGGTACTTACGTATGCCGCGCCAAAAGAAGAACTACAAAAACTGATTCCAGCTTATGTTACGTTAGATACATTTCAGGATACCTGGGCGTTTGTAGCCGTGGCCATGGTAAGCACGAAAGCATTACGTCCCAAAGGTTTTCCTGAAAGTTTTGGCAACGATTTCTTCCTTACAGGTTATCGCATTTTTGTAAGATATACTACCAGTGCTGGCAAGCATTTACGAGGCTTATACATTCTGAAATCGGAAACCGATAAACGTTTGATGACCTTTTTAGGAAATCTCTTTTCGCATTATCAATATTCGCTGACCGATATTGATTATGAAAATGATGGTTCTCTCATTAAAATACAGTCTCACCAATCAGTATTAGATATAGAAGTTGGCATCAAGAAAGAGCTTGTTGATCTGCCCATTCATTCTCCCTTTGCCGACTGGAAAGAAGCCCGGCGTTTTGCAGGTCCGCTGCCGTTTACATTTTCGCACAACGACGATACCGTGATTATAATTGAAGGCGTTAGAGAAAACTGGACACCGCAGCCCGTTGAAGTGATAGCTGCGCAAGTTCCGTTTATTGAACAAATGAACATAAGCAGCATCGTACTTGCTAATGCCTTTCTTATTCAAAACATTCCTTATTATTGGAAGCGGGGCAAAACAGAGACATGGAAGAAAGAACACGAAAATCTTTTGAAGGCATAACCAACATTATCCGGTTTAACTGGCATTTTTATATCATTGCACTTATTACTGCAGTCGCTTTCCTTATCATCACACAGTTCATATCGGGTTATTTTGCAACCCTTGTTTGGCTCGCGCTTATCATGCTTTTGGTAAGCACTTTTCTTTCTCTTGCTATTTCTTTTTATGTGTATGATCTGTCTCCGTTATACACACTTAACTGGCTCCATTCGTTGTCTGCAATAAACGGCTCACAACTGGTAAATGTTAACGCAGGCTTCGACGAAACCAGTTATTTACTGGCAAAAAAATACCCAGCTGCAAAGCTTACTGTATTTGACTTTTACGATCCTCAAGCGCATACAGAAATATCTATTGCAAGAGCAAGAAAGCGATATGCAGCCTATCCAAATACAATCTCTGTTACAACATCAAATATGCCTTTACAGAAAGAATCCGTCGATTTTGTTTTTGCCATTTTATCTGCCCACGAAATAAGAAAACGTCCTGAGCGAATTTTATTTTTTAAAGAACTAAAGAAAGGATTGAAACACGACGGGCATATCGTTGTGGTAGAACACACTCGCAGCATCGCCAACTTTGTTGTCTACAATATTGGTTTCTTTCATTTCTTTTCAAAAAATGAATGGAAGCAAACTTTTCAGGCTGCCGGATTATACATTGTAAAAGAAACAAAGGTTACACCCTTCATTCACATTTTTTTTCTTCAGAAATATGAAGCTGCATCTTGAAATTATAGGTTTTTTACTTGTCGGGCTAGCTGTTCTTCATATCTTTTTTCCCAAGTATTTTAATTGGAAGAAAGAGTTGTTGCCGCTTAGTCTTATCAATAAACAATTAATGTATGTGCATACTTTCTTTATTGGTCTAATGGTATTCCAGATGGGCATTTTGTGCATCGCACAAGCGGAACAGATAATAAACACAGACTTAGGACACATCTTATCATTGGGATTGTTTATTTTCTGGTTTACACGGTTAATTTTCCAGCTATTTGTTTACTCGCCAAAGCTGTGGAAGGGCAAGCGGTTTGAGACGATTGTGCATGTTGTGTTTACTTTGTTGTGGATTTATTTCTGCATTGTGTTTTTCACTATTTATTGGCAGTGAGCCTTATCCGGCTTATAGAATAAAATGCCGCCTCATAATCTAAAGCCAACAAAAAAGCCTTTCCCAAATATTCAGGAAAGGCTTTCTTTTATAATAGTAATCTTTACTCCCGTATTACCATACTTGTTATCTTCTTTCCTTGCGAATACATGGTAAGGTAGTACACACCTTTTTGCAGCTTCGCAATGGAGATGTTTTGTGTCTGCGTGGCTTTGGAGGCATTCAATGAGAAAGAAAGAACTTTTTTGCCATCGTAGCTATACATTACAAACCGCACCGTTTCATCGCCGGGCGAGCTGTATCGTACCTTCATCGTGCCGTTCGCTACGGGGTTATTTACCACCGACATATTGTATTTTCCTTTCGACGTATCAATTGGCGGAGGTGGAGGAACGGTATCAATCACAGAATCTTTGCCCAGCCGGATAATCCAGAAATCGGCCTTGCTGCTGTCGCCGATGGTGCCTACCGTTTTATCGCCCGATACGGGTGAGTTGGAAGTGCCGGACAGCATGTACTGACCCAGTGCTATTTCATCTACCGATACCAGTTTATCATCTCCGGAGCCGCCGAAGGTTTTATCCCATTGCTTGTTGCCAAGAGAGTCGAGCTTTACAATCCAGTAATCGTTTCCGCCACGGCTGTTTTCTGTTTTTTCGCCACTGATATTCGAGTTAGAATAGCCGCCAACGATAAAGCCGCCGTCACGCGTTTCTTTTATAGACGTCATATGATCGGTACTGTCGCCACCTATAGTTTTTTGCCAAATCAGTGTGCCTTCCTGGTTCATTTTAATAATCCAGTAATCGTAGGCGCCACGGCAGGTATCCGTTTTTATACCGGACGTATCTGAGTTGGAATAGCCACCCAGCATCACATAGCCATTGTGGGTAGAGGTCATACAAGTCATAAAATCGGAAAGCGTACCGCCGAAGGTGCTGTCGTAAACACGCGCGCCGCTTAGGTCTGTCCGCACTACCCAATAGTCGCACTCGCCGTAGGGGTCTCTTGTTTTCTGTCCAAGTGTAGCTCTCGAAAAGGTAGTGCTACCCATTATATTACCGCCATCATTGGTAACCAGGCAGCACGACAAATCCTGACCTACTGTACCGTAAGTGGTTGTTTTTTTAGTATGACCATCGGTTTCTAAAAAGGCAAGCCAAAGATCGGCGCGGTTTTCAAAGCCCGTATTATCACTTGTTTTGTCGCCGCTGGCATCAGAATAAGAATGCCCTGAAACGGCATAGCCATAAGAGTTTTCAGTAAGGCCGGTCACTTTTTCTGTAAAGGTTCCGCCCAGGCTTCTTTGCCATATCACCTGCCCGTTCTTATCTAATTTCAGCGCCCAATAGTCGGGGCTGAAGCCCCAGGAAGTTTGTATCTTATCACCCGACCTTAGCGACAAAGAAGTACCTGCCAACAAGTAGCCGCCGTCTGTGGTATGTAATATTTTAGATGCAGTATCGTCGAAATTGCCACCAAAGGTTTTTTCCAGTTCAACCTTACCGCTGCTGTCATTTATTTTAAGCAGCCAGAAGTCGAATCCTCCACGCGAGGTATCGGTTTTATTGCCGGAGATACCTGAATTACTATAGCCGCTAAGCATGATGCTTTCGCTTAACGGATCGACACCCGAAAGAATGTCATCGCCGGCTCCGCCATATACTTTCTGCCAGGCAATAGGAGGCGCCTGAGTGGTCTGAGCTTGTGTTTTTACCGAAAACAACAGCGCGGCAACAAGTGTAAGTAAGAATATATTTCTAATGTTCATTGTTATCATTTTTTATAGCTGGTCACGGACAGAGCCCATCATAATAAGTGTATTCTGCAGAAGGAGGAAGTGCATTTTTCATTACTTCTCTAAAAAAGCAGGCAGTAGATTTCGAAGTAAATTCTTCATCATAAGCCGCGTGATAACCCAGGGGCTGAAAATGATAAACGCAGGGAATACCTAACGCAACCATGGTTCTGAAAATACCAACCCCCGCAACAAGATAGGCGTAGTTAGGGCATCGTTTATAAAAGCCAACACCCCGGTAAGGAATGCTATCGGGCGGCAAGCCAGGGTCTTGCCCTCCTTTATATAAGATACTGGGTACAGCAGTTTCAGGCGTAATCAAATTCCAGTTGGGCAGCGCGCCCCACATTACGCTCAGCGCTTTTACATGATAGTTGGCAGGGAAGGTGTTACCCGTGCTTTGTATGCCGCCTTCTAAAGCATAAGCGTAGGGATATTTGGACTTTGCCACATCGTCTGTTACATATTGCATGTGCAGTGTCAAATCACCACCCGCACTGTTACCCATCAGGAACATGTTGCTGGTGTCTATATTAAAACTATCTGCATAAGCATGCAGGAAACGCATACAGGCATTGCCATCCTGGGTTGCACGATATATGGCTTCATTCAGTCCTAATGTATCGTCTGTACAGGCAGCGGTGTCGGTGTTGTAGTAGCCAGTGCGGTAGTCGAGCGCTACCACGATAAAACCTTCTTCTGCCAGCGCTACCGAGTTGGATGTCTGGCCAAGTTTGGTACCGCCCGTAAAGCTACCGGCATGGCAGTTTAAAATCATCGGATATTTTCTATTTGACGTAGCACCGCGAGGGTAATAAAAGTCGCAGCGAAGGCTATCCTGCGGGTTTCCCTGATAATCGTGCAGACCCCATGCATAAGGCACGTCTTTTATGTCTTTCAATTCCCTCACCGCCTGCCCGTTGGCTGCGAAATGAAAGAACAGAAACCAGCCGATAAAACAGATGCACCCTGTGCGCTTGAGTATTTTCATATTTCGTTATTGGAAAATATTATGGATAATGTTCAATGCATTTAAAAGATACTGATTGAAAAACATTTACGGATGAATGCTGTCAATTACTTTTCTAAAACCGGTAACGTGCCGTTCCTCATCGTCTGAAAGAGGAGTTGTATTTATTTTATGCAGTTCATATGGATCGGTTACAATATTAAAAAATCCATATCCCTGGTCGTAATATTTATAGACGGTGTCCTGTACATATTCCCGAACAATAGAAGAAGGATATTCAGGATGCGGAAAAAAATAACTGTACAGATAAGTTCTGCCGGCAAACTTGGGTTGAAATAATTGATTTCGGAAACTGATTCCATCGGTAGTAAAAGACGCCGGAATTGTAGCATTGGCAAGGCCGACAATAGTGGGCAGAAAATCGGTAAAGTCAATAAACGAAGTGCACACACCCGGCATAATAGAGCCCGGGCAATAAGCAATCATAGGTACGTGGGTACCGAAAACAGTTGTATTGCCCATTCCACCTACCAGCGACTGATTGTTGAATTTAGAAATAATCTGGTTTGGCGTACCATTATCGCTGGTGAAGAGAATAATGGTATTGTTTTCCAGTCCATCAGCTCTT
>CAZZZH010000041.1:14911-22253 GCA_964658445.1 Ilyomonas sp.
GTACTGCACCATAGAGCGATAGTATAGTGTATCGCTTCTGCCACTGGAACTTTTCCAGCCCGGGTATTTATCAACATCGTCCGGCGTAGGACTGAAAGGAGCATGCGCTATCGGTATAGGATAATAAATAAAGAAGGGCTTTGTTTTATTACTATCTATAAAATCAGTTACATAGCGGTTGCATATATCTACCCCATATTGCCCGGCTACCTGCGCGGCTGGCAAATAAGCTCCATTTTCGTATAGAAGTGGGTCTTTATAAGAAGTGCCAGAATCGGCTTCTTCTTCATCGCCACTTTTAAACGCATCCCATACGCAGTATTTATCGTATCCAAAAGCTTTAATAGAAGCATCGCCGCCGTCAAACTGCCACTTACCGGATACACAGGTTGCGTAACCTTCATTGTGCATGAGGTTAGCTATCGTTACCTCCGAAGGATTCATCACGCCCCATTTTGTATAGTTGCGAAAGTTGTATTTGCCCGTCGTCATCATAAAACGCGATGGTGAAGAAAGCGGCATTGCGAAGCAGCTGGTAAACTGCAGACCACTGGCGGCCAGCCGGTTTAAGTTAGGCGTGTTGTAAGATTGTCCACCGGTATAATTTGGCACTTCGTAGCCAATGTCGTCTGCCAATATCAGTATAATATTAGGCTTTCCCTGAAGATTAGGAGGCGTAGGCACTACAACAGGTGGTATTGGCTTTGGTGTAAAGTCAATTTTAGTACATGAAAAAAGTATAACAGCACCAATGGCAATGATGGAGACAACAGCGGGATAAGTAAACGCAAATTTTGATCTCATAAGATATCTGTTTGGCACTTCTCAGCTTGTTTGGTATATTGCGAATACAATTCGGATGTAAAAATATTACTTTCGGATGGGTAAAAAAAAGCCTAAAAGTGAACAAACGTTTAAAATGAGTATTTGTTGTAGAAAGTTACAGCCTCATCGAGGTTTTTGACCTTCATACTTATTCTAATAAAATATCTGTATTCGTTTCCTCTTTAGCTATTTATTCATTAACTGATAGAATTCAATTGGAAATTGAAAAAAGAAAATCCGGTTTTTACCTGTTAGCACACATCTGATTATATAAAAATTAAAAAAACGAAAGCTAAAAAATAAGTAAGTACAAATATCCACTATAGAGTTGCAGTTATCAATTTCAGGACGATCTAAAACGGAAGAATAAGCATCTTTTTAACGTGCGATAATGGCAAAAAAACAGCCACGGAACAGGCTTTGCACATAGTGCGATATGCTAAACGATGAGCCAGTTTTATCTTACGAATCCAGTTCATTTCCCGACACTATAGAGCCAAAAAAATTATGGATACCGAAGCGTGTTCTCTTTACGCCGGAAGCATTAGATGAGCCGTTTGGACAGCAAATTTTTGAACGGGTTTCCCGACTTCATTTGCCGATCGAAATTTTAAAAAATAACCGTCTTACCAACCTGCGCGGTGATGATGAAAAAGAAACGTATCGTCTTTCTAAAACCACAATGGCAGTAGTAAAAGCACCGCCAAGCGCATTTAAGTTGCAGCCAATTCCACCTTCGGCTGACTGGCAGTTTCATTTGGCGCAAGGTTGTCCGGCGCATTGCCAGTATTGCTATCTCGCAGGCAGCTTGTCAGGTCCTCCGGTGGTTCGTGTATTTGCAAATCTGCTCTCTATTTTAGAAAATACGGCACAGTATATCGATCCAAACAAACCTACTTCCTTCGAAGCTAGTTGTTACACCGATCCGTTAAGCATCGAGCATCTTACTGGAAGCTTGGCTGAATGTATTTCGTTCTTTGGCAAACAGGAAAATGGGCGACTTCGTTTTGTTACGAAGTTTGCAAATGTTGAGCCTTTGCTCCAGATTCCTCACAATGGTCACACACGCTGGCGTTTTAGTGTAAATGCAGAGATAGTATCAAAACGATTGGAAGGTGGCACTGCATCATTACAGCAGCGTTTATCTGCAATGCGTTTAGCGGCTTTGTCTAAAGAAAAAGGTGGTGGTGGGTATCCCATAGGTGCGGTGATTGCGCCTATTATGCCGATACCTGATTGGGAACATGTTTATAATAATTTGTTTGATAATATGGAACAACAACTTGACTTCAACCCTGATCTTACATTTGAATTAATCAGTCATCGGTTTACACCGGGTTCCAAAGAGGTTTTAATGAGTTGGTATCCTAATACCAGTTTGAATATGAATGAAGAAAGCCGTTCTATGAAGCGCAATAAGTTTGGTGGCGTGAAGTATGTTTATACAAAAGACGTCATGCAAGAGCTTCGCTCTTTCTTTGAAAACGAGATAAGCAGGCGCTTTCCACAAGCAAAAATTTTGTATTGGACATAAATTAATCGGTTGTTGGTAGAGGATAGAGTATTTTCTATCAACGACCAAACATCAACTTTTAACCGGCTTATTTAATATCTGCCACAACAAATCTTTTAATTCAACAATACCTTGACCGGTAACTGAAGAGATAAACAAGTGAGGAATATTTGGCGGCAATTCTTTTTCAATTTCTTTCTTCAATTCATCGTCCAGCATATCGCTTTTGCTGATGGCAATCACAAAATCTTTTTGTAGCAATTCGGGATTATACTCTTTTAGTTCATTTACTAAAATATCAAATTCCTTACGGTGATTATCGCTGTCGGCAGGTATCAAAAACAATAAAGCTGAGTTACGTTCAATGTGTCTTAAAAAGCGATGCCCCAATCCTTTCCCTTCGGCAGCGCCTTCAATAATACCAGGCAAATCTGCCATGGCAAAGCTTTTTCCATCTCGGTATTCAACAATGCCTAATTGTGGCGTTAAGGTTGTAAATGCATAGTTGGCAATTTTTGGTTTAGCAGCACTTACTACAGATAACAAAGTAGACTTACCTGCATTGGGAAAACCTACCAAACCCACGTCAGCCAATACCTTCAGCTCTAGTACTTTCCATCCTTCGCTACCTTCTTCGCCGGGTTGCGCATGGTCGGGAGCTTGATTGGTGGGCGTTGCAAAATTACTGTTGCCTAAACCACCACGACCGCCACTCAGCCATATGAATTCCTGTCCTTCTTCTAATATTTCTACTTCTTTATTATCACTTGCTTCATCGCGCGCTACGGTTCCCAGCGGCACTTCTATAATGATATCTTTTCCATCTCTCCCAGTACTGTTGTTCTTACTACCATTTTCTCCGTTTTCTGCAATTACATTTTTGTAATAACGGAGATGCAGCAGTGTCCACAACTGCCGGTTGCCGCGCAAAATAATGTGACCACCACGACCGCCGTCGCCACCATCGGGTCCACCTTTCGCTGTTAATTTGTTACGCATAAAGTGGCGGCTGCCTGCTCCGCCGTGACCACTGTGGCACCATACACGGATATAATCTATAAAGTTACTTTTCTCCATTAGCCTGCAAAGATAGAACATGGATGACACGGACTGCGTGCGCAGATTCGCCAGAAATAAGTAGTGGGGCATAACATTGATTAACTCTGATCTTGCACTTTTTATCCAAAACAAAATCCTGTTGATCTGTGCAAGCAGCTGTGTTATCTGTGTTCCAATCCGTACTCAATTCTTATCTTCGCCCGCCTATGAAAGAAGTGGTATTAAGCGGCATTCGTCCTACGGGTTTTTTACACTTGGGAAATTATTTTGGCGCCGTAGCCAACTGGGTGAAAATGCAGGATGAATACACTTGTTTGATTTGTGTGGTAGACTGGCATAGCCTCACTACACATCCCGATACAAAGCAATTGAAGCACAATGTACATCGGCTGCTGTCTGAATTAATTGCCTGCGGAATTGACCCAGAAAAGACAGTGTTATATGTGCAGAGTGATGTGCCGCAGATTGCTGAGTTGTATCTCTATTTAAACATGTTAGCTTATAAAGGTGAGCTGGAAAAAACGGCAACGTTTAAAGACAAAGTGCGTCAACATCCGGAGAATATTAATGCCGGGCTGCTTACTTATCCTGTGTTACAGGCAGCCGATATTTTAATTCATCGCGCGGTGAACGTGCCCGTGGGGAAAGACCAGGAACAGCACTTAGAGATGGCACGCAACTTTGCGGAACGCTTTAATCACCGTTATGGCGAAGTGTTTCCGCTGCCTTATCCATTTAATTATGGAAGCAGCCTGGTAAAGATTATGAGTTTGGATGGCAGTGGCAAAATGAGTAAGAGCGATAATGAAATGGCAACTTTATACCTTTCAGATGATGATGACTTGCTTCGCAAAAAAATAATGCGGGCAAAAACAGACAGCGGACCGACCGAAATGAACAGTGAAAAACCAGACTACATCTCTAACCTTTTCTCATTGATGAATGTAGTGAGCGAGCCGGGTGTAGTAAGACATTTTGAAGACGCTTTCTCTAATTGTAATATCCGCTATGGCGATATGAAAAAGCAGTTGGCAGAAGATATGATTGCTTTTATAAAACCGATACGGGAAAAAGCAAAAGCTATCCAGAATGATGAAGCCTATTTATCCCGTGTAATTCAATTGGGTAGCCGGAAAGCGCAGGAAAGTGCAGCAAAAACATTAACGCTTGTGCGCAATGCTGTAGGCGTAAATTATGTGTAAGAATAATATAAAACGATTGCAAAAGCTGGTAGCTGATTGCTATAAATAAATAAAGATGTCGAAAGTTCATAAGCCGAAGCATGTGGCAGTGGCCGGAAATATTGGTGCTGGTAAAACAACACTCACAGAGCTATTAAGCAAACATTATAAATGGATTCCGCAGTTTGAAGACGTTGATAACAATCCGTATCTGATGGATTTTTATGATGACATGCCTCGATGGAGTTTTAATCTGCAAATTTATTTTTTAAACAGTCGTCTGAACCAGCTATTGGAGATTCAGGAAGGAACTGAAACAGTGATACAGGACAGAACGATCTATGAAGATGCTAATATTTTTGCGCCCAACCTGCATGACATGGGCTTGATGAGTCAGCGCGATTTTGATAACTATTACCGCTTTTTTCAAACGGTACAGAGTATGATTCAACCGCCGGATTTATTGATTTATTTAAAAGCCTCTGTGCCTACACTGGTAGGTCAGATTCAGAAACGTGGAAGAGAATACGAAGAAAATATAAGGCTTGATTATTTAAAAAAGCTAAACCTGCTCTACGACAAGTGGATAGACATTTATAAAGAAGGAAAACTGCTGGTGATAGACGTTGATAAAAATAAATTTGCCGAAAAAAGTGAAGATTTGGGAATGATCATCAATAAGGTGGATGCGATGTTGTTTGGCTTGTTTTGATAAATAAAAATCCGTCGCATTAATATACAACGGAGTAACCATAAAAACCAACATGTAAACAAGAAAACTATTTTATTCCAGGTGATTATTTTTTCTTAATAAAAGCCTGCTTCCCTATTTGAGTTGCGGCAGGCTGTTACAATCTAAATTTAATAACAAACTAAAATCCTTTCAAAGTACTTTGGACAAAGTGCTACTGTTTTATGCCGGTTCAAAAGTAAACTACATTGGTCACCGGCAACCTTAAATTAGGCTTTAAACAGCTTAAAAAAAGATTAAGAAAACAGGCATCTCATCTTGTTTTCCACTTTATTTTACAACTTTCTTTTACCACACTCCGCGCGTAAATTTGCGCAGCAAAAAAACTGATATGCTGATAGGATTCAACAATGTAACTTTTGAGTTTGGTGCACGCGTAATTGTGCAGGATGCAACCTGGCATATCCATCCGGGCGAGAGGATTGGATTAATCGGATACAATGGAACTGGTAAGTCAACCTTATTAAAAGTGCTGGTGGGCGAGTACACGCCATCGGCAGGAACAGTGGAAAGAGGCAGAGGCGTTAGTATTGGATATTTGCATCAGGATTTGCTGAGCTTCGATACCAACGATTCTATCCGCGAAGTAGCGATGGGCGCGTTTGAAAGAGTAAAGCAATTAGAGAAAGAAATAGAAATTATCGGTAATGAATTAGAGAAGACCGGCGATGAAAAGTTGTTGGAAAAATACACTGATGCACTGCACGAATTAGAAGTGCTGGGCGGCTATAATATCGAGCATAAAACAGAAGAAGTACTGCAGGGTTTGGGTTTTGAAAACGAACAACTCAGCAAGCCGTACAAACAATTCAGTGGTGGATGGCGTATGCGCGTTTTATTAGCCAAAATGATATTACAGCAGCCGGATGTATTGCTGCTTGATGAACCGACAAACCACTTGGATTTACCTTCTATTGAATGGCTTGAAAAATATTTGATCCATTACAAAGGCAGTGTCGTTATTGTAAGCCATGATAAGTATTTTTTAAATCGCATGGTGAACAAGATCGTTGAGCTTTATCAGCAGGAGCTACACATTTACAGCGGCAATTACGAATATTACGAAAAGGAAAAAGAGATACGTGTTGAAATGCAGCAGCGTGCTTTTGAAAACCAGCAGGATTACATTCGCCAGCAGGAACGTTTTATAGAACGTTTCCGCAGTAAAGCCAGCAAGGCTGCGGCTGCGCAAAGTGCTATCAAGCGGTTAGATAAATTGGATAGAATTGAAAATGTTGAGATAGAACGACCTAACCTTCGCATCAACTTCCCGATGGATAAACAGCCGGGAAGAGTATTGACAAGTTTGAAAGATGTATCGAAGAGTTTTGGCAAGTTAGACATCGTACAAAACACAAGTGCAGAGATAGACCGTGGCGATAAGATCGCCCTGATTGGTGCGAACGGAAAAGGCAAATCAACCTTGCTTCGCATTATTGGCGGAACCGATTCAAACTTTGACGGAGAGCGGGTTTGGGGACATAATGTGGAAGAAAGTTTTTACGCGCAGCATCAGTTAGAAGCCCTGAACATCAACAACACCATTTTAGAAGAAATGCAGGAATGCGGCAGCGGTAAAACAGAGATGGAACTGCGTGCTCTGCTGGGTTGCTTTTTATTTAGCGGCGATGATGTAGAGAAGAAGATAAGACTCCTAAGTGGTGGCGAAAAAGCGCGTGTGGCATTAGCAAAAGTGATTGTAAGTAAAGCCAACTTTTTATTACTTGATGAGCCGACGAACCATTTGGATATGCACAGTGTTGAGTTGCTTACCGAGGCGCTAAACAAATATGAAGGCAGCATTATTTTTGTGAGCCATGACCGCTATTTTATCTCTAAAGCGGCTAATAAAATCTGGGAGATTATTGACCATGAGATAAAAGAATTTAAAGGCACTTACGAGGAGTATGTAGAGTGGAAAGAAAGGATGAGCAAGCTGAAAGCAGCCGAAGGAAAAGCAGCTTCTGATAATACAAAAAAGGAAGAAGCAGCAAAGCCTGTTGTTCAAACAAA
>CAZZZH010000042.1:0-12488 GCA_964658445.1 Ilyomonas sp.
GTGCAGTCTCGATAAATAAAATATCGCCGCCCACATACGTCCATGCAAGCCCTACGGCAACACCAGGCATATTGGCGGTTTTATAAATCTCGTTGCTGTAGCGCTGCGTGCCCAGAATATCTTCCACATCCGGCACGGTAAGCGGCGATTTTACTTTGCCGTTTACGGCAAAATCTCTGGCCTGGTTGCGCATGATCTTGGCAAGCTGACGGTCCAGCTCGCGCACGCCGCTTTCGCGGGTATAGCTTTCGATAATTTTCTCCAGTACTTTATCGCCAATGCGGAGGTTTACTTTATCTAAACCATGCGCTTCTTTTTGTTTGGGCACCAGGTGGCGCCGCGCAATCTCTACCTTTTCTTCAATGGCATAACCACCAAGGTTAATGATCTCTAAACGGTCGCGCAGAGCAGGCTGAATGTTCTGCAAATCGTTTGCGGTAGCGATAAACAATACCTTGCTTAAATCGTATTCTAACTCTAAGTAATTATCGTAAAATGTATTGTTCTGTTCAGGATCCAGAACCTCTAACAAAGCCGAAGAGGGATCGCCACGAAAGTCGTTTCCTATCTTGTCTATTTCATCTAAAATCATTACCGGATTCGACGATTTTACTTTGCGCAAATTTTGCAAAATGCGTCCCGGCATGGCGCCAATATACGTTTTGCGGTGCCCGCGAATTTCGCTTTCGTCGTGCAAACCACCCAGGCTCAGCCGTGCATACTTTCTGCCCAATGCATGAGCCACACTTTTGCCCAAAGAGGTTTTACCAATACCCGGAGGACCGACAAAGCAAAGAATGGGGCTTTTGAAATCGCCTTTCAGCTTTAGCACGGCAAGGTATTCAAGGATGCGCTCCTTTATTTTTCTCATGCCATAGTGGTCTTCGTCCAGCACTTGTTCGGCACGGGCTAAATCGTAGTTGTCGTAGGTATATTCTTCCCAGGGCAGGTCGAGCAGCAAGTCCAAATGATTATAAACAATAGAATAATCCGGTGTGCTCGGGTGCATCCTTTCCAGCTTGGCTACATTGGTTTTAAAAGCCTGCTTTGCCGCATCCGGCCACTTCTTGGTTTCGGCTTTTTTCTTCATCTCGGCTACTTCGCGGTCGTTGCTTTCGCCACCCAGTTCTTCCTTAATGCTTTTAATCTGCTGTTGCAAAAAATATTCGCGCTGCTGCTTATCTATCTCGGTGCGGGTCTTGGTGGTGACTTTGTTTTTTAATTCGGCAAACTGAAGCTCGTTTTGCAGTAAGCCTACCAGCGATTCTGCCTGCGCCTTTACGTCCATTATCTCCAGCAGGCGCTGCTTTTCGGCAAGGTCGCTGTTGAGGTTGCTGCCTACAAAGTTGATGAGGAACGAAGCGTTCTCTATATTTCGCAGAATAATAGACGCCTCCGCCGGCATGTTGGGCGATAGCTGAATGATTTGCGTGGCCAAGTCTTTAATGGTGCTGATGTAAGCTTCAAAATCCTGCCCGTCGGGCAATACCTGCTCGGTAAGCACCTGAATGCGGGCCCGGAAATAAGGCTCTTCTTCTACAATGCTCAGCAGCTCAAACCTTCTTTTGCCTTGTATAATAACGGTGGTGCCGCCATCGGGCATTTTAATCAGTTTTACAATCTTGGCTACAATGCCTATCCTCGCCAGGTCTTCAAACACCGGCTCTTCTATGCTGGCATCTTTTTGCGACAGCACACCTACCAGCTTGTCTGCCTTATAGGCATCCTGCACGGCTTTTATGCTTTTGTCTCTGCCTACGGTAATGGGCAGCACCACGCCGGGAAACAGTACCGTATTGCGCAGCGGCAGCAGGGGCAGCACATCGGGCACTACCAGGTCTTTATCCTGCTCTAAATCGTTTTCGTTAATGGGGATTATGGGTAAAAACTCGGCATCTTCATCGTTGCCGAACTGTACTATATTGTTGTTCATATCTGTAATAATGGTGTTGTAGCCAAACTGTCATTGCTGTTTTCGTTCTCAGGTGCAGCGGCAGCGTGGCTTGTATAAGTCAATCCAAATGCCAAAGGGCGGCAAGATAGACCAATTGCACAAAATGGCGGGGATTGGGAGTTGAGGATTGACAGTGGGTGGTTGGTAGTTGGGGTTAGCGGGATGCACAATGTTGAATGTATAAGTGCGCGTCATTCCGCAATTGCCCCCGGCAATGTTTATCATAAATCATTCTACCGGGGGCTTTGTGCGGAATCTGCTGACTTTGATTGAAAGCTAACCGAATGCAGTAAAAAACTTTGCAACAGTCAATCATCTTATACTTTGAAGAGCAGATTCCGCACAAAGCCCTCGTAAGAATGACTACAGTAAAGCCCATTGCCGGGGGCAATTGCGGAATGACGGCCGCCCTTTCTTCATTACCCCTAAAAACCAAAAAAGGTTTGAAACTTTTGCTGCTCCAAACCCTTTTTTCTCTTTTATTGTCTATCTCATTACCTCTGCTTACACAAACTCTACCGTCCACTCGCCTTTTCCATCGGCATTCGGGTTATATACGTTCAGGTAGCGGTTGGCAAGGTCGCCCAGTTCTTCCGCGTTTACCGTAAGGCTTTCGCCGGGTGCTACTTTTACATATTTATCGCCGGGCTTGGCGTCTTTGCTTGAGCCGAGGTAAAACCATTCTTCCGTAAGTCCTTCGTTCTCCAGCAGCATTTTATCGCCGGCGGCATAGGTGTGAACCAGGATGTTTTTAAACGTAAGCTGCTTAATGCTGCCGGTAAAAATAACCTGCGTGCCTTCGCGCAGCGCCAGCTGGTCGAAGAAATACATAATCGCATCCTCATCGGCCGCGTTGGCTTGTATAATGCCGCCGAGGTTGGCATATTGGCCCACACACATACCTGTTCTCGCCTTCTCCAGCGCTGCGCTGGTAAGAGAGGTAGTACCTATGCTTTGCTTTTGGTTGTCGAAGGCTTTTTGCAGGTCGTTATAGAATTCTGTTATTTCTGCGTTTATGGCTGCCAGCTTCGGGTCTTTTGCCGTGGCTTGTGCCAGCACTTCTACGGCAGATAGAATATCGTTTTGCTTACCGGTTTGAAAAGGCGTTCTGCGGTTAGGCAGCAACGCCTTGTATTGGCTGGTGGTATCGTCGTATATATTCTGAATAGCGATATCCCACTTTTTTATTTTACTGCTGCGCAACAGTAGCAGCAGGTTGGTAAAGTCCAGCGTTTGGCCAAGCTGGCTTTCGCCCTGCCCCTTCCAGGCATTGTAAGCGGTTATCAACTGCGTGTGCAGCGGGGTGTAGCGCTCTATCATGGCATCATAGACCGGGTCGCCGGCTTTGGTTTGCAGCCGTTGCAGGTGAAAAGTAGAAATGCGCACGGCAAGGCGGTACCAGCCTGCGGTGACGGAAAGCATGGGATTAATGGCATAAATCCAGGCACGTTGAAAAGACATAACATTTAAATTTTTTTTGGTTAATGATGGGATGAAAGTAGAAAGTTTGACAATCTCTGAAAACGGGATTTTTCCCGTATTTAGGATGAATAAGTTTATTAGGCATCATTCCTTTTGCGGAATCGCGTTCAATAAACTTATTATGCCCTATTCTTCGTGCGGAATGGGGTTCAATAAGCTTATTATGCCCGGTTCCGCGGGAGGAATGACACCTAATAAACTTATTATACCCGGTTCTTTACGGGGAATGATGTTCAATAAGCTTATTATGCCCGGTTCCGCGTAAGGAATGAGGCATAATAAGCTTATTGAGCAGTTTTTCGTTTTTCAGAATTTGCTCAATAAGAATAAATGGCAGGATTTTGCCCTAAAAATGACATTCTTGCAGTAAAATGAGGTGCCTTATGGTTTACGGCAATAAAAACGTAAAGCAGGTTTCTGTTTCGGTAGACGCTACCTGTAGCCTGCCGCCGTGCGCCCTGGCTATTTCGGAAGCAATGTAGAGCCCTAAGCCTAAACCGTCTTTGCCAGGCTGGTTATCGGCGCGGTAAAAAGGCTCGAAAATATGTTGCAGGGCTTCGGGTGTTAGGGGCTTGCCTCCGTTGCACACCGATAAAGAAAAGCCTTTGCTGTTGCTGATGGCCTGCACCAGCACGGGACTGTCTTTATCGCCATGCGTAATGGCATTGCCCAGCAGGTTCGAGAACAACTGGGCTATCTGCCGGGTATCGCAATTTACCGGTTCAGAAAAATGAAACCGGGTATCGATTTTTTTATTGGGATATACTACCTGCAGTTCGGCAATCACGTGGGTAAGGGCGCTTTCTACCGGTGCATCGCTGGTGGGGTTTAGCTGAATGCCACCGCCCAGCCTGCCGCGGGCAAAATCGAGAATGTTTTCGATTAATCCATTCATGCGGAAGGTGCTGTTGCGAATGATGCCCACAAACTTTTTCGCCATCGGCTCCAGCGGCATCGATTGTAACGCCTGTGCACTGTTGGCAATGGCATTTACGGGGTTGCGCAGGTCGTGCCCCAGCACGGCAATAAACTGCTCGCGCAGCCCGGCGGTTTTCTTTTCTTCCTGCAGGTCTTGCTGCGTCACCAGCAGCTCCTGCGCGGTGCTGATGTGGTAAGAAACAAGGTCGGAAAACAGGTTGAACATTTCGAGCATGCCGGTGTTTTTCAAATTGGCCGGCCGGGGATCTATGGAGCAAAGTGTGCCGAAAAAGGCGCCGTCTTTCAGGTAGATGGGTACCGATATATAGCTTTGAAAACCGTACAGAAGCGGCGTGTGGTGGCTGGAATATTTCTCGTCTTCTGCCACATGGTCTATTACTACGGCTTTGCGGTTTATCTTTATTTCATTGCAGATGGTGGTTTCCAGATTCAGTTCGTCGCCCGGCCGCAGCCCAAACTGAATATCGTCTTTTACGGCACAGGCTACCCATCGGTCGCTGGTAACGCGGGCTATGGCGGCAAAGCCCATCCCCGTGGTGCGGCATACAACATCGAGTATCTGCGTGATGGCCGAAATGCTACTGATGGTTTCGATGTCTTTTTTAATATCCGGAGGTAGATTATTTATTTGGTTCATTGTTATTCTTGAAGTAAGCAGCCGGAAACAATATATTGGTAGTCAAGAAAGAAATCGATTGTAAATTAAGTTATTCCGTTGAATTATTCTATAAAAATGTTAGGGCTGCTGCTTTTATTTTATTACTAATAAAGAGAAGTTTTCAGAAAGTAATTACACGGTTGGTTGTTGCTTGCTTTACAATTATAAAGCAAAAGTAGTCATTCAAAAAAACTTGTGGTGTTAATCTGAATTTTCAATCATTGATTGCCTTCTCTGCGCAAAATTTTCATTGTTGAAACCTGGCTTAATCATCCAGGAGAATCGCTAAACATTCGCTTAATTTAACAACCTACCACAAACAGGGAACAACACTTGCAGCGTACCTTTATACTACTTTAATACTTCACTTTATGGCTACCGCACAGCAAATTCAGGACGCTTACATCGACTATGTTTTAACCAATAACGAATCGCCTAAATCAGTGTACATTTTTGCAAAAAACATCGGCATTACCGAGGCAGAGTTTTATGCGTTTTATTCGTCGTTCATCGCTGTAGAAAAAGCGGTGTGGGCCGACCTTACCACCCGAACCATTGCCGAAATAGAAACGCAGGAAGTATGGGCTACCTACTCGGCGCGCGAAAAGGTGCTGGCCTTCTTTTATGCCTATATAGAATTGCTGAAAAGCCAGCGCAGCTTTGTAGTGTACAGCCTGCAAAAGCATGGCGCGCGTATGCAAACGCCGGATGTGCTTTCGGGCGTAAGAACCATCTTTGAAAACTTTGCGGAAGCGACGATTAGAGAAGGTTTGGATAAAGGTGAACTGGCGGATAGAAAGTTTTTCTCAAAGCGATATAAAGATGCGCTGTGGGTGCAGTTTGGCGTCATCCTCAACTTCTGGATAAACGACAACAGCACTGCGTTTGAAAAGACGGATGAAGCGATTGAGCGGGGCATCAATGTAACCTTCGATTTGTTTGAACGCTCTACGCTCGATAACCTGATAGACTACGGAAAATTCTTTGCGCGGAACAACCGCACGTTTAAAGAAAAGATGAGATTTTAAAAAAAGGATTGGCACAGTATGAAAGAACAGGAAAGCATCCCCACCAGTAAGGTAGCGCGCTCGGCAAAGTTTGTGAAGACGGGCGTGCAGATTGGTGGCAACTATATTAAGCATTATTCTAAAAAACTCTTCAACCCCGAGCTGACGCGCGACGAGCTGAATGAAGACAATGCAGAAGACATTTATAATTCGCTAAGCGAGCTAAAAGGCAGCGCTTTGAAAATAGCGCAAATGCTGAGCATGGATAAAAACGTGCTGCCCCAGGCGTATGTCGATAAGTTTTCGCTGTCGCAATACAATGCGCCACCGTTGTCGGGTCCGCTCATTGTGCGAACCTTCACGCGCAACTTTGGCAATACACCCGATAAGATTTTCGACCAGTTCGATGTAAAAGCGGCGCACGCAGCTTCCATCGGGCAGGTGCATAAGGCGAAGCTGAACGGGAAAGACTTAGCGGTAAAAATTCAGTTTCCCGGCGTGGGCGATAGTATTTCTTCCGATATAAAAATGGTAAAACCCATTGCTTTTCGCCTGCTGGGCATGAGCGAAAAAGAGTTTACCGTGTATGTAAAAGAAGTGGAAGAACGCCTGCTGGAAGAAACCGATTATGAGCTGGAAATACGGCGCTCCATCGAAATATCGCAGGCTTGTACAGAGCTGGAGAATGTAGTGTTCCCAACGTATTATCCCGAGCTCTCGGGGCATCGCATCATTACGATGGATTGGATGGAAGGCTTGCATCTGAAAGAATTTTTAGCCACGAATCCTTCGCAGGAACTGCGCAATAAAATAGGACAGGCGTTGTGGGATTTTTATAATTTTCAGCAGCACAAACTGCGGAAGGTTCATGCCGACCCGCACCCCGGCAACTTCCTGATTACGCCGGATGAAAAACTGGGTGTGATAGACTTTGGCTGCATTAAAACCCTGCCTGCCGATTTCTATTATCCGTTCTTCTCGCTGGTGTCTGCCAATGTGCTGGACAATAAAGAAAAAACTATAGCTGCCTTCCGCAAATTAGAAATGATATTGCCCACCGATACACCTGCGCAAGTTGAGTTTTACTACAAGATTTACCGCGAGATGATCCTGATGTTTGCAAAGCCGTATGCCAGCGAAACCTTTGACTTTGGGCGCAATGAATTCTTTGACGGTATGTACGAATGGGGTGACAAGATTGCCAGGATGCCCGAGTTTAAACAAGCGCGCGGTGTAAAGCATTTTATTTATATCAACCGCACCAACTTTGGATTGTATAATATTTTGCATGAATTGAGGGCAAACGTAAGGACAGATAAGTATAAACCGGATCTGGATTAGCAAAACACGAATAGAAATTATATCGAAATATACGCCTCGCAGAACTTCTGCGAGGCGTTTTGCTTTGAAGGAAAACTGTTGGGTAAAAACTGTAAATGACTTCACAATCCTAAATGAAAAGGCGTGATGACCTTTCAGCATGGTCTGTAAAAGATAAGCCGCAAATCGCCTGTCAATTGTCGTTATTACACATCTTTAGGCTGATGCAAAGCCTCTATGTTTGCAACAATAAATAAAACGGTATTGTATGAACAACAAACAAAAGATTGTAACCTACCTGTGGTTTAACAACAATGCAGAAGAAGCTGTGAACCTCTACACCTCTGTATTTAAAAATTCGTCTGTAAAAAGTGTAAGCCGTTACGGCGATGCCGGACCCGGACCAAAAGGACAAGTGATGGTGATGAACTTTGAACTGGAAGGACAGGATTTTATTGCCCTGAATGGCGGTCCGCAGTTTGCGTTTACACCTGCCATTTCTTTGTTGGTTAATTGTTACTCGCAGGAAGAAATTGATGAGCTATGGGCGAAGCTTTCCGAAGGCGGACGCGAAGACAGATGCGGCTGGCTGCAGGATAAATTTGGCTTGTCGTGGCAGATTGTACCGGCAAATATGGGTCAATTATTTTCGAGCGGCGATGCTGCAAAAACCAACCGCGTTATGCAGGCAATGATGCTGATGAAAAAGATGGACATGAACGCATTGCAGGCGGCTTATGATGGCGAAGCGTAAGCAAATAATAGTGAAATTGTGAGAGGTAAAAGAGGTGAGAAATAAATCGTGTATTATCTCACGTTTTAGCTTTCAGTTCTCACCAAATTCTTCCCTGTATTTTATCAGCGACAGTTCTTTCATTTTGGTTTCAAGAATAATGTCTATGTCTTTGCCATACGTGTTGATGGGCTCGTGCACCCAATCGCTGTGCGCTTCTTTTTTAGCCTTTTCATCTTCTGTTTCTCTGCGCGAACTGGAGTAGTGAAATACAGGTTTTACATCCCAAGTACCAAAGGCTGTTAAGAAGGCTTCTTCTTCCGTTAATCCGCCCGGGTGAAGCCTATGGTGAAAATAATCGAATACAATGGGAATGCCTGTTACCTCGTGTATTGGCAACAGATCGGCAACAGCGTATAAACCTGGCTTGTCATCGTTTTCTACTGTCAGTCTTTTTTGTACGCTTTGTGACAACAGGCTCACATTTTTTGCAAAGCGCTTTATCGTTTCGCCTTTGTCGCCATAAGCACCGCCAACATGAATATTGATCTTGTGCATGTGCGTTTGTGGCAAGCCCATCAGGTCGAATACCTGACCGTGGATCTCTAAATCTTTAATCGTGTTTTCTAACGTAAAGCCGGTGCCTGCCAGCTTATTGAACGGGCCAGGATGCGTGCTTATCCTCACCGGCTGCCTGCCCGCTTCCTCAAGCAGGGCGCGGATTTCAGCAAAATCGGGTAAAGTTTCAATACTATATTCCGATGCCCAGGGAAAAAGGTCGGACGATACGCGGAATACTTTGATGCCATGCGCTGCATTCCATTTTAGGATCTTCAGCAAACCGGTTACATTGGCCAACGCGATTTGCGAAGCATACTGAATTCCTTTTTCCTGAAACGTGCGTTTGATCATACTGCGTGTGGATGAAATCCCTTCTTCATTCAGTCCGATGTTAATACAGGCATATCCTAAGCTCATGGTTTTTGTTGTATAAAAAATGAGCCAGTTTGTCGGGGTTAAACAATGTACACCAGCCTTTTTACCAAAATAAAAAAGACAGCTCTGATGCTGAACCGGCATGCAAATGAAGTGAACGGAATCTTTTGTAACGCTTCGATGGAAAGCTTAAGATACTTGTCTTTGCAGTTGTATTCCTGCACCATATAGCCTTCTTTAGCAGGAAATATACTGCCAAGAGAAGCGGTAAGTTTTGGTTGTTCGCAGTTAATCTCCTCAACAAACTATTCGGGAGCAATGAACCTATTTATTGGTGAAAACAGAAATTAAAATCAATAAAAATTCCCGCCTTAAAAGCGGGAATTTTTTATTGATTCTGTCAACCGTATTTAATTAAACGGGCTATTAGTTCTTAATAATCCTTGTGCTTTGCACCTTGCCTGTTGCATCTCTGAACAGTAATACATAAGTGCCGTTAAGCAGTTTGCCTGCATTGATGGTAGTTTGAACAGCACCGGGTTGCAATGTATAGGTTTGTAACACGCGACCATTTAGATCTGTTACTTTTAGCATCGCCCCGTTTCCTGCTTGCGGATGCCAAACTACTGCACTGCTGATCACCGGATTAGGATAAACATGCAAAGCAGAAGAAGAAGCGCCGCTCGTATTTACCACTACATTTTTACTGTAAGAAAAGGAACCATCCAGGTTAATCATCTTCAGACGATAGTACGTAACGCCGCTTTGCAAAGCATCCTGTGCCGTGTATGCACCGGCATGGCTGGAAGCTATATAACTGAGCTCAGAGAAGTTCTTGGCATCTCCGCTTTTTTCTACGGAAAATCCTTTCAGGTTAATCTCGTTAGCTGTGTTCCAACTTAATAACACTTTGTTGTTTACTACAGAAGAAGAGAAAGCCGTAAGCGATACCGGCAACACAGAGCCATTCACGGTTACATCATCCAGTCGCCAGTTGATGGTATTTTTATTTGCTCTACCTGTATCATTATATCCATAAATTCTCACTGTAAGAGCTTCGCTTGCAGCAGTTGATACATTTAAACCTTCTTTTTGAATAAATAAATAATGCGAGTTAGCACTTAAGGTATCAGCAGCTATATTATCGGTAAATCCATCCAGACTGGTACGAATTGAAAATGCCAAAGGACCTGTGCTTGTTGAGCGACTTCCGAAACTGATGGTAGAAAGAATAACGGAATTGGTTGAAGTAGGCGTTAAGGTAAATTCAAAGTAAGCAGAAGAATCACTAAAGCCGCCTGTACGGGCGGCTGCTCCGATATTAAAAGTACCGGAAGCCGTTGCATAATCTGATACTGATGACTTTGAAGTAGTACTTAAGGCTGTAACTGTTCCATTGTTTTCATTGGAAGTCATTGGGCTTACGGTAATATCCGCATAAGAGTTCGTTGCAGGTAATGCACTCGAATCGCTGAAGCTCCAATAAATCTGCGAGAAACCAGAGTAAGAAAAAAGAAGAAAAATAACCAAAGGCGTAAACATTTTTTTCATGTGTCGTAATTTTTTTAAGTTATAAATTTTTTAAACCACCGGTTTTTCCGGCGGTGCAAAAATGCCTGCAAAAAACGGGCTTACCTCGGTTGTCTACATAATTTTTTTAAACTTAATAATAAGTTCATGGAAACCGCACCGGTAAACATTTTATTCATAAAGCAGAACAGGATTTTTAGGAAGAGAAGCAAAAAGGCTGACTTCCTTAATCAAAAGAAGTCAGCCTTTTTTGAAACGAGAAACAGCTTCTACAATGTCTCCCATACTTTTAGAGAGTTGCCAATAATTTCAACGCACTCTTGCACCTGCGGTTCTGTAATCAACAGCGGTGGTGCAAAGCGAATCTTATCGCCATGCGTGGGTTTTGCCAGCAAGCCGTTGTCTCTAAGCGCAAGGCATAAATCCCAGGAAGCTTCCTTGTTGTTGTGTTCTATTACAATGGCATTGAGCAAGCCTTTGCCACGTATCGCTTTTATAAAGGGAGATTGCAGATTGGCCAGTTCATTGCGCAGCAAACTACCCATTGCTTCTGCATTAGCCGCCATATTTTCATCTTTCAATACCTGTAAGGCTTCCATAGCTACGGCGCAGGCCAAGGGATTGCCGCCATAGGTTGAGCCATGTTCGCCCGGCTTGATGGTGAGCATAATATCATCGTCTGCCAACACAGCGCTTACTGGCAATACACCGCCGCTTAATGCTTTGCCCAGAATCAAAATATCGGGACGCACGTTTTCATGATCGCAGGCAAGCATCTTGCCGGTGCGGGCAAGACCTGTTTGAATTTCATCGGCTATGAACAACACATTGTACTCTGCACATAAGTCTTTAGCACCTTTTAGATAACCTTCATCCGGCACCACTACGCCGGCTTCGCCCTGTATGGGTTCTACCATAAAGGCAGCTACATTTTTGTCTTGCAAAGCTTTTTCCAATGCCGGCAAATTGTTGTAAGGAATGATGCTGAACCCTGTCATGTACGGACCAAAACCTTTGTAGCTGCTTGGGTCAGTGGAAGATGAGATAGCCGCCAATGTTCTGCCCCAGAAATTGCCTTCGGCAAAGATGATCTTCGCCTTGTTTTCGGCAACGCCTTTGCGGTCGTAAGCCCATTTGCGCGCAAGTTTGATGGCGGTTTCGCCGCCTTCTACGCCTGTGTTCATCGGCAGCACTTTATCGTAGCCGAAATAGCTGGTAATATACTTTGCATATTCGCCCAATAAATTGCTGTGAAAAGCACGCGAAGTAAGGGTAAGCTTTGCCGATTGCTTTACCAAAGCATCAATAATACGCGGATGGCAATGACCCTGATTGACGGCAGAGTAACCACTTAAAAAATCGTAGTAACGCTTTCCTTCCACATCCCACAGAAAAACGCCTTTGCCACGCTCCAACACTACCGGCAGGGGATGGTAATTGTGGGCGCTGTATTGATCTTCCAGTTCTAAATAATATTGTGTATGGTCAGATTGTGTTTGAATAAGCATAATGATGTAATATTTACAATGTACTGTTTAAGATTCCGCAGAATGAGAGCGAATACAGATAGATAAAACTGAATGCGGTTATTCAATGTTACAGATTGCCTGTTGAATATTTACATACCTTTCGGATGGTCGAGAAAGTCGAGGTTGCTATGGAGGAAGGAAAGTTGCATCGGGCTGCAAAATAATTGTTTTGCGCCATTCGGTTTCAAGAAAATGAAGTTTTGTATTACGATTCCTTTTGCAAATCCGTATTTGACTGCCTGTATCTTTGTTGTTTTGTTGGCATTTGTTTTTGCCATCGTTCATAAGGTGGTATAAAATTCGCTAACACTTAGCACCTCTCATTTAAAATATTTTTTATTATGACAAGAAAAGCAACTGCCGTATGGAACGGCTCTGGTAAAGATGGCAGCGGTCGTGT
>CAZZZH010000042.1:12498-21657 GCA_964658445.1 Ilyomonas sp.
CGCGCTGAACAATACGCAGTCCTCGTACAAGTCGCGCTTTGAAGAAGGCGTAGGCACCAACCCGGAAGAGCTGATAGCAGCGGCACATGCAGGCTGCTTCAATATGAAGCTCAGCTTCTCTATCGGTGCTGCCGGCTTTACACCAGACTATTTGGAAACTACCGCTGAAGTAACGCTGGATAACGGTGCCATTACCGGTTCGCATTTAGTATTGAAAGGCAAGGTGCCAGGCATTTCTGAAGACAAATGGAATGAATGCGTGGAAGATGCAAAAGCCAATTGCCCCATCAGCAAACTGCTGAATACGAATATCACATTGGATAAGACTTTGGTTGACTAACCAACGCAGGAATTATTTTTCGTAACCATCCCGGACCAGTAAGTCCGGGATTTTTTTACGTACTCAAATACTGCCTAACACAACTCCATTGCTGATTACAGCTGACATGAATACAATGACCGACTTGCGCAACAACTAGTACTAAATACTTTATACGTGCTTAATAAGCGGTGCCACACGGCTGCCGATCAACTCGATGGAATGCAGAAGTTTTTCGTTTGATAAATCGGCATTGTCCATCTGGAAAGTTACCCGCGAAATGCCACCCAGTGCCTCGCTGTGGCGAAGAATTTTTTCAGCAACCTGATCCGGACTGCCTACAATTAAAGCTCCTCTATCATTCGTTTGTGCATTAAAGCCGCTTCGTGTTACTGGTGGCCAGCCACGTTCTTTCCCCAGCTTAGTGAATACCCTTGCATAGCCAGGATAATAATCCTCAACGGCTTCCTGCGTGGTATTGGCTACATAGCCAAGCGAATGCAAACCCACCTTTAAATCGGCTGGTGCGTGCCCGGCTCTTTTGCCGGCTTCTCTGTACAAGTCTATCAAAGGACGAAATCGATGCGTTTCGCCACCAATGATCGCTACCATTAAAGGCAAGCCCAGCGTGCCTGCCCGGGCAAACGACTCAGGTGTTCCGCCAACACCTAACCAGATGGGAATCTTGGGCTGCGCAGGCCTAGGATAAACAGGTTGGTTGTTGAGCGTCGGTCGAAATTTGCCCGACCAGTTTACTACTTCGTTGTCGCGGATATTGAGTAAGAGATCCAATTTCTCAATAAAGATCTGGTCGTAGTCGTGCAGGTTGAAGCCAAAAAGCGGGAAGGCTTCTACGGAAGAGCCGCGCCCAACAACCATTTCAGCCCTTCCTTTTGAAATAAGATCTAACGTGGCAAAACTTTGAAACACACGCACTGGGTCGGCGGCGCTTAGCACCGTTACAGCACTCGTTAAATGAATATGTTTTGTACGCGCTGCCGCGGCGGCAAGAATAACGGCAGGCGCCGAGTCTAAGAACTCTTTGCGGTGATGCTCGCCAATGCCAAACACATCAAGACCAACCTCGTCGGCATATTCAATTCGCCGGAGCAAATCGCTCATGGCATCCACGCCACTAAGGTTTTTGCCGCTGTCATTCGCCATCATTGCCGACGCAAAACTGTCAATTCCTACTTCCATGATGTGCAAGTTAGGCAGGACAATATTTTTTGCAGAGAAATGTATTGTTGTAAATATCTGTCAAAGGAGTAAATCAATATTTGAAAACAAAGCAGTTCGGGCATTTCAAAAGCCACGCTTACAATCGAAGCTGATGTTTTTTGAAGAAGCAACGAGAAAAATATTTTTGTAAAGCCATTGAAAAAGCATTCTTCGCAAAAGCTTTTTAGAATAATTGTTTTCCCTTTTTCTCTTCTAGTTGTTTGAAAAATTTATCGATGGAAAAGAAGAAAAAATAGCAACCGGCGAATTTTAAATACTGAAAATATTTTTTGTAATTGAAAAGTATATACTTTTAAAGCCTCAAGTTGCCAAAGATTGTCTTGAAAAAACTGTTCGCCATACTACTGCTTTCTGTTTACCTGTTTAATCTTACAGGCTATTTGTTGCTGTTTCAATATTTCATTAACCAGTCGGATTCTCAACTGATAAATCGGTTAGACAATAATGGCTATAACGATAAGGATTTGGTGGAAGTAAAAGTGCCACTGAACATGCCTTACATTACAAATACCAGCAGCTATGAGCGTGTGGATGGACAATTGGAAAGCAATGGCATTCACTACAATTATGTCAAGCGAAAAATAGCGAACGATACTTTATATCTGTTGTGTGTGCCCAACGTTTCAAAGACACAATTGTATTCTGCCAAAGCGGCCTACAGCAAAGAAGTAAACGATATTCCTACTAATAAAAAGACTTCGGAATCAGTAAAGAAAACTGGTTTTGCAAATGAGTACAATTGTACCGCGAACCAGTATGTTATCAGTCCGTTTATTGTTGCTACAACAGTAAATTATACAATCCTTTCTGCGCCTTTGCAGGAAGCCCTAACTCAAATACCCGAGCAGCCGCCAAAGGCAATTTGCTAATTCTTTTTTCTATCGATTCTTCGTCCGCAACGTAATCACAACCGTTACTTCCATAGTCATCTGTGTAACAGCCTGAGCAATCTGCCATCTGCTCAAAAGCTATACAATCTAGTACTTCTGGAGTAATAAAACAGCAAGCATCAAAGCACTTCAATGTGTTGAATTATTTGTTCATCTGCTGTAACAAAGTAAGCTTCTATTATGCCATATATACCATTAGAAGAGCATCTGCCCGGCATCACCGGCTTGCTTGAATATCGTAAAGACAGTGCTGCACCCATACGCAAGTTAACACAGGTTTTATTACGCGGTCCTTCCACTCTTACGGAAGGCGAGCGGGAACTCATTGCCACTATTGTATCCAGCCGGAATCAATGCCGTTTTTGTACAGCCGCTCACACTGCCGCAGCCGATATTTTACTGGGCGAAAATGAAACATCTTTCGAAGTAAAAAAGAACATAGAGACAGCACCCGTAAGTAATAAAATGAAAGCCTTGTTAACCATTGCTTCGCAGGTGCAGGTAAGTGGTAAAAGTGTTATGCAAGAAGCTATTCAGCGCGCTAAAGAAGAAGGCGCAACAGACATTGAAATACACGACACGGTTTTAATTGCCGCTCTTTTTTGCTTATACAATCGATATGTAGATGGGCTTGCCACCGTAACGCCAAGTAATCCTGACTTCTATCAAGGTTTGGGAGAACGACTAAAGAACCATGGATACAACCGTTTACAACAGGGATACGATCATCTAAAAAAATCAACAGTCGCATAATGAATACAGTAACGTTACAGGAGCAAGCCATGAACGGCGCTGCCAGACATCATTCTGAAAAGATAGCTACAAAACTTACGGCAGCGTTTATTATTTGTTTTATCAGCATCATGTTCAGCGGTATTACCTCTATGCTCATGTCGGTTTATTTACCTGTTGTTGTCAAAGATTTATTGGGTAATGTAACGCCGGAAAAAATGAATAATGTGGGCGCTTATATCAATTCGGTATTCATTTTCGGAAGCATGTTTGGTGGCTTTGCATGGGGCTTTATTTGCGATAAAATCGGTCGTTCGAAAGCAGTTCTTTTGTCTACAGCTTTATACGGTTTATTTACTGTTCTTACTGCGTTTTCATCATCGTGGTTATTGGTGGGTGTATACCGTTTTATCACCGGCTTTGGTGTCGGCGGTGTAATCTTAACCACTAACATATTAATTGCGGAAGTATGGCCGGAAAAGAAGAAAGCAATAGCCATAGGCATCGTATCGTCAGCCATGCCTGTTGGATTTATTGTTGCTGGTGCCATGAACAATTTGTTATCAAACTGGCACCAGGCTTTCTTAACCGGTATCGTCCCTGTAACCGCAGCTATTGTTGCCATCTTTCTATTATCGGAATCGGAAACCTGGAAGCAGAATAAAACCACAACGCTTGCCAGCAACCCATTAAACAACAAATTGTTTGCGCCCGGCTATCGTAAAAATTTGACGAAAGGTTCTATCATATTCGGTGCGATGCTGATTGGTTTGTGGGCAGTGTTTTCCTGGGCACCCACCTGGATTGAAAGCATCACCGCCGATGCTGCCAAAGCCAGCAACCTGCGTGGCTTAACGATGATGATTTTGGCTACTTCAGGCTTATTAGGAAGCATCATTTCAGGATGGATCGCCAATGCGATTGGCTTGCGCAAAACGATGCTTATGTGTTTCGCGGTTAGCTTTATCATGACGTTCATGGTGTTTAAATTAAACACTTCGGTTACTGCAGCAACCTTTATTGAAATGGGCTTGATGGCATTTTTCTTTGGTATCAGCCAAGGCACCTTATCCGTTTATATTCCTTCTTTGTTTCCAACCGTTGTGCGGGCATCCGCTACCGGATTTTGTTTCAATATCGGCAGGTTGTTTACCGCAACGGTTGTGTTCTTTATTGGCGCGCTGGTTAGTTTCCTTGGTGGTTATGGCAACGCTGTGTTTACTTTCTCTTTCGTCTTTTTGGTTGGATTTTTCTACACTTATTTTTCAAAAATCAGTGCAAAGGCCGAGATGCCGGTAGCGGAATTACAAGCTGCTTTTGCCGATTAAAGTCATTACAAAAAAACAAGATAACTATGGCACACATAACAGTTGAAGAAGGCGTACCGGGCATAAGGAGTTTGGTACAATTCAGACCAGAAACCGGAAAGCCTTTATACGAATTAGCACAGGTTTTATTAAGAGGAGAATCACCATTAACCGAAGCAGAAAGAGAACTCATTGCAGCGCATGTATCGAAGCGAAACGATACCATGTTCTGTATGATGAGTCATGCTGCAGCATCTCGTCATTTGTATGGTGATGACAAGAAAATAGTTGATGATGTATTACAAGATGCAGATAGCGCCAACATTAGCGATAAGCTGAAAGCCTTGCTGCATATAGCTTCCAAGGTGCAGATATTAGGCAAAGAAGTTTTACCCGAAGATATTGAAGCCGCCAGGAAAGAAGGCGCTAACGACAGGGAAATTCATGATACGGTTCTAATCGCGGCTGCTTTCAGCATGTACAACCGGTATGTAGATGGTCTTGCGTCTTTCACGCCAACCGACCCTGCGGAGTACGATGCGATGGGTAAAAGAATGGCAGAAAAAGGATATGTCGCCCCAAAGTAAAATCAAACGTAAAACTTACTACTTACAACGTAAAAACTTACAACGACTCATGGCATTTATAAACTTAGAAAATGACTTCCCCGGCATCCGCGGACCAATGGCTTATAGCCCCGAAACAGGCAATGCATTGAATGAACTGGCTGAGGTTCTATTGCACGATGAAAACAACACGTTATCGCGCGGTGAGCGCGAAATGATCGCCGCTTATGTGTCGTCTCAAAACGATTGTTTTTATTGCCAAAACGTGCATGGCGCATTAGCCCAATACTATTTTGAATGTGATATGCCTTTTATTGATGGTATCAAAAAGGATTATCAGAACATGCCCATCTCCGACAAACTCAAAGCTTTACTAAGCATTGCCGGAAGTGTTCAGAAAGGCGGAAAGTTCGTTACGCCGGAACAAATAGAACAGGCAAAGAATGTAGGCGCAACCGATAAAGAAATACATGACACAGTACTAATTGCAGCTGCGTTTTGCATGTTCAATCGCTATGTGGATGGATTGAATACATGGGCGCCGCAAGACCGGCAAGTGTATGTAGATCGCGCGCCAATGCGTGCGAAAGATGGTTATGCGAATCTGAATTTTAGTAAGTAAAAAACTTCAGTCAAACACACTAAAACATTACTTCATGGAAATAAGAACAGAGCCGATTGGCAGTATACCGCGACCCAAATATTTGGTAGATGCACTGCATGCTTTTGCGCAACAACAAATAAAAGAAGCCGAACTAGCTGAGTTGTTTGATGATGCGCTTAGCGATACCATCAAACGATTTGAAGAAACAGGTTCGCCTGTGATAACTGATGGCGAACAAACAAAGCCAAGCTTTGCTACTTATCCAATCAGCGTTATAAAAGATTTGGCGCCAGATGGTGTTGTCATTCCTTTTGCAGACGGGCACACGAGGCAATTACCGAAGATAACATCAGGTCCTTTTCACTATTCCACTTATGCCGATTCTTATCTTACCAAGGCGAAACAATTTACAACGTTGCCTGTAAAACAAGCCGTGATTGCGGTTTCAGCCATCAGCCTTTTATATCCTCAGGAAGGGATTGAAAATTATTCACATGAACAGTTTATAAATGACCTTTTGAATGAAGCAGAAGCCGATATCAGAAGATGTTTAAACAGTGGCGCATACAATGTGCAGATTGATTTTACAGAAGGTCGCTTAGCATTGAAACTTGATCCTTCAAAAGGTTTATTGAAATCGTTTATTGACCTCAACAACCAAGTGCTTTCCCGCTTCACAGAAGAAGAAAGAAAACGTATTGGTGTGCATTCTTGTCCTGGTGGCGATCATGATTCAACGCATAGCGCAGACATTCCTTATGCTGACTTGCTTCCCTTATTATTTGAATTGAATGCCGGCAATTTTTATTTGGAATATGCCGGTGAAAAGAACAAACACGAAGTACTCCAATCCATCAAAGAAAACCTCCGTCCTGAGCAAATTGTGTTTCTTGGTGTTATTGATGTTTTGAATCCGCGTGTTGAAATTCCTGAAGAAATACAGGATACTATATTGGAAGCTGCTGAAGTGATTTCAACTAATCAACTCGGCACAACAGATGACTGCGGGTTCTCACCTTTTGCCGATGATCTGTCCACTTCAAGAGATACTGCTTTTGCCAAAATAAAGTCACGCATTGAAGGAACGGAGCTGGCAGAAGCGAAGCTTTCTAAAAAGATTTATACACTATAAAAAAATAAAACATGCCTTATATTAATGTTGATGAAAACTTACCCGGAATTCGGTCTTTGATGGCGTTCAGTCCCGAGACAGCAGCGCCGATGGGCGTGCTTGCCAACCTGCTATTACGCAGCAGCGAAGGACTAAGTATGGCTGACCGGGAATTGATTGCCACACACGTATCTTATCTCAACGATTGCTTCTATTGCCAGCAGTCGCATGGTGCCATAGCCATTTGTTATCTGGATGGAAATAATGAACTGGTAGAACAGGTAAAAAAAGATTATCAGCACGCCAATATTTCAGACAAACTAAAAGCTTTGCTAACCATTGCAGGCAGCGTTCAGAAAGGTGGCAAATATGTAACACCGGAGCAAATTGAAACCGCTAAAAACCTTGGTGCGACTGATAAAGACATACATGACACGGTATTGATAGCAGCAGCATTTTGTATGTTCAACCGGTATGTAGATGGCTTAGCTTCCAACACGCCAACCGATCTTTCTTCGTATGCTGCCAGGGGAAAACAAGTAGCCCAACGAGGTTATGGCAATCATATTTTTTCAACACCACAACCCGCTTAGTCTATACAAATACCAACCACTTTCTACAACCATCTTAGTATCTATTAACTAACGTCAAACAATGAAAAAACTATTGCTTATTCTAACAGGCTTTCTATGTGTTTTACTCTTGCCTGTTCTCTCATTTTCACAAAACAAAACCATCACCGTACAGGTTACAGAAACGAATGGTCAGCCTGTGCCGGGAGCCACTGTTTCTACCGGAAGAACAGGGCAAACACTGGCAGCCGATGCTCAGGGAAAATTTACTATAACAATCGCGCCTGATGCCGAACTAACAGTAAGCGGAGCCGGTTTTAAAACCAAAACAATCCGAGTCGATGCGATTGTAAACGCAACAATTGTTTTAGAGGAAGATGTTGCTAAATTGGATGAAGTCGTAGTAACAGGTCTAGCTACTACGGTAAAGAGAAGAAATCTTGCGAATGCAGTTGCTACTATTTCTTCGAAAGAATTGAATGGCACTGCGCCCGCGCAAACATTGGATGCTGCCTTAGAAGGCAAAATACCGGGTGCGCTTATCAATTCCAATACCGGCGCACCCGGCGGGGGAATTTCAGTAAAACTTCGTGGTGTTACATCGGTGTACGGAACCACGCAGCCTTTGTATGTGATAGATGGTGTTTTTGTAGATAACACTACAACCTCAGCGGGTTTAAATACGGTAACTTCTGCGCAAAGCGGCGGCTCACCCACCTCGATACAGGATAATCCTTCTAATCGCATTGCAGATATTCGACCTGAAGACATTGAAAACATCGAAATTTTAAAAGGTGCTTCAGCTGCGGCAATATACGGTTCTAAAGCAGCGGCTGGTGTTATTATCATTACTACCAAAAGAGGTAAAGGTGGAAAAACTTCTATTACAATATCACAGGATTTAGGTTTGATTACTGCCCGTAAATTATTGGGTGTGCGCCAGTTTACCGCTGACCGTGCCGCGAGTTTATCCAGTGATAGTGCTACCGGCGCTGCCTTGCGCCAGCAGTTCTTAGATGCACAATCTGCAGGTCATATTTATGATTATGAAAAAGAAATTTATGGCAATACGGGCTTTGCGAGAAACACTGTGTTGAGCATGAATGGCGGCAACGAAAAAACAAGTTTTTATTTTTCTGCTGCGCAAAAAGATGAAGATGGAATTGTAAAGAACACAGGTTATCGCAATACAAGTTTGCGTTTGAATGTTGACCATCGCATTACGGACGCCATAAAGATTGGTATCAGTACCAACTATATCAACTCATCTGCTGACAGAGGTTTGTTTGGTAATGACAATGCAGGTGTTACCACAGGTATCGCGCTTTCATCAACTCCTTCTTTTGCCCAGCTTCATGCCGATGCAAACGGTAATTTTCCAAGTAACCCTTTTGCGGCATCAAACCCTTTGCAGACCATTGCTTTGATGAAAAACAATGAAGCTGTTAACCGCTTTATCACAGGTTTAAACTTCGATGCGACCTTACAAAAAAGCAATGCCAGTACAACAAGATTCATAGCACGTGGCGGCTTTGATTTTTACAACCTGCAAACCACTGCTCTGTTTCCCGGCACACTGCAATGGCAGGCAGTAAACAAAGGAACGTCGATACAAGGATTTACAAAAAACCTAAACACCAATTACATCTTATCGTTGGTAAATACGTATACGCCATCCAATCATTTATCGCTTACTACTTCGGCTGGTCTTACACAGGAGACAGGCGATTACAACAATCTGTTGAACATTGCCACGCAGGTGATTGCAGGTCAGTCAAACGTAGACCAGGCGGGCGCTTTGAATGCAACGCAACTG
>CAZZZH010000043.1:0-21640 GCA_964658445.1 Ilyomonas sp.
GGAACAAAACTAAGCGCCCGCATGGTAGGCTGGGCAATGAATGCCGTGCAAAATATTGATCCGCCCGTACCTGCGCATCGCGTGATAAATCGCTTGGGAATGCTGAGCGGCAAAGCACATTTTAACCCGCCATCGCTGATGCAGGAACTGCTGGAAAAAGAAGGTATTGTGGTGACAGATGATACTGTAAAAGATTTTGATCAGAAGTTTTGGGATCCGGCTATCGAGCTGGGTTTATAAAAATTATCAGAACGACGGTGTGTTTATTTCCTTGTGGTGACGCGGCTGTCTTTTTCTGCCTTTTTTATTTCCCGGGCAATGCGAATAAGGATGGGTATGGTTACTACCAAAATAAATCCCATCATTATATACGGCAGGTACGTTTTAAAAACCGGAATAATGCCTACTAAGTAGCCAGCCAGCACCAGCACCGGCGTCCAGAGCAGCGAGCCGATTGTTACCAAAACCACGAACCGGCTCAACTTCATCTTTACCATACCCGCAACAATAGGTGCAAACGTGCGGATAATGGGAAATAACAAACCGGCGGTTAAGGCAAACCGTCCGTATTTGTTATAAAATGTTTCCGCTGCTGCTAAATGCTGCTGCCGAAAGAACCGTGAATCTTTTCTTTTGTAAAGCAATGGACCAGTGGTTCTGCCAAACCAATAGCCAGTGAGGCAGCCGGCTACCGCCGCTGCTACCGTGGCGGCGCAAAGCGTAAACAAGCTATGTTCCAATTGCTCTGTAGCTACCAGTACGCCGCCCGTAAACAGGAAGACGCCGCTGGGTAAAAAGAAGCAGAAGAACAACCCGGTTTGCGCATAGACTGCCAGCAGAATAATCAGCAGACCGCCATATTGTATCCGTGCATTGGCATCGAAGGTAGCCAGGAGGTTGGCGTTGCTTAGCAGCCATACAATATGGAAATACAATTCTATCATTGGCGGGCGTGAAATGCTAAAAAGGCAATAAAATGATATCCCAAAAATAATGACGTTCCGGAAGAAAATGATGGCGAGTGATACAACGCAAATGCTAATTGGAAAGCCGCCGATGCAGGGCAGTCGCCAGCCAAAAATCCATTCCGCCTTGCTGCCCGGTTAGCTGCTTTCTTTTTTATCAGCGCTTTTTTTAACATTCGAATCAAAATCTTTTTTTACACAAAAGAAGAGTACGCTTCCTGAATTTTTACTTTTACATTTTTACTCTATTTTTACGAAGAAGCGAAGGATATGTACGCAATTGTAGATATTGAAACGACGGGGAGCCATGCGCACAATAACGGGATAACAGAGATTGCTATCGTGCTTCACAATGGCAAAGAGATAGAAGGCAGGTATTCATCGCTCGTAAACCCCGGCTACCCTATTCCCCGCTTTGTAGCTGCGCTTACCGGCATTTCAAACGAGATGGTAAGGGAAGCGCCTCCCTTTACCGACATTGCCGAAGCGGTGTACAGCCATCTCGAAGGTCGCATCTTTATTGCCCACAATGTCAACTTCGATTATTCTTTTGTCAAGTATCATTTAAAAGAAGCGGGCTTCGAGTTCAATGCGCGTAAGCTGTGTACGGTACGGCTTAGCCGCACTGCATTTCCCGGCTTCCGCAAGTATGGTCTCGATGCGCTTTGCCAGCAATTGAACATTATGAATGGCGAGCGCCACCGCGCTACCGGCGATGCGGAAGCTACTGCTATTTTGTTCGACATGATCATCCGCGCCAGCGGCACCAAGCTCATTAAAGAATACCTGAAGAAAGACAACCGTGAGCAGATTCTGCCGGCTAATTTGCCCAAAGAGCATGTAGCTAACCTGCCCTATGTGCCCGGTGTTTACTACTTCCACGACGATAAAGGCAAGGTGATTTATGTAGGTAAAGCCAAAAGCATCAAGCAGCGCGTGGTAAGCCATTTTACTGGCTTCGATACAGGCAGCAAGCGGCAACATTTTATAAAGCTGATCCACGCTATTTCGTTCAAAGAATTGCCTACTGAGTTTATGGCGTACCTGTTTGAAAGCATCGAGATAAAAAGACTGTGGCCACAGTTTAACTATAGCCAAAAAAAGCTGGAATGGCAATACGGTATTTATCTTTTTGAAGACAATCGCGGCTATAAAAGACTGGCGATGGACCGCAAGCGCAAATACCTTCACCCAATCATCACGTTTAGCACTAAAACCGAAGGCTACCGCATTCTTTGGAAGCTGGTAAAAGATTTTCGTTTAGATGCCGGTCTTTGCTTTTTAGATACCACTGCCGCCCGCGTTGAAGAAGCGCCCGAAGACTATAATAGCAGGGTGAACAATGCCCTGCAATGGATACACGAACAGAAGGAAACTTTCTTTATCGCCGAGCCGCTGCGTGGCAATAAGACCAGCGTGGTACTGGTTGAAAACGGTAAGTTCTATGGTATGGGTGTGCTGGATGAGGAGCCTGTTTTCTCCATCAGCGAGCTAAAAGAAAAGATTACGCCGTACGCCGAAAATGAAGTGATCAAAAGCATGATTGCTACATTCGTTTCCAAAAATCCTGATAAGATAAAACGCATAGAAGAAAAGATAATGGCAGAAGTATAAATCGTTTTTACAAATTCAATTCTTCATCAGCAAAATAATATTTTACAAAAGACCGTAAGCACTGCGAAACCAGCTAAGGAAGATTTCCTGCTGAAAAGTATTAGCGACGTAAGCAATGTAATTATCCGGCCTCAACAGCAACACAAACGAAGTAGAAAATCCTTTGCCTGCAAATGCTTTTTGGTTGTATTCGTTACTTTCTAGGCTTATAAGATAAATAAGATTGGAGTTGCTAAAACCTTGAACATCGACGTTGTAAGCCAGTAATAAAAAAGGAGCTTCCGCAGCAGCTGAACATACAAATTCATAAATAGATTGCCACTTATTGTTGGCAGAAACCATCACATAAGGCAAGCGCATTCCTGCCTTTACGGCCCCGATTTTTCCATAAGATAAAGAAGAATCGGTATAAGCAATTTCCGTCTGCGACACCAGCCGAAAAAGTCTTCTCCTCACACGTTTTATTTTCATCAGGAATGGTGCAACGGCGGGAAAGAGATACAAACGAAATAGTTTGTTGATAAGTGTATTCTTCGACATCGCGCTAAACATGCGGTCGGTCGTGCGCAGCAGGCGCTCTGCTACCAGATTTCGTTCTTCATGATACGTAGAAAGCAGATTATTGTCAGCTATATGATGTACAACCAATGCCAGCTTCCATGCTAAGTTGTAGGCATCCTGCAAACCCGTATTCATACCTTGTCCACCAGCCGGGCTATGCACATGCGCCGCATCACCGCAAAAGAAAATATTACCTCTGTTGAATGACTTTACTTTCTTATGATGTAGCCGGTAAGTTGAATACCATTGCGTGTCGTAAAAACCAAGATCAATAGCCGCCTCTTTATTTACCTGCTGGCTCACTTCGGTAAAGCTGATCTGGTTCTGGTGATAAAACTGCGGCGGCAAAATACCAATTGCTCTGAACCGCTTCGTTCCCGCCATCGGGAATAGAATATGGAAAGAATTTTTCGTGGTAAAGAAGTTCATCTTATCATCGCAAACCGGCGCCGCTACGTGTGTATCGGCTACGTAAAATACCTGTTGATACGTGCCACCGCTAAAGTCCATATTTGCGTCTTCTCTCACCTTGCTTTTCGCGCCGTCGCAGGCAATCAGGTACGGCGTGGTTACCGTTATCTCACTTCCGTCTTTTTGCAGCGTTACCTTGTAGTTGCCGCCTTCATATTGCCGGTAAGAAAGTAACTCCGTGTTCCATTCTACTTCTGCGCCACCTTTCTGAAGATGGTCGTACAAAAGCATTTCATTTTTACTTTGTTCGTATAGAAAAACAAAATTGTATGGCGTAATATCATCTCCAAACCCTTTCAGGGCAATATCGGCTATCTTCTTTCCCTTCCGCCAGAAACAAAAGCCTGTGGCGCGTTTGCCTTCTGAAAGAACCCTATCAATCAATCCCAATTGCTCATAAATCTCTAAACTCCGCGCCTGCACCACAACGGCTCTCGATTCTGTGGTAGGTTTCGATTTCTTATCAACAATAAGAAAAGGAACGCCAAATCGCAGTAACTGCGCTGCCATCATGAGACCGGTGGGGCCGGCTCCGCAAATAAGAACAGAATAAGACGATTGCATCGGCAAAGCTTTACATTAGTATCTGTTTGTATAAATCATTTCTATGGAATCAAAAATAAGTGCCGTCATATCGATGGGCAGGAGGAATATTCCAATTTTGAAGCAGCCCGGCTACATAGAAATGTTTATCCTGTTCATCATAACGTACTTACTATTTTCTATATTTCAATCAAACTCTTTCACCAGTTGTTTATCAAAACCCAGCTCCACCAGTCGCTCGTACGCCGCCCAAACTTCACCAGGTATTTCCTGGTAAATCTGGAAGCCTTTGGCAGGATAAAGTTTAATGCGCTGCAGATCGCCCACCATTATCTGTATCACTTGCTCGATTGAAATTTCCGCTGTAGGATAGTCTTCGAACGAAAGCTGGGGCGAGGTAACGACAAAAATTTTCTCCGGCCAGTTTTTCGCAAACGTGGCAAAAGCTCTTCTCTCCATGTAAGGCTTTTGTACAAGGATAAACGTTTGTGGCTGCAGCCCTTTCTCTTCTAAGATTTGCTTTACGAACTGTATGTTCTCGCCGGTGTTGGTCGATTGGTTTTCGATAACAATGGCATTTGCCGGAACGCCTTTTTCCCTCGCAATGCGCGCAAACAAATTGGCTTCCGATTCCGTCCACATACCTTCTGTAAGCCTGCCCAAACCACCGGCAAAAATGAGCAGCGGCGCATAGCCATCCAGGTACAGTTGCGCAGCTCTTTCCGCTACCCGCGTATCGTGGCTGCCCAAGGCAAAGATGGCATCGGAAGGAACAATGGTATGATTGACATGATGATAATTCCAGACAAGGCGGGCTAAATCAATAACTTCATTAGTAAGCATAATCGTTGCAAAAGTAATATCGAAAGGCAAGCCAAGAAGATGAATAGAAAGCGCTGCTTAGGCTTGTCTCTTCAGCAAACCGTTTTATAAAAAAAAGAAGTAAAGCTGGTTAATCAAAACCTTTTTTGCATTTATATTTACGTTGCCATTTCCTCATACATTTCTCTCACATTTATAAACCAACGGTCTATGTTAAAAACAAATTTTACGTATTGTTCCATCGCTGTGGGTCGCTTTTACCGCAATTGCAAAACGGTAAAAAAGCTGTGCCGCAGTGGCAAAAAGCACACGGGTAAAAAGCTTGCGTCCTACTGCAAAAATCTTCTTTCCCATGCTACGGCGCCTATGCTGAAAGCAAGCGCTGTAGCGGGTATTGCTATTGCCCTGAGCGTTACGGCTTCTGCGCAATGCGATACGTTTTACAATGCAGATGCTGCTAATCCTATCCATATAAAAGGTCTGCCCAAAAGCCGCGAGCCTTACTTTGTAGACATCGATGGCGATGGCGACTACGATTGTTATGTGCTCGATTATTTTTATTCCTACGCCACGCCTTTTTTCTATAAAAATATCGGTACCGCCCAGCTTCCTTTGTATAAATACGAGCCGGACGCTTCTGGCTTTAGCGGCGGCGACCTCAACTTTGCCAGCACTAATACCGCTTTTGTAGACATCGATGGCGATGGCGACTACGATTGTTTTATAGCGCAGGCCTATACTGGCAATGGCGGTGTGCATATTAAATATTTTGAAAACACGGGCACAGCTACTCACCCGGTGTTTGTGGAGAACGAAGCCAAGAACCCGCTGGGCGGCAACTATGGCTATGGTTTTTACAGCATCAATTTTACGTTTGCCGATATTGATGGTGATGGCGACCTGGACTGTTATGTTTATAACGACTACAGTACTAAGTTGCTCATTAATAAAGGCACAAAGACCCAGCCTGCCTTTGTAGAAGTAAGCTCATCGCGCGATGCCAACCAGGGCGATCGTGCTTACTACGACTGGAACGGCGATGGTTTGCTCGACTACTTCAATATGGACTTTTTTTACGGCTTTCATTACTATAAAAATATCGGCCCGAAGAGCAACCCTTCTTATGTGATAGACGATGCCCATGGTCCTCATTTTTTGAATGATGTTCCGCACCAGTTCACCGACCTTAATGGCGATGGTGCACCCGAAGTATTTAATCGCTATGGCGGCTTTTCTACCTTGGCTGCCGTGCCGGTGGTAACGACCGCCAACACTACCGTAGGCGGTAAAACCTATACAAAGCTTACCGTATCGCCCACGGGCAGCGCCTTTACTTTTCAATGGTACTACAATGGGGTAGCGGTAGCCCGCGCCACAAGCCCGTCCATCGTTGCCTTCAAGGGCGGAATTTACTCGGCTACGATTATTGATAGTTGCGGTACCGGCGTATCTCTTCCGGTTAGGGTTGCGTATCCCCCTACTCTAATTGCCGGAGAGGAAGATAAAATAAGTGCACCGGCTCTTAGTGCATTGTCGTCTGTTACTGCAAAAGCTTATCCCAATCCCTTTACCAGCCAGGTTACGATACAATTACCGCAAACGAAATCTGCCACTGTCAGCGTGGTAAGGCTGATGGATGCATCGGGAAAAATATGGCTCTCGGAAACCACATCGGCATCCTCCGTTATAGTTGGAAAAACCTTGCCGGCGGGTGCTTATATTGTACAGGTACTGCAGGCAAATATGGTGGTGTACAAAACGATCCTTGTAAAGCAGTAAATCATTTTTCTGCATGGTTTGCAATCAATCATTACAGGTAGTTTACTAAAATAAAAACCCGGTTGGAAAGAATTCCACCGGGTTTTATTATGATAGTCCCAAAACAGTTAACCTCCGTACACCACTTCAATGATATCGCTCATCAAACCAATTTCCTCATCTTTCAGCACACCAATAGCCATATACTGGCGCACTTCGGCCGTGTCGGGCGCCGCCAGCGGGTGCTTGTCCGCATAGGGCCTGCGGCTGGCAAAATCTAATTTTACCCATTTATCATTACTGCCATAAAAAAATGAGCGTCTGCAACAGGAATTGCGCTTACCGAAAAAGCTGCCTGGAGAAGGTGCAGACTGCTTTTTTATCACACTATCATCATTTACCGGCAATGCCAAGCTGTTTATAGATATAAAGGATAAAAAGAAAAAAGCGGCTGAACTCCTTTCAGCCGCTTTATTTATGCAAAACATTTTATTGCTTGTTAGCATGATAAATGTCTACCCGTTCATGATCTCTACGTTAATATCTACATCCGGGTTGCCCAATAGAAACTCAGCCATTTCTTCGTTCATGGTAAAGCCTCTGTCCATAGTGTGCATGGTTATTTTCAGGTTGTGCAAAGGTTCGTAAATATTAAAGCGGATGCTGCTTTTGCCGGGGTTGCTCTTTACATTGTTCTCTACAAAATTTACAAAATCGGTCGTCAGGCTTGCAGGGTGTAGGCTGATGTCGAGTTGCTTGGTAAGCGTTTGTTTCGCGGTTTCCAGCAAGCAGATGGAGTTCACACTAAACTCATATTGGTCGGCATTGTAGCGCGTTTTAAAAAAGCCCGTAATCAGTATGTTCTTGCCCACCTCCAGATAATGCTTGAAGCGCATGTACTGGTCGCCCCACAGCATGATTTCAGTTTTGGAAGTAAAGTCTTCAATGGTAAGCGAGCCAAAGTTTTTGCCCGTTTTCGATATGCGGTGGCCTGCCGCCGTAACCAGCCCCGCAATGCGGAAGGTCTTATTGAGGTTGGCAGCCATTGCGCCCGGCGAATCATTGATTTCAGTAAACTCGTTCAGCGGGATAATGCCGTAATACTTCAGCTCGAAGCGGAAGTGGTTCAGCGGGTGGCCGCTCATAAACATGCCCGTTACTTCCTTCTCGTGGTCTAGCAGTTCCGTTAGCGTCCACTCCGGCGCGGGCAATATTTTAGGCGTGGCTATTTCGGGCATTATGTTTTCACCAAAAAGGCTGTTGCTGCTCTGCGTTTTGTTGGTCTGGTATATATTTCCGTAGCGGATGATGCGCTCCAGCATAGAGCCGGTTTCGCCGGGCGGCGTAAAGAAATACTGCCCGCGATGAAACTCTTTGAAGGAATCGAAAGCGCCAGAATACACCAGGCTTTCCAGCGATTTTTTGTTAACGGTGCGCTGGTTGATGCGGCGGATAAAATCCCACACATCTTTGAACCTGCCGTTAGCTTCGCGCTCTTCTATGATGCTTTGCACCGCCGCTTCGCCAACGCCTTTTAAGCCGCCCAGCCCAAAGCGGATTTCTCCATCTTTATTCACCGCAAAACCGCTGAGCGATTCGTTGATATCCGGACCCAGCACGCGATGGTTCATGCGCTTGCATTCTTCCATAAAGAAGGTCATCTTTTCAATGCTTCCCGCATGGTTCAGCACCGCCGCCATGTATTCGCTAGGATAGTGCGCTTTTAGGTAAGCCGTCTGGTAAGCCACGTAAGCATAGCAAGTAGAGTGAGATTTGTTGAAGGCATATTGCGCAAAAGCTTCCCAGTCAGTCCATATCTTTTCAAGGATGTCTTTCTTGTGTCCCTTCTCCGTAGCGCCTTTTATAAACTGCGCCTTCATTTTGTCCAGCACCGATTTCTGCTTTTTCCCCATGGCTTTGCGCAGCACATCGGCATCGCCTTTACTAAAGCCGCCAATCTTTTGCGAAAGCAGCATCACCTGCTCCTGGTATACGGTAATGCCGTAAGTTTCTTCAAGGTATTCGCGCATCTCGGGAAGGTCATAACTAATCTCTTCCCGTCCATGTTTACGCGCCACATACTGCGGAATATAAGCCATTGGGCCCGGGCGATATAAGGCGTTCATGGCAATGAGATCGGCAAAGGCATCGGGCTTCAGCTCACGCAGATATTTTTGCATCGGCGCACTTTCAAACTGAAATGTACCGTTGGTTTCGCCGTTCTGATAAAGCTTGTAAGTTTTCTCATCATCCAGCGGCAGGGTATCTAAATCAATCTCGATGTTGTGGTTTTGTTTAATCAGCTCCAGCGCGGTTTTTAAGATAGACAAGGTCTTCAAACCGAGGAAGTCCATCTTGATAACGCCTGCCTCTTCAATAGAAGAGCCACCGATCTGCGTGATCCACAAATCAGATTCTTTGGACATGGCAACCGGCAGCAGGTCGGTAAGGTCTTTTGGCGCAATGATAATGCCCGCCGCATGAACGCCGGTATTGCGCACCGAACCTTCCAGCCGCTCGGCTTCTTTCAGCACCTGCGATTTGATGTCGGTGCCGGCATAAATTTCGCGCAGCCGCCTGATGTTTTCGAGGTCTTCGCCGCCGTACTGCTCTTTTTCTTCCAGCGAGTTTTCGCCATCTTTTGCCGTGAGCGGCGCAGAAAGGCAGCGGCCCAAGGTAGTGCCTACTTTTTCTGGCACCAGCTTGACTAAGCTGTTGGCTTCAAACAAGGGCAGGTCCATTACACGCGCTACATCTTTAATGCTGCTGCGCGCTGCCATGGTGCCGTAGGTAACAATCTGCGCTACCTGATTTTTGCCATATTTTTCTACTACATAATCGATCACTTTCTGCCGGCCTTCATCATCAAAATCGGTATCGATATCCGGCATTGATTTACGATCGGGGTTCAGAAAGCGTTCAAACAGCAGGTCGTATTTAATGGGGTCAATATTGGTAATGCCGATGCAATACGCTACCACGCTACCGGCTGCCGAGCCACGCCCCGGGCCGATGAAAACACCTCGCTCGCGCCCGGCTTTGATAAAGTCGCTAACGATTAAAAAGTAGCCCGCGAAACCCATTGTTTTAATGGTGAACAATTCAAAGTCGAGACGCTCGCGCAACGGCTCGGTGATCTCGCTGTAGCGCTGCTTAGCGCCTTCGTAGGTAAGGTGATGCAGGTACGTCCACTGGTTCAGGTTATTATCTTCTGATACCTGAAACTCTTTAGGTATGGGAAAGGCAGGAAGCAGAATATCTTTTTTCAGGTTTAATACTTCAATCTTATCGACAATGGCCTGGGTGTTGTCAATGCTTTCCGGCACATCGATAAATAGTTTCGACATCTCGTCTGTTGACTTGAAATAAAACTCGTTGTTTGGAAACTTGAAGCGCCTGTTTTTAATGGCTGAATCATCGTTTACAAAGTCGTCTAAGCCAGGCGTAGATTGCTTTTCGCCGGTGTTAATGCAAAGCAGGATATCGTGCGCATTATAGTCTTCCTGGTCGGTGTAATGGCTATCGTTGGTGGCAATCATGGGCACGTTGTGTTTCTTTGCCCACTTCATCAGCATTGCATTTATCTTTTCCTGCTCCGCAATTTTATGGCGCTGCAGCTCGATGTAATAATCTTCGCCAAACATATCCAGCCACCACTTAAATTCTTTCTCGGCTTCTTCTTCGCTTTTATGCAAAATAGCCTGCGGCACATACGCACCAATACAGCAGGTAGTGGCGATTAAACCTTCTTTATATTTTTCTAACAGCTTCTTGTCTATGCGCGGATACTTGCTGTACATGCCCTCGCTGAAACCATAAGAAGTAAGCTTTACTAAGTTGTGATAACCGGTTTTGTTTTTCGCCAGCAATACCTGGTGAAACCGCTCGTCTTTCTGCTCTTTGGTAAACGCACGTTTCGCCATATTTTCTACTACATAAAACTCGCAGCCAACCACGGGTTTAACGGTGGGTTCGAGTATGTCTTTTCCATTGGCGTCCTTGCCGACAACCTTTGTATTTTTCCAGGCTTGATTTACAAAATCGAACACGCCAAACATATTGCCGTGGTCGGTAATGGCAAGCGCAGGCATATTGTATTTCTGCGCTTTTTTGTAAAGACTATTGATGTTTGCCGCGCCATCGAGCAGCGAATATTGTGTGTGTACGTGTAGGTGTGAGAATTGCATAATCGTATGGTGAAACGGATTTTATTCTGTAATGATGTACGTGTTTTTCGTTAGTCAAATGAACGCACAAATTACTTCGAAAAAAGCTAAAGGTTTTGGTATTTTTTGCACAGCGAGGGATAAGTTTCCGGTGCGTTAACAATCATCGTATTACCGAATTAGCATGCCCGTCTTTTCATCACGACAACGCATTATAATGACGAATATTTTACCAGTAAAAGGAAAGTGAACTTTGCCTTACTTACCTGACGAATCATTGGAAGCAGAACCACCTGGCGTAGCAGATGGATTGCCGCTGTTTTCGAGGCTTTCTTTGTAGCGCAATACACCACGCATCACAGCATAAGCTATTTCGCTCTGGTCTTTATCGTTACGCAGGTAGCCTTCTTCTTCGTGATTGCAAATAAAGCCGGTTTCTACCAGGATGCTCGGCATGGCGGTAGCCTGCAGCACCCAAATGCCTTTGTTGTTGCGCTGTAGCACGCCCCGATTGATGCGACCTTGTTTTTGAAACTCGTCCTGCACATACTCGGCAAGCATGCGGCTGCTGTTAAAGTATTTCTTAGTAAGAATAGAAGCCCTGATTTTCGCTTCCGGCGAATCAAATAGAAAGTCGGAAGAATCGGCGCCGCTGCTGTCCGTCATTTCGTCGCTAGCACCCGAAGCTACAAACTGCTTTTTCGAGTCGGCTTTGCCAACCGCCCAAATGTATACTTCCGTGCCTTCGGCATCGCAGCCCAGATGGTTGATTTTATAGATAGGCACCGAACGTTTGTGCGCCGTTTTTTTCTTTTTCTTTCCCTTTCCCGAATAGGTGTAGTAGGTTTCTGTATTATGACCGATCACTTCTTTTGAAATGCGCTCCGGGCCTGAGTTTAAGTGAATGCTGATAAACAGGTCGCCATGGTTTTCGTTGGCAATCTGCGCTCTTCTTTTTAGCCCTTCGTTAATGCTGCCTAAATGGTCGGGCAAGTATTGATCGGTGCGGGTAAATATGATTCTGGTGTTGGGTAAACTTTGCTTTAGCAGATCGCCCAACTTCAAGGCAATGCCTAATGCATTCTCCGACTCCGTGCTGTATAAACCTTTGGCACCGGGATCGGGCAAGCCATGTCCGGGATCGATAATAATGGTCTTTAAAACATTCTTTTGCGTAGCATCAAACCAGGCATCGGGCTTATCAAAAGAAGAAAACAGGAAAATCAAAAAGAGAATTAAAAAGACCTTACCGGATAATTTATGCATAATTCACGTATCGTTAAGTTATCTGTTTACTGTTTCGGTTATTTTTGTTTTCAACTGTATGAGCAAACGTAGTAAAATTAGCAGAAAAACAATCCTTGCCCTAAGCGCATGGCTTCTTTTACTTTTTTTTATCACTCACATCAATGCCACCGGCTATCATACAGAAAGCAATACTTCGACTGATAACCGCGATACCATTATAAACGATTCTGCTTTATTAAAATTACGTAACGATACCGGCGCTTTACCAAAAGATGATACAACGCAGCCGAGCAGCACAGTCATCAATGCGCCGGATAGTTTATTTTTTAAGGATACAGCTAATGCCGATTCTACCAAGAAGCAGAAGATCGATTCGATGCTGGTTTCCAAAGATTCTCTGGATGCGCCCATTGAATATTCGGCAGATGATTCGGGTGTTTTGTTTATCGAATCGCGCAAGTTTTATTTGTATGGCAAAGCCAATGCAAAAAACAAAGACGTTGACCTTACCGCTAACACTATCCAGTACGACCAATCGAATCAACTCATAAAAGCCTTTGGTGGTATAGATACAAGCCACAACCCATTAGACCTGCCTACGATGGTTCAGGGAGACCAGACTTCCAAAAGCGACACGCTTTTGTTTAATCTGAAAACACAGCGTGGTTTATCGAAGAATACCTATTACAACGAAGGCGAAATCTTCATTAATGCGCAGCGTGTGAAGAAGGTAGATAAAGACGTGGCATTTGCTTATCGCAGCCGCTTTACCACCTGCAATTTAGATACACCGCACTTTGCATTTATAGCCAGGCGAATGAAGCTGATCAATAACAAACTTGGTGTTTCCGGATCGGTGCATCCTGAGTTTGAAGGTGTTCCCATTCCTATCTATTTACCATTTGGTATTTTCCCTTTGAACCGCGGTCGCCACTCGGGTTTGCTGCCCGTGCAGTTTGCCACCAACAGCAGCTACGGTTTGGGTTTGGAGGGCATCGGCTATTACAAAGTAATTAATGACAACTGGGATGTAACGACGCGCGCCAATATCTATTCGTATGGCGGCTGGACGGCTACCATAACACCCGAGTATTACAAACGATATAAGTACAGAGGCGAGCTGAATCTTGAGATTCAGCATAGCAAAGTTCTTAACACTTCATCGTATGGTTTTACGCAGGATGAGTTTACCAAAACACAAAGCTTCTCCATTCGCTGGAGCCATTCGCAGGATACCAAAGCGCATCCCGGAACATCGTTTCAGGCAAGCGTAAACGCAGGCAGCACAAGGTTTAATAAATACGTGCCCAACAACCCGATACGCAATTATCAAAACTTGCTGACTTCATCCATTACTTATTCTAAAACCTGGGACCAAGGTAAGTATAACATGACGGTGAGTGCGAACCACAATCAGAACAATAATCTTCATCTTCAAAACATACAGGCACCCACAGTAAGCTTTACGGCAAATACTATTTACCCATTTGAAAAGAAAGAACACATCGGCACACCCAAGTGGTATGAGAAGCTGGGTATTTCTTACAACGGTCAGTTGCTTGACGCGCTTTCTTTTTATGATACAGCTTTTAATTTCAACCACATTTTAGATACGTTTCAATGGGGCGCGCGCCATAGCATTCCCATTTCATTGTCCCTGCCTGCCTTAGGTCCTTTCATCGTGTCGCCGTTTGTAAGCTATAGCGAAACCTGGTTTGGGCAAAAGAGTGAAATTGCCTACAGCGCAAAAGATAAAAAAGTAGATACACTGCAGCACAAAGGCTTTTATGCGGCCCGCGAAGTAAGCTTTGGAGCTGCGGTAAGCACGCGTATTTTTGGAACGCTTCAGTTTCCTAATTCCAAAAATATTGTAGCTATTCGCCATGAAATAAAACCCAGCATCAGCTTTAATTATAAACCGGATTTAGTAAGCCAGTTTTATCAGACCATACGCGTTCCTGTGGCTGATACTGTTACTACGAATGGTGTAACTACTATTAATCCTGATACACTCTCTCAGAAAGTGGCTTTGCTGGGCGGTAATTTACTAAGCCCTTACTCGCCGGGAAGATTTGGAGGTCTTTCTTTCAGTCTTGAAAACTTGTTAGAAATGAAAGTGCGAAACAAGAAAGACACAACCGGCGACAACCCGACACGCAAAGTGAAACTGATAGATGGTCTGGACTTCACAACGAGCTACAACTTTCTTGCAGACAGCATGAGATGGTCGCCTATCAGCGTATCGTACAGAAGTACCTTGTTTCAGAAAGTAAACATTACCGGCAGTGCCACCATTGACCCATATGAAACCAATAAGTTTGGTCAAGACATCGATAAATTGTTATGGAAAAAAGGAAATATCGGCAGGCTGACCAATGCCTCGTTTGCCGTTTCAACTTCCATACAAAGCAAAAGTAAAGACGGCAAAACCGATAACCAGCGTGTAGATGAACTGGATGAAACCTTAACGCCTGAAGAACAGGCAGCAGCCCTGGCTTATGTGCGCTCTAACCCTGCCGATTTTGTTGACTTCAATATTCCCTGGTCTTTGAATCTTTCCTTTACTACCAACTTCTCGCGCCGGTTAAAAATTGATTACAGCGGCTACTATACCCAGATCGCTTCGAGCCTGAATGTGAACGGCGATTTTAGTTTAACACCGAAATGGAAAATCGGCGGAAGCACTTATTTTGATGTACGTGCCTTAAACATCGGTTTGCTTACCATGTACATTACCCGCGAGATGCATTGCTGGCAGTTGTCTATTAATCTTACGCCGGTTGGCATTACACGCTCGTTCAGTATTACCATCAATCCAAAATCAAGCCTGCTGCGCGATTTAAAGATTAACCGCACAAGGAGCTTCACTACTTATTGATAGAGCGCCGTCTTCGCCGATCCATATAAACGGATCTTCACATTCATTCGCCGTTGCTTGTTTTATCAGTGGTTATAGCCAATTCTTTTATTCGGCTATCTTAGCCGCAAATCGTGTTGTGTTTTGCTGAAAGAAATCATCATTGCTATTCAATCTTATCTCGAAGCGCATCGCTTTATTCGCAAGCATAAGCTTTGGAAATGGATCCTTATTCCGGGATTCATTTATGCATTGCTGTTTGCCGTCAGTATGATTTTGTTTGGCGAAAGCGCCAGTCATTTTATACAGTGGATATTTGCGTTTACACATGTCAGTAGCTGGATAGAAAATCATCCCGACGGCTTCCTGCATTTCTTTTTTGCGTTCGCCACTTTCATCCTGTGGCTGGTGCTGATGCTGTTTTATTTTTCGTTGTTTAAATATATCTGGCTCATTGTGGGTTCACCTTTGTTTGCTTATTTAAGTGAAAAAACAGAAGCCATCATCCGCAACCACGATTATCCATTTACAGCTAAACAATTATGGACCGATGTTGTGCGTGGCATTTCCATTGCGCTTCGCAATACTTTGTGGCAAACGGTATATGTTGTTTCATTGCTGTTGCTTTCCCTCGTGCCCGTCATTGGCTGGATAACACCGGTGATCGCGCTGCTGGTAGAAGGTTATTATTATGGATTTAGCATGCTCGATTATAGCTTTGAGCGGCGCAAAATGTCGGCGCAGCAAAGTATTTATTTTATCGGGCAGCACCGCGGGCTGGCCATCGGCAACGGCATTGTATTTTACATGATGCACCTCGTTCCAATTGCAGGCTGGGTGCTGGCTCCGGCCTATGCGGTGGTTGCCGCCACGTTAAGCATAATGAAAGTGACAGACGATAACGGGTAAATCATTAAATGCATATACAAAAGAACGCAGGTAGCAGAAAGCTATTTACTCCACCAGTCATATTTTACAGCTATCATTTTATACCTATGCGGATAAGGTCTATTTTTGTACATTATACAGTTGTTTAATTCCTAAGCAAGGACCAGTAGTAAAATTAATCTGATGAAAATATCCAATGAAACCAAGATAGGAGCGTTAACAATAGTTGCTGTTGCGCTTCTGATACTGGGTTTTAATTTTTTGAAAGGAAAAAGCGTCTTCAAAAGCGGCGATTATCTTTATGCGCGGTATAGTGATATTAAAGGTCTTGCCGTATCGAACGCAGTGTATATAAATGGCTTCCAGATTGGTAGTGTGTCTGATGTAGCATCGGGCAATAAAACAGTAACGGACATCATAGTCACCATCAAGCTGAAGGAAGCGTATGACATACCTGATAATTCACCCGCTTTCATTAATACGAATCCGCTTGGTTCTCCCAGTATAGAAATAGATCTGGGCAACAGCAAAAACTATTACAAAAGCGGCGATACTATACATACAAGCACCAATACGGGTGTGCTGGGTACCATCACCACCAAACTGGCTCCGGTAGCTGACCAGCTTACAGTTACTATGCACAGCCTCGATTCGCTGTTGAAAAACTTCAACACTATATTAGACCCCAGAACAAAAGGCAATCTGCAATCTGTAATCGGCAACCTGAGCAGCGCTACGGCCAGCCTGGTTACCACGGCGGCTTCCATAGACAGGTTGCTCAATTCGGAAACCGGATCTTTAGCCGGCACCTTCGATAACCTGAAAAGCTTTACAAGTAACCTGAGCGCGAACAATGCAACTCTTACCAGCACTTTGAACCATGTAGATAGTTTAACCAATCACTTGTCGAAAATAGACATCGATGCTGTAATGCAGCAGGTGAAAAGCGCTACCGCCAAACTCGACAGCGCTATGAACGCCATCAATTCTACCAATGGATCGATTGGTGCGCTGCTGTACGACAGGGAAATTTACAACAACTTAAACAAGACGGTTGTGAGTTTGCATACCTTAACAGATGACCTTCGTGTACATCCGAAGCGGTATGTAAGCATTTCAGTTTTTGGTAAAAAAGATAAAGGCGGCTACATCACCAAACCGTTGTCTGAAACTTCAAAACCCGATACGCTTATCGCTGCCAAGGATACTATTCTTGTTGCACAACCATAGCAGATGATGCGTAAAGCAAATGTTTATCAACGTCTTTTTTCTCTACTGGTTTTTATATGCTGTCTGCAGCAGTTTGCGCTGGCGCAAAGCAGCACCGACCCCAATAGCAAACAGATTAATGTAATAGGCGCCGATACATTAACCTTCAGAAAAGTAAATGATACCACCAGCTTTAAAGTGCTGTCAGGGCACGTAATTGTGAAGCAGCAAACCACTACTTTTTATTGCGACAGCGCTATACTCAATGAGCGTATCAACACGCTGGAAGCCTTTGGCCACGTGCATATCAACAATGCTGATAGTGTGCATACCTATGCAGATTACCTGCGATACATCGGTAATGAAAAAACTGCTTACCTGCGAAAGAATGTGCGCCTTACCGATGGCAAAGGCGTATTAACAACGCCCGAATTGGATTACAACACGCAAACCAAAATTGGCATTTACAGAAATGGAGGCGTGTTGGTAAACGGACCCACTACCTTAACCAGCGACGAAGGTTATTATTACGGTCAAACGCGCGATGCCAATTTTAAGAAACATGTTGTGCTGGTCAATCCGGATTATCACGTTACCACAGATACGTTACTGTATAACACATATACCAATATTGCAACGTTTACGGTCCCAACAAAAATTGTAAGCGGTAGCCGCGTTATTCATACTTCGAACGGGTATTATAATTTAGCTACCAAGCAGGCTTACTTTGGCTCGCGGCCGGTGATACAAGACAGTACTTCTATTTTAATTGCTGATGAAACAGCCAGCGAAGATTCGACGGGAAATTTTGAAGCAAGAGGCAATGCCATTTATAAAGATACCGTGCAAGGGTATGCTTTGTTTGCCAACAATATTAAAGGCAATAAAAAGACGAATGTAGCACTGGCAACCGAGCATCCGGTCATGATGTTTAAACAAAACGGCGACTCGCTTTTTATAGCTGCCGACACTTTATTTACTGCCAAGCTTTCCTCGCTGAAAGGCTTGCGTAGCGTGCCTTCCGTAAGAGATTCAATGCCGCCACTGGACAGTATTAAGATTGCCAAAACCGACAGCTCGAAAGATCGTTATGTAGAAGCTTATTATCATGTTCGCATCTTCTCCGATTCGTTGCAGGCAACGGGCGACAGCTTGTTTTATTCGGCTATGGATTCTGTATTCCGGCTATTGAAAAATCCAATTGTTTGGGCAAACAACAGCCAGATAACCGGCGATACGATTTACCTGTTTACCAAAAATAAAAAGCCCGAGCAGGTGAAGGTGATTGAGAACGCACTTGCTATTTCAGATGTAGACAGCACGCCATTTTTCAACCAGGTTAAAGGTCGAATCATCAACGGATATTTCCAGGACGGACACATCAATTTTATACATACGCAAGGCAATGCAGAAGCCGTGTATTACACGCAGGATGACGACAATAAATTTATTGGTGTCGATAAGTCGAGCTGCGATGTGATAGACACTTATTTTAAAGACCAAAAGCCCGAAAAAGTATCGCGCCTGTACAACCTGAAAGGTACGTTCTATCCTATGCAGCAGGTAAACCATGAAGAATTGAAACTGCGGGGCTTTACCTGGCAAATCAACAGACGACCCAAGAGCCGTGAAGAATTGTTCGGCAGTTAATTAAGCTGCTTTTACCGGTGAGAAGTAACACCGATTTGCCTGCAATAATCCACAACTACGCAAGTAGAGCAATGCGGCGCTTTGCCGGTGCAGATATGCTTTCCAAACGGCATCAGCAGCCGGTTTATATCAATCCATTTTGGCTGATCTACTTTTTCTTCTAATGCCAGCATCGTTTGCTCCGGCGTGTTGGTTTGTATCAATCCCCATCGGTTCACTACACGATGCACATGAATGTCTACCGAGATGGCAGCAGACTTAGAAGCCACGCCCAGCGCGAGGTTGGCACACTTAGGACCAACACCAGAAAAGCTTGTGAGCACTTCATAATCGGCAGGCAAGTCGCCGTTATATTGTTCCTCTGCTTCTTTCGCAATGTTCAAAATGGTATTTGCTTTCTGGTAAGCGAACGTGGTGCCGTGAATGAGTTGCGCCAGTTCTTCTTTCTCTAAGGCAGCCACTTCTTTTGCCGTTCTTGCCTTAGCAAATAACCGATGCGAAACCGGTATGGTTACTTCATCTAAGGTGCGGATAGAAATGATGCAGGAAATAAGTTGCTCAAACACCGATGTGTAGCCTTCTTCATACAATTGAAACATAGCCGCTTTCGGGTAAGAAGCGACTGCTTTTTCTATCCTTTGCAGCATCGTGTTAATGTCATAAGGCTTCTTCATGTTGAGATAAAAAAGCAACAACCTTACCAAGGGATTTTTCTTCCAAAGGAAGTAGCAGAGGCTTATTATAGCTCAATAACCCACTGTACAAAACTGCGTTCTGCTATTTCCTTTGGAAAAAAAGAATGTTATTTCTCAGTAAAACTAAGCGGCACAGCTATTTTAAAACTTACATTTCTACCCATGTTATGGATGCCTAATGTAGGATTATAAGCCGACGTAAAATACTTCAGCCGACTTAAATGATCGTAGTAAGAAACATCAAAAAGATTATCGCCCATCAGGTAAAGATTGAACAACGTTTTGCCCTTCTTATTTGTAAAGCCACAACCTGCGCCGGCATTAAACAAGGTGTAGCCTGCCGTTGGGGTTTCAGTATTATCTGTCAGGTAAACCCTGTCTTGCTTTGCATAATACACCAACTGGGCTTTCACAAAACCATTAACGATATGATGTTGTTTGGAAGCAAAATCATAGCGTAGTTCCGACACGCCATGAAACGGCGGAACGAGTGGTAAATATTTAGCACTGTCATTAATCTTTACATCACCTGTTGTTTTGTTTTCACCATACACAGCCGAGAAGCTGTTTTCAAAATGTAGTTGCGGGATAATGTGAATATCAACGTTCATTTCTCCGCCGTATAACTGAGCTTTTCCCTGCTGAAACTTGAAGGTTTCATTGCCCGCTACAATAACCGAATCGGCGCCGCTTGCCGTTGATAATTTTTGGTTGAAAATATAATGGTTGATACTGTTGTTAAATAAGCTTAGGTTGATAACAACCACCCGCGAGGAATAAATAAAACCGATGTCTTCCTGCAAGCTAAACTCGGGTGTGAATGCCGTGTTTCCAATCTGGTAAATATTCGTTCCGGGATGCACGCCGTTGGCAGAAATCTCTGAAATGTTCGGCGCCCTGAAACCCCTTGCTACATTGGCTTTGAACGTAATCTTATCGTTGGCATTGTAGGTAAAACCAAGGCTTCCGGAAGCACCGGAATACACATGATGATAGGCTGCAAAAGCCGGCACATCGGCTGAGGTAACTGCACCTTTATATGCGACGTCAAAACCTGTTATCGAATCAGTTGTAGTATATAAAGCCTGATTGCTGAACGAGCGTGTATCGTAGCGGATGCCGCCTGCCATATCCCACTTACCAATTGTCTTTTTTGCATACACAAACGGACCGATATCGAACTGATGATAGGAAGGAATAATGAAGTCAGTTCCTTTGGTCACATCATTGTGTTGATACATGCCATTTACACCGGCAGAAACATTCCAGTTATTCTTTTCGGGAAAATAATATTTTACATCATAATTGTACGTGTGCAGGTTCAAATCTAGTCCTGGGATATCCAACTGTTCAGGATGCGAAAACTCGCGGCGATGGCTGTTTTGATAAGCCAGATTCACCGCCAAGCGGCTACCGCCAATAATGAAGCTGCTGTTGCTGTAAACACGATAATGCTGCACATGTTGATAAGTGCCGGTGATATCATAAGAAGTCAATTCTCCATCGCCCACTATTGGTCGAAAGCTGTCTGCTTCCGTTACTTGTTTGGTAAACCGCCCCGATACTGAATCGCGGCTGCCATCGGGTATCTTTTGCTTGTCGTCAAACATAGAAAAAGAAAGATGCGAGTAACCCCAGCTTCCGTGTTTTCCAAGATAGGTCGTTACATCGCGCTCTTTAAACGCCGTACCATACACACGACCATCGGTTTTGTTTTGATAATTGGTCGCTTCTTTATCTGACAACCTGCCCATCCATTCCCAGCCATGTTTGGTGCCGCCGAGCATAACCGTGTTGCCAAACTGACCATTGTTGGTGTGGTATTCCGAGCTAATATCACCAATGATTTTACCTTCTGGCGCAGGCTGCGTAGGTATTAAATTTACGACACCGGCTAAAGCATCAGAGCCATAGCTCAGGCTGGCCGGGCCTTTCACCACTTCTACCCTGTCGATGCTGTATTGGTCTACTTCAATACCATGCTCATCGCCCCATTGCTGGCCTTCCTGCCGCACACCATCATATAATGTAAGAATGCGGTTGGAACCTAAACCACGGATGTAAGGTTTGGAGATGTTTGGACCTGTGGTAACAGCCGTAATACCTGGCACTTTAGTGATGGCATCAATAATATTGTTGTTGATGTTAGATGTAATTGTTGCATGACTGACAGAAACAATGGGAATGGCACTG
>CAZZZH010000044.1:0-21480 GCA_964658445.1 Ilyomonas sp.
CTCGCTTTCCACGTGGTCGGGTGCATAAAAATAGCAGCATCAACACCTACAATATTCTCATGCAGTTGCGTCATGCTTTTCCACCAATGGTCGCGGATGTTTTTCTTCAGCTCGCTGCCCCACGGGCCATAGTCGTACACGGCACTCAAGCCATCATAAATTTCACTGCTGGAAAAAACGAAACCGTATTCTTTGGCGTGGGCGATAATCGCCTGTAGTTTGCCTTCTTGTTGACTGCTCATAGGGCGGCAAAGATAATAGTTGGGCGGGAAGTGAGCGGTGCGAGGTGAGACATGAGCTGAGGGAAGAGAGCAGTGAAAGGTAAGAAGTGAAATATCAGACACCAGATGTCAAACACGTATTTTTTTGCCTGAAAAATGATAAGACAGAAATGGAAAAAGCATTGACCTCCTTTTCCTCTCTTATTTTTCACAATTCATCTTTATTAGCCCGCCGCTTACACATTGCTTCCCGCAAAGCGGTAGAACCTATTGTTTCCCTGCGGGAAAGGTCAGCATGTTTGCGGGATGGCACAAACTCTTTGCGGGGAAGGTCTTATGATCTGCGGGATGCATCTGTAAGATCGCGGGATACGTCTGCAGCTTTGCGGAATGGCTCTGCAAATTGCGGGAAGCGTCTTACTGCCCGCGGGATGGTTCTGATTTCTCGCGGAACATATCTTTCAATCCGCGGGATGCATCTTTCAACCTGCGGGAGAGGTCTTTCGGTCTGCGGGAGAAACCTTTTACTCGGCGGGATGCCACAAATTGCCCACGGGAACGTTCTGTTTGTTTGCCGCGGAGTGTAAACTGACTGTGGGAAACTTATCTGCCAAACCGGGATTGTTAAGCATTTCTGCTGGCGATTTCGTTTCACCATCATGGCACGGTATTTACTTTTTGTACTCTATTGAGTAACGATAAAATTTATGTTATGCCAAACGAAAAAACAGATTCATTAGGATTCGCAACAGAAAATTCAGATCAGCAGAGAGACATGGCGGCGAAAGGCGGACCTACTACCACATTAGGTAAAGCGGATAACGATGTTAGTATTCCTACACCGGCTACTTCTGATACACAAACTGAAATAGCAGCCGATTCGAGCAAAAAGAAAAGCGAAAATGATACAGTAAGGAATAGTAATTAAGGCAGGATTTAGTAAAAGAAGAAAAGCTGGTTGTTTAGTATAACCGGCTTTTTTGTTTCTACCTATTTTTACGCCATGAACATAACGATACGACGAGCTGTAAAAGAAGACTGCCGCGATATGCTTCGCTTGGTGAAAGAGCTGGCGGTATTTGAACGTGCACCTGAAGAAGTAACCATAACGCTGGAGCATTTTACAGATAGCGGTTTTGGCGAAAAGCCCGTGTGGTGGGCATTTGTAGCAGAAGAAGAGGGTGTGATTCTCGGCTTTGCGATGTATTACATTCGCTTTTCTACCTGGAAGGGGCAACGATTATATCTGGAAGATTTTATTGTAACCGAAGAAGCGCGTGGCAAAGGCATTGGCACACTGCTATTTGAACGGATTCTGGAAGAAGGCAAAGAAAAAGGCTTTAGCGGAATGATGCTGCAAGTGCTGAACTGGAACGAACCTGCAATAAAGTTTTACGAGAAATATAAACTGAAGATTGATGAAAGCTGGTTAAATGCCAGCCTGGATTTTTAATAAATAATGGGTGGGCTGATAATAATGAGCATTATCATCAGCCCACCCGTTATTAACTTAGTTCAGCACAGGGTTCTGGCTCTTCATTAAGGCTTCATCTTCCTTTACTTTTTCCTCCCACTGCCATGCCGTGCTCATCATGTCTTTTAAATCATATTGAATTTGCCAGCCCAATCCTTCTACAGCTAATTGATTATTGGCATAAATAGCGACTACATCGCCGGGACGGCGTGGACCAATCTTGTAATTCAATTTTACACCCGATACTTCTTCAAATGCATGGATGGCTTCAAGTACGGTAACACCATTGCCACTTCCTAAATTGAAGATGTCGCAGTTGGTTTTATTTTTATGGTTGTTCAAATATTCGAAGGCAAGTGTATGCGCATGGGCAATGTCGCTTACATGGATATAATCTCGCACGCAACTACCATCGCGGGTATCATAATCATCGCCCCACACCTGCATCTGCGGCAATTTACCAATAGCCGTTTGGGTAATGGCCGGTACCAAATTCTGCGGTTTTCCCAGGGGCAACTCACCAATTTTAATAGAAGGATGCGCACCAACGGGATTGAAATAGCGTAGTAAAATAGCTCTGATATCGGGCATCACTTTTACAAAGTCCTGGATGATATCTTCCGCCATTTGCTTGGTAGCACCGTAAGGCGATTCTGCCTTTTTGGTGGGGGAATTTTCGGTAACCGGGATGCTGTCAGGATTGCCATACACCGTACAGGAAGAAGAGAACACAAAATTGGGAATATTGAATTCCTGCACGCATTTCAGCAAGTTGATAAGTGAGTAAAGGTTATTCTCATAATATAGAATAGGTTCGGCAACCGACTCGCCAACGGCTTTGTATGCCGCAAAATGAATGATGCCGCTGATGTCTTCATTCTCTTGAAAAACAGCCAGCGTTTCGTCGAAATTTTTGAGATCGACTTTATAGTTCTTCAGCTTTTTACCGGTTATTTTTTCTATGCCGTCGAGCAGGTAAGTAGTAGAACGAGAGTTATCGTCTATAGAAATTACCTCGTAGCCATTTTCTATTAAATCTACTACGGTATGTGAGCCAATATATCCGCAACCGCCGGTTACCAGTATCTTTTGCATAAGTAAGTTTAAGGCTTGCAAAATAGTTAAAATGCGTGATTGTTTCTTTGTTTTCGCTACCCCACATCAATATATCAGTACATGTAAAAAACATGCAAAAATTATTTATCAATGCCTGCCATTAAATATCATGTTTTATTATTGCAACCGTTATGTGGCTCAGAAGAATTATTACATTGTTTTGTTTCATTGTACTATCGTTTCAGTTGCTGCCGGTTCGCCAGCTAGGCAGTTTGCTGTTCAGCAATCAACTTACTGAAGAGTGTCCGCATGATAGTGATGGTGCGATAAAAGACAGCAAAGACATGCCTGACTTCAAGAAAGATTTTATTGTTTCTTACGGCTTTATTGCCTGCTCCTTTATGACGGCTTCAAATAATAGCTATATTCATTTCAGCACCGAGCTTCCTTCCTTCCTTGCCAGCGATGTGCATACTCCGCCGCCTAACGGATTGTAAAAAGAGGTTTGCAATATCCTCTCTACTATATTTATGGTTGCTTCGCAAAAGATGACTCCTGTTGAGATTCAGCCTTAATTTATTTTTTCTGTCAGGAAAAATTTCAATTCATCTTTGTAGAAAGTACTAAAAAGATGTAGTTATAATTTTATCTTATTAAATGTTGTGAAGGCGAGATGATTGCTAGGATAATAAATCGTCTGATACAAATAAATTTTATAAAAAATCGAAATGAAATCGTACGAAAAATTACTAGTTGAAAATAAAGTTTGGGCAAGCGAAAAAGTAAAAACCGATCCGGAATATTTCCACCGGTTAGCACTCTTGCAAAAACCTGATTTTTTATGGATCGGCTGCAGCGACAGCCGTGTGCCGGCTAATGAAATTACCAATACGCAGCCGGGCGAAATCTTTGTACATCGCAATGTAGCAAACCTTGTGATTCCTACGGATGTAAACCTTTTAAGCGTGCTTGATTATGCTGTTAATCATCTAAAAGTGAAGCATGTAATTGTGTGCGGACATTATGGTTGCGGTGGCATTAATGCGGCTTTAAGTAATGAAGACTATGAACATGTTTTAAACATGTGGCTTCGCAACATTAAAGACGTATATAGTCTATACAAAGATGAGTTAAACGCGATAGAAAACAAGGAAGCAAAATCAGATCGTTTGGTAGAGTTAAATATAATTGAGCAGGTAAAACATTTAGCACGTACTTCTATTGTTCAGCGCGCCTGGAACAATGAACAAAGACCTCATTTGCACGGCTGGGTATATGGATTAAAAGATGGAAAAATTAATCCAATTTTCGAAATGCCTGCAGGCTCAGAAGTGGGAGATGTTTATCGGTTTAAAATGTCATAGTTCTAAAGTACGAAGAACAAAAGTTCAAGACATTAGTACAATTAAAAAGCCTGTAAGAATATTACTCTTACAGGCTTTTTAAATTTCTTTTAGTAAGCAGGCTCTATTGATTAACCCGCTTTCTCGTTAACTTCAAAAATGCCAAATGTATTGTTGTCGGCATCTAAAAAATAACCTTGCCAGCATTTACCGGGAATGGCAAATTTTGCCAATGCGATCTGCCCTCCGTTGTTAAGTATAAGTTCACTTGTTTTATCAAAATTTTCGACCTGTATAGAACAAACAAAAGCATTGGTTCCGCTGCCGGTTGAAGGTATCGATGCTGGTCTTTGCAACAAGCCACCGCTGATATTCTTTGTTTGTATTCTGTAATACTCAATCGGGGCAAGTTCTTCTTTACTGAAATGCCAGCCGAAGACAGCTTCATAAAATTGAACGTCTCTTTTTGGATTGGAAGATTGTATTTCGAAGTAACCAATCGTATTCATATGGTTAAACTTTCTCTGTCATTAATTCAGCAGTAATGCTCGATGTATTTATTGCGCAGCAACATTTGCAAATGCTTTTTTTATTGTATCGCAGAAGTTAGAATCGATCATCTTTTCGGCTGCCAGAATCATATTTTTAAACGCTTTCGCATTACTGATGCCATGACCAATAATCACCGGTTTACCAACGCCAAGTACCGGCGTCCCGCCATAATTTTCGTAATGAAAACGGTTCATGTATTCATCTTTGTCAAGACCGCGTTTTACAGAAACATCGTAGAATGATTCTGCCATTTTCAAAATTACGTTACCGGTAAAACCATCACACACTACTACATCGGCTTTATCCATAAACATATCTCTGCCTTCGATGTTACCTATGAAATTGATTGATGTATTTTCTTTCATTATTGGATAAGTTGCCTGCGCCAGAATATTGCCTTTGCCTTCTTCTTCACCTACATTCAGCAAGCCAATGCGTGGCTGGCTAATGCCTAAAATATGTTCGGCATATAAGCTACCCAACGTGGCAAACTGATTTAGTTGTTCCGGCTTGCAGTCTGCATTCAAACCCACGTCCAGTAACAAACCCGTAGCACCGTTTATTTTTGGAACAATAGTAGAAATGGTAGGACGCAGCACACCTTCAATAGCTTTGATTGTATACATCGTTCCCACCAGCATAGCTCCGGTATTGCCCGCACTAAGAAAAGCATTTATTTTACCAGACGCCAATAAGTGAAAGCCAATAGCAATAGATGATTTTTGTTTTTCCCGTAAAGCTTTTGTAGGATGTTCGTGGTAGCCAATTACTTCCGGCGCATGTATAAGCCGGACGTTATGAGGAGAAATTTGATATTGGTCAAGTAAAGCCTGTACCTGATGCTCATCGCCGATACAAAATAAAGTTGCCGGCTTTGAACTCTCAGATAGATACAATTGCAAACCCAATACGGCTTCGAGAGGGGCGTAATCGCCACCCATCATGTCTATCCCGATATTCATAGCCGGCAAGCTAATAATAAATGCGGAAACCTAAAAGTTACGGTTGTCTTATGCTTTCAGTGGTGCTTTTTCAGACACTACTTTTCCCTTGTAATACAACTTGCCTTCACTTACATGAGCGCGGTGACGCACATGCATTTCACCTGTTGTGGTGTCTTTGCTTAGTGTTACTTCTTCAGCTTTATAGTGCGTTCTGCGTTTGGCACTGCGTTGCTGCGAGTGCCTGCGTTTCGGATTTGGCATAAACTGTTATTTTAAAATAGTTATTGTAAATTTTTAAATTGTTCTAACCCTTTCCAGATTGAGTTTGCACTCTTTTCGGCTTCGTTCTTCATCTGTTCCAACTTATTGATGACTTCTTCATTGCAGGTACTCTTTCCACTGGCATCATCTGCACAAATTTTTTGCGATGGAATGCTCAGGTTGATAAACTCATAAATCCAGTCTGCTACATACAAATGGCTTTCTGTTTTGCTGATGTAGTAAACATCCGGATCTTCTTCCTGCTCATTCATTTTCTCAGGCTCATCTGCCATTTTCACCACGATGTTGAACTCATCCCAAAGCTTTACTGTGAGTGTATTTCCACAACGGTCGCACAATGCGTCTGCTGTGCCATCAACATCAAACTTCAGCATTAGAAAACCAGATTTCTTATCTATCAATAACTTGATGTGTGCATGGCAGTTGGTAAAGTCCTGCTCATCATATTGTACAAAGAACTTATCGTCTATATCGTAATGATATTCGTGAACGCCCGGCTTCAAACCCACAAACGCTATCTCATACGCTCTCCGGTTATTCATGGCTCCAAATTAAGGGCAGCGAAGGTATGGCAAAATTTAATGATAATGAATAGAATTTGGTTGGTTTTAAGAGAATATTTTAGTACAGGCATCAGCCTAACGTAGCAAAGGCACAAAGATTTTTAACGCTTTGTGCCTTTGCGTTTAAATAAATATAATTATTGCCTTGGCGGCTCTAAAGCTCTCCTGATTCTTTCTGCTACATCTTGCAAATGATACTGGCTCATTTTATCTGTAGTGCCGGGAATGGCTGTTACTATCCTACTTCGCAATGCCACCAGATGCGCCCGCGCTATCGAAACTACATCGGTTGTTTTTACATTGGTAGAGCCTAAGGTGCCTAGCGCGTTGAACGAAATAGTGATGCCACCAGCAGAAGGCGTCAGAATATTTATCAATGCTTCGGCGTAAGCTTTTTGAAGGTTGCGGCGATACATATCTATCGGCTTCTTGCTCTGCAACTCGCTCCAGATGCCGCTTTCCGCATCATTCAGCATTTCGTCGGGCGCATAAGGGTTTTGCTCACTGAAGCGATAACTGCTGTACACCATGCGTGCAAGACGCGAAGAAGACACTAAACTATTAACGGTATTGACCTGAATATTGCCTACAGCTTCTGCCACAGCCGGGTTGCTAAACTTGTTGAGAATGCTTTTATCCAGCAACCACGTTGGTGTTTGAAACAATTGCTGGTTGAGAAAGGCAATCGCTTCTTTCTGCATAACCTTAGGTGTGGGTGAATATACATCGCCGCTTTGCTCTACACTCTTCGGAACTTCGTAGATGCCGCCAACATTTTTCAGCACATGGTTTACATAGCGGTTATACTGAATAGTAAGCTGCGAGTACATGTCATCGAGGTTATCATATACATCACCATCTTCTTTTGTCCATGTGGGCAATTGAGGTAAAATGCGCTTCAGGTTTTTAATGCCATACTCGCTTGCCTTCATGTTATTATCACCTAAATCTTCTGTTTGAGAGTGTGGATCATACGGATTTGTTTCTGTGCCAAACCACAGTCTGGGATTGGTTTTCAGGCTGTCGATGATCCATTTGTTTACAATCTTTTTATCTTCTTCTTCATTCTTGCCACCGCTGTAGGAGTAACCCCATTGAATCGCCCATTTATCGTACTCGCCAATGCGTGGAAACAAACCGGCTTCAGAAATATTATCTTCTGGTTGTGCCACATAATTAAAGCGTGCATAATCCATGATGGAAGGCGTATGACCATGTGCTTCTACCCAGGCTTTATTGCGCAATAGTTCTATCGGAACCGTACTGCTGCTGCCCATGTTGTGGCGCAAACCAAGGGTATGACCAATCTCGTGTGACGAAACGAATCGAACCAACTCGCCCATTAAACTATCATTCAATTTCATGGTTCTGGCTTTAGGGTCTACGGCTGCTGTTTGTATAAAATACCAGTCGTGCAGCAGCTTCATTACATTGTGATACCAACCTATATGGCTTTCTAAAATCTCGCCGGTACGCGGGTCGTGAACGTTGGGTCCATATGCGTTTTCTATATCGGAAGCGAAATAGCGAAGTACAGAAAAACGTGCATCTTCCAAGCTCATGGTACTATCACCTTCTGGCCATTCTTTGGCCATGATTGCGTTTTTAAAACCAGCTTTCTCAAAAGCTTTTTGCCAATCATTAATTCCTTGAATAAGATAGGGGCGCCACTTCTTTGGCGTAGCCGGGTCTATATAATACACAATCGGTTTTGCAGGTTCAACCAGTTCGCCACGCTTCCATTTGTCCATGTCTTCGGGCTTTGGTTGCAGGTTCCATCTTACTACAAATACATCGTTCTTTACTTTCTGTTGGTCATCTCCATAAATTGTATAATCATCAGCAAAATAACCGACACGCGGGTCGAAGGCGCGCTTCGCCATTGGTTTGGCAGGCAAGGCAATAAATGAGTTGTTGATCTCAAGCGTTACCGCACCAGCCGCCGCCGCCGCCGGGAAGGTAACAGACGGAAACGGACCCACTGAAAAGCCGCCAAAGCCTGCGCTGGAACCAAAGGTCTTTACTGTTTTCACTTCGGTATTGAGAGGATAACTATTGATGTTATCGATATAAGAACGGTCACTGATCAAGCCGGATAAATTATAAGCTCTTTTATCCCATGGGTTGATGCTGACAATTTGATTATCGCCCCTGAAAAAATCGGTAACCTCTATCACCACGCTGGCAGAGTCTCTGCCGCTCGTCGTGTCTTTGCCGAAGGCTTTAATATCAAACACCGCTGCTATGGGGTTCTCGTTCGAATTGGTTACCGCTTTATAAATTTGGTTGGTAGAATCGGCAACATTAATGGTGGTGATGACGCGAAGAAATATATTATTGTTCGGTCCCCGCTCAAACTGTATAGTTTGCTGGTTGGCAAGCTCACCACCATACACATCGCCGCCGGCAGGCGTGCGGCTGTAGCGGGTAACAGCAAGAATTTCGCGGTTTAATAAACTATCCGGTATTTCGAAATACCATTTATCTTCTACCTTATGAACCGTAAACAAGCCGCGCTTGGTAATGGCTTTACTAGTAATAACATCGCTGTACGATTTGGGTACTCCTATTTTTTGTGGCGGCAGCCGGTGCGTGGTATCGCCGGTTGCTGTGGCATGTACGGTAGCCTGGGTTGTCGTTTTTTTTCTTGTAGCACATCCTGACAGCATACCGGCTACTGCCAGCAGCATCCATACTTTTCTCATGTATAAATTTTCTTTTTGTAAAACGCGATGAAGGTAATATGGCAGAGGGAAACTGAAGATGGCAGCACCTGGCAGGAATGTGTTTTTCGTGTTAAAAAAAGAAGGTTGGTTAGTAACTTTAACGGGACCAGAGCTTGCTTTCTGGGTAGATGAAGTGATTTAATGCGTCGCCGACTTTACCGATGTAATAAATAAGCCGGTTTTGACCATCGGGAAAGTAACCGGCGTACTAAATCATCCAATTTTGCCCTTCGGGAAATTTACCGATATATTAAATCACTTGATTTTGCGTGTCGGGAAATTTGCCGATGTATCAAACCGGTTTTTCAGGCATTCACATTTACCCATTTAGTCTGTAATAATTTTGTAACCGTCAGCCACGCAGTGTAAAGATGAAGATGCTGCTTTGTGCAGCTACATAGCACAGAAAGCAAGCCCGATTTATGTTTTTATATACTATGGGTTGGCTCATCTATTGCCGAAACCTTTATATTCGTTTTCTATTTTTATTTTGTAAAAATGATGATTGCAGCCTTGATAAAAGGATTGGCATTGGGTTTATTGCTCAGTATTTCCGTAGGTCCTGTTGTTTTTTCTATCATCCGCCAAAGCCTGAATAATGGTCATAAAGGCGGCTTTGCTTTTATAGCCGGTGTAAGTGCCAGCGATATATTGCTGGTGTTGGTATGCAATATTTTTTCGCAATGGTTCAGGCAGGCTATGAGCCACGAAAAAACAATTGGTATTGCCGGCAGTGTGTTTCTTATTCTCCTGGGTATTTTCAACTTTTTTTTCAAAAAAATTCCTCATCCAGATGAAGTAAAAGTAATTACCGTTTTTAGAAAGCGCGATATGCTGGCGGGCTTTTTCTCCGGGTTTTTTATGAACCTCCTTAACCCGGCTGTTTCCCTGTTCTGGTTTGCTGCTTCTGCTACCATTATGGAAGATGCGGAAACTGTGAATGCTCCCGATCAGTACCGTTTAATTGTCTTTGCTACCTGCCTGTCTTTTGTGTTGGCGGCAGACATTAGTAAAGTAATGCTGGCCGGTAAAATACGCACGAAACTTACGCCTCATAATATTCATATCATAGACCGCGTTTCGGGGCTTATCCTGATGATTTTTGGTCTTGTGCTCATGTATGGAATTTTTACCGGGCATGTAGCCGGCAAGCAAATCAATTAATTTCGCGGCATGTCTTTTTCCAAAACCAAACTCATTCGCATCTGGCGGTGGTGCAAGCGCATTTTCTTATTCATGTTCCTGTCTTCTTTCTTATACATACTGATATGTAAATGGGTAATGCCGCCCATAACACTCACACAATTAGGCGCGTGGATAAGCGGCGATGGTTTGCAACGCGACTATGTGAACTACAATGATATATCGCCCAACCTGAAGCTGGCAGCTATCGCCGGGGAAGATCAATTGTTTCCGCTGCATGGCGGCTTTGACTGGAAGTCGCTGGAAAAAAGTTTATCTACTAATCCGAAGAAAAAAAGCCGTGTGCGTGGCAGTGCTGCCAGCACCATTAGCCAGCAGGTAGCTAAGAATGTTTTTTTATGGCAGGGCGAAGGCATCACCAAATACATCCGCAAGGTGCCGGAATTTTATTTTACTAAAATGATAGAATGGATCTGGGGCAAGCAACGCATACTGGAAGTTTATCTGAATGTGATAGAAATGGGAAAAGGCGTATATGGCGTTGAATCTGCCTCAACAGCTTATTTTGGAAAGCATGCTAAAAATGTTTCTACCAAAGAAGCGGCTATGATCATTGCCTGTTTGCCTAATCCTAAACTATACACCGTAAAACCAATGAGCCGCTTTGTAAGCTGGAAAAGCAGCTGGATACTTAGGCAAATGGGCAATTTGCAAGGCGAAGAAGATATAAAAGTATTGGTAAGTAAATAGTTCGGATTTTAGTGAGATTTCTTCTATCAGGCCATTATACAAACTTAAGATAGGCTTTTCATGAACTCTTCATGAACTATTTATGAAGTAAGTATAGAGTATCTATGGAGTAAGCATGAAGGGTGCGTGTCAATCAATGTATTTGGCGTTGGGGAGTTCTGAGGACTGGCGTTGCGTTATAATGTGAGTTCTTAAAGCCGGATGCAGAAAAGAACGAAATGATTATCTGAGTAAAGTAACGGTACCTCTATCCGTTCGAATCGACTGACCGTCTAAGCTGTAAGAGCATATCCACATGTATGTGTCAACAGGTTGTTGACTCCCGTTTATAGTGCCATCCCATCCCTTTTCTGCATCGCGTGTTGAAAAGACTAACTGCCCCCAGCGGTTATAAATTGAGAAATGATAACCGGCTATGGCACCCGAAAACTTTGGCCTAAACAAATCATTGTGTCCATCGTTGTTTGGTGTAAATGCATTAGGCATAAAAAAGAACACCGGACATGTGGAATCAACAACCGTTATTGAGTCTTTTCCAGTGCATCCGTTGTAGTCTGTGACTGTTAATGAATACAAGCCGCCGGATGAGACCGTATTGCTTTTTGTAGTCGCTCCATTGTTCCAGGCGTAAGAATCGAAATTGTTTATTGGCGACAGCGTTACATTTTTTAAGGCGCATTTTGTAACACTATTTATTAAAAATCCAGTTGGTCTTTGTACAGTCACTACGTGTACTGTATCGGTACCTGTACAATTGCGTGTGTCTGTTAGCCTTACCCAAAATATGCCTGGCCGGTTTGTGGTTACAGTTTCATTTGTACTTCCATCCTCCCATAAATATGACTCGTATCCGCGGCCGCCATCTAATACTACAACACTATCTGCACATAAATTTTCAACCTCATTAAAATCGGCAGTTGGACGAGGGTATAAGGCAACAACAAACGTATCTATGGTTGTACATCCGTAGGGATCTTTTGCTTCCAAGCCATAGGAACCGGCAATATTTACTACTATCGAACTGGCTGTTTGTCCTGTATTCCATAAATAACTTGTAAAGCCATTACCACCGTCCAGTAATACAGACCCGCCTTTGCAGAAGCCTGTCTGAATGGTGCTGTCCCTGGAGTCAACATTACCTCCGGTAGGTGTAAAAACAGTAACAACAACACTTTCAATGAGACTATCGCAACCGTTAGCGTTGGTGTAATGATGAGTGTAAGTGCCAGCTTCTTTTACAGTCGCATTCCATGGTAGCACATAGGAATCACCATCACAAATTCTTTCTGAAAGGTTCACTTGTTCTGGCGGTTGCGAAATTTGTAAGTTCAATATTGTAATTGAATCGCATCCCGTTGAAGATTTAGCTGTATAAGTAGCAGCACTATCACCTCCGTTTGTCAACTGCATCCCATTCCATAGATAAGGCAGTTGCTGGTAACAAATGGATTCGTTTTCTATGGAAACCTTGCTACCCGGTTTTACAATAAATTGAAGTGGGGTTGATGATAAAGACAATTCACTTCCACAAAGACCTTTTATTGTTTGGTTGTCGGTTCCTTTTTTAACATTGATTGTATAAGTACCAGCAGGCAAGGGGGAAGAAAAATGAAGCATGATGGAATTGGTATAGCCACCCCGATCGTTACAATTTATTCCGGATGCACTAATGATGCTTGCAGGCGCATTTGTTGTAAAATCACTGCCATCTGCAGCAATAGAGCTACAAAGGATTTCGCTGGTGGTTGTTACAACAAGACTTGAATTGTCGTTACATACTTCATCTATATTTTTTAATTCTGGTGTAGCCGGATTATAAAAGCTAGCTGTAGAGCCACTAAAGTCGATAGTAAATCCTTGACTGGGGCCGCCACTTACATAATTTCCATAGTTATTAATCATGATAAGATAAACCTCATCACTTGTGGCAAAAACAGCCTGCCCAAAAGATTCGCCAATCGTTCCTGCCTGAACATAAGGTATTCTTGAGGTATCGCTAAGTCCGATTATTCCATCTACGTTGCTATGCGGTTGATTGCTGTTAAAATTACATCTTACAACGTCTTTTGACGTTATGGAATTACAATCTTTACCGGTAATATTGATCACCGCAAAATCGTAATCATCAGCCGGATTTACCGGCTTGATCGTAAATACAATGTTTCCTGCGCTTGAAGTATGTACCTGCAGCCATACGGAATTGACTTCACCACTATTGCCTGTTAACAGGCATGGAGTAGAATCAAGATCTCTTGTTTTGCCTATGCCAGTGTAGCTGTAAGGCGTAGAAAAGCTACTACCACACAGTTGCAGAGCATTACAAGCATCTTGCTCAGGCTGGTTTGGTGGCAATTGATAAATGGTTTGCGCAGATAGTTTATTTGTTTGAACAAAGTATATGGCAAAACAGAAGAAGAATAGCTTTATGGCGTTAGACAAGCACATTGATTAACCGTACTGTAATTTGCCCTAAAAGTATAATTTAATTAAATGTGCTGAAGTGTTAATAAAAGACTTATTTAAAAAGCTTTCTGGTTAAGCTAAAGCCAAAAGGAAACTTTCTAACCAAGCAGTAATCTAAATAAGTATAATTCTTTTGCTTACTCCTAAGTTTTAGTTTGATAACAACTTTATATACCAATTCAAGATCTGGCTTATGTCTAAAAATTATTTGTAAAACAATTTCACTTATTTAAATAATCATGTATAAATTAAGTCTTTAATTTTTTGTTCACGATAAATGCATTTGCTTTTTTTAACCAATAGTAAGTAAAATTTTACCACTTAAAATGATTTTTGATTAGCTAATGAGTATAAATAATTGATTTACATCACTTTGTATAAGTGTATAAATAGACTTTAATAAAAAATGTTTAGCTTTTTTGTTAACAAAAACTATTAATCACTATTTTGCAGTTCTAAATTTTAACGGATTGCTTATGCGACAAAAAATTGACTGCTTGAGAGGCAGAATATGTACAACACTTCTTTTGGTCTTTTTTTCATCCCTTTTGTTTGCACAAAAAACTGTACATGGAACTGTAACGAGTTCAAAAGACAATTTGCCTATTGTTGGCGCATCTGTTTTAGTAAGAGGTACTAATATTGGTGTTGCAACAGGTAACAATGGTACCTTCACTATTAATGTACCGGCTGGTAGCAGTAAGCTCGTTATTTCTTATGTGGGATTTGCAGATTTTGAAGCAGACGTTTCTTCAAAAACTGAGATAGCTATTACGCTTCAAGAGAAAACATCATCTCTTGATGAAATAGTAGTTACCGGTTACACTACACAAAAGAAAAAAGATATTACAGGTGCCGTAGCAGTTGTGGATGTTACCGACGCAAAGAAATTACCAGCCACTAGTTCCGAACAACTACTGCAAGGTCAGGCCGCAGGTGTTACCGTAATTAATTCAGGTGCGCCGGGAGCAGCCAGTACCGTATTTATACGTGGTATTTCTAATTTTGGTAATACGCAACCGCTTTATGTAATAGATGGTGTACAAGTTACTGACATGTCAACAGTAAACCCAAATGATATTGCCAGCATCAGTGTGTTAAAAGACGCAGGTGCTGCAGCTATTTATGGTATTTCAGGTGGTAATGGAGTAGTAGTCGTTACTACTAAAAAAGGCAGATCAGGTAAAGCTGTAATAAATTATGATTCTTACTTTGGTACGCAGCGACCATTGTCAGGTAATGTATGGCATCTTATGAGCCCTTCACAACAATCTGAACTAGCATTTAGAGCAGGTGATGCTGCTACTGAAGCCTTATACCCGGGTGGTGCTGGCACCATCCCAACGTATGGTTATCATGGCGCTTATTCAGTAGGGTCTTTTGGTGATGCAGGCGTTACTAATAATGATTCTATCGTGCAGGCTTACCATTTTGATGCTGCCCATCCGGAAAATGATTTTTTGGTACAGAAGTTTTCACAAACTGGTACCGATTGGTTTCATTCTGTTTTTAAGCCTGCATTTGAGCAGATGCAAACTCTCACAGCTAGTGGCGGAGGCGATAAAAGCTCATACCTGTTTTCTGTTAACTACTTAGATCAGAAAGGCACATTGCTGAATAATTATGAAAAAAGGTATCAGGTTCGGATGAATACACTATTTAATGTAAAAGATCATATTCGCGTTGGCGAAAATGCTTATGTTACATACAGGCAGAATAATGGTGGCTATAATGGTACTCAGCAGCAGGAAGGCGGTGGAATATCCTATACTTATCGTGAGCTGCCGCTAATTCCGATTTATGATATAGCAGGCAATTATGGTGGTGCTTATGATGGACCTAAAGGAGAGCCTCTAGGCAATGGCTATAATCCGTATGCAGTTCAAGCCCGACAATCAACAAATGCAGCTGACTTCGTTACTGTGCAAGGAAACCTTTTTGCAGAAGCTGATATTGCTAAATACTTTACAGCGCGCACAAGTTTTGGTGTGAATCTTTATAACCAGTATTATCATTATATTACTTATAATAATTACGAAAATTTTGAAAATCATACCAGCCCTAATCAGGATTTGGAAGATGATCAAACCAGCTACAGGTATAACTTTACCAATACTCTTATTTATAAAGAAACATTTGGAAAGCATTCTATTCAAGTATTAGGTGGATTTGAATTTAAGAAAACCGGTGGACGTGAAGTGCAGGCTACAGCTCAAAATTTCTTTTCCTTGGATCCAAATTATGTGCAACTTCAGTTTGGTACTCCAGTTAATCAGCCTATCAGTTATATTTATCAGCCAACGGCTACCGAATCGTTTTTTGGACGTTTAGATTATACGTACAATGACAAATACATTTTAGGTGCTACCATACGGCGTGATGGATTTTCGGAATTTTACCCTGGTGACACAGCCATCAAGAATAAACAATTCGGTACCTTCCCGTCCATTTCATTAGGTTGGCGTGTATCCCAAGAAGGTTTCCTAAAAGGTGTTAGTTGGATAGATGATCTTAAACTACGTGCTAGTTATGGGGAAGCCGGTAATAACGGTAATATAGGTGGAAGTAATGCTTATTCAACATTCGCTTCAGGTGCCGGAGCTTCATATTATGGTATCACGGGCGGAGTAAGTTCTACTCTTCAGGGGTTTTTCCCAACTCAAATAGGAAATCCGAATGTTACCTGGGAAACTGATAAGATTACTAATTTAGGCATTGATGCAAGTTTATTTAAACATTTTGATTTAACCGTTGAATGGTATAAAAAAGCAATTAGTGGTTTATTATTCCCATTGCCACTGCCCTCAACGGTGGGAGGCGCTACTGTTCCTGTTGTGAATATTGGTGATGTTCAGAATACAGGCGTCGATGTTGCAGCTACCTATCATGCTAAGGTAGGTAAAGATTTTAATTTTAGTTTGGGCGCAAATGTTACCACTTATAAAAGTAAAATCACCAGTATACCCGCGCCCGGATATTTTGATTTCGGTGCTTCGAGAGATAATGATATCGTAAGAAACGAAATCGGTCATCCGATTGGTGCTTTCTTTGGTTATCAAACTATGGGTCTTTATCAAGATACTGCGGCTGCTAAAAAAGGCGCCACCTATTCAGGTGCAAGTGCAGGATCATTCATTTATAAAGATGTTAACGGGGATGGTAAAATTGATGCAAGTGATCGTACTTGGATTGGTAATCCAAACCCGAAGTTTACTTATGGCTTGAACTTGAATGCAAGCTATAAGTCATTTGACTTAACCTTTGTATTGTATGGCTCACAAGGAAATAAAGATTTTAATTATGTAAAATATTGGACAGATTTTTATAGTACCTTCCAAGGAGGTAAAGACCTTGATTTGTATTATAAAGCTGCCATTGTAAAAGATGGGGTAGTAACTAATCCTGATGCCACCTTACCGGCTGCCTCTTTTTCACAAGCTTTGGGCTCAAGTACAGTTAGCTCCTTCTATGTAGAAGACGGTTCATTTTTGAAATGTCGCGTAGCACAACTAGGTTATACATTTGATCCTACAATATTAAAAAAAGTAGGAGTTGACAAATTGCACCTTTATATACAAGCAACAAACTTGTTTACTATTACTAAATATTCAGGATTAGATCCTGAACTGGTTCCTTCTTTAAATGTAAATGGTTCAGGCGTAAATCAAAGTGCTGCTTTCGGCATTGATTATGGTGCTTATCCTAATAATCAGAAACAATACCTAGTAGGTGTTAATCTAGCATTTTAAGGATTGAAGAATTGAAAAGTATAAAAAAAACGATATGAAAAGAAATAAGATTAAATACATTGCTTTTGCTGGCTTGCTTGTCACGTTTGCATTTGCTTATTCCTGTAAAAAGAATTTAGATATACAACCCGTAGGCTCTTTGAGCCCTACAGTGCTTGCCAGCAAATCTGGAGTAGATGGGTTGTTAATTGGTGCTTATTCATACTTAGATGGCTATTCAAATATAAATGGTACTACGTCGTGGGAATCAGGTATTGATAATTGGATTTGGGGTAGTGTTGGCGCCGATGATGCCTATAAAGGTTCAAGCACTACTGACCAACCAGACGCAGTGCCCATTGCCAATCATTCAGTTGATCCTTCGGATGGATATCTCCAGGCAAAATGGTTTGCTTTTTATAGTGCTGCTCAGCGTGCCAACGATGTCATTAGAGAAATCCCTTTAGTTACCGACGGATCAATAACACCAGATTATGCCGCCGAAGTCACTGCTGAAGCCAGATTCTTAAGGGGCATTTTTCACTTAGAGCTTGCCAAAGTGTTTAGAAATGTGCCATATGTAGGTGATTCAGTTACCTATGCTGCCAATAATTTTGTGCTAGGTAACCCCGGACCAATCTGGGATAAGATCGAAGCTGATTTCACGGCTGCCATGGCTGGATTGCCAAAAACGCAGACGCAGGTTGGCCGTGCTAATTATTATGCCGCCGAAGCCCTTTTGGCCAAGACTTATATGTTTGATCATCAATACGCTACAGCCTTACCACTTTTAACTGATTTAATTAATAATGGCGAAACAGCAGGAGGATTAAAATATGCATTAGGAGCCTTTGAAGACAATTTTGATCCTATTAAAAGAAACGGTCCTGAAGCAGTATTCCAAGTGCAAATGACAGCTAACGACGGTTCAGGTGGTCAGAATGGAGATGAAGGCGAAGTTTTAAATTTTCCCGCAGGAACCGCTCCCGGCGGTACTGCTACCGGCTGTTGTGGCTTTTATCAACCTTCCTATTCACTTGCCAATGCGTTTAAAGTGGATGCCAATGGTCTGCCGATGTTTCAAATCGATCCTGCTACTGGTTTTCCTATGTATGATGACGCTAATTTAAAAAATGATCACGGTCTTAAAGCTACTGACGATTTTACACCAACAACAGAGGCTATAGATCCTCGTCTTGATTGGACTGTAGGACGTAGAGGTATTCCTTATCTTGATTGGGGAATTTGTGGTGGTGAAGCTTGGTCTCGTGGTGATGTTGTTCCTTATAATCCCATTAAAAATTCATACTGGCAATCGGAATATGGTTCAACTGTTTCCAATGGACAAGGCTGGGCAACTAGCCAAGACGTAGCCAATAACTACAACTTGGTTCGTTTTGCCGATGTAATTTTATGGCGTGCAGAATGCGAGGTCGAATTGAGCCAATTGGATGCTGCGCAAGCAGATGTGAATATGGTAAGAGGACGTATGGCTAACCATCCTGAATATTGGGTGCATACTTATAAAGATAACAATAATCCGTCTTTAGGCTTTACAACAACACCGGCTGCAAACTATAAAATAGGTTTGTATGGAACCGATCCCTCAACAAGCTTTACTGCTAATGGGCAAGCGTATGCAAGAGCTGCAGTACATGTAGAAAGGCAACTTGAGCTTGCTATGGAAGGTCATCGATTCTTCGATTTACAACGTTATGACGGATTGTATGGCGGACCTGAACCAAAAGGCTATATGGCTGGAGTGATAAATAATTTTATTAAAGCCGATACCCGCATCCCGAATCCGGTTTTAAATGGTCATACGTTTACGGCTAATAAAAATGAGCTATATCCGATACCACAAAATCAAATCGACATTGAAGGCGGAGTGTTGAAGCAAAACCCGGGTTACTAAATACAATTATTGAATCTCTTTGAAAAGGCTACTTCCAAACGAAGTAGCCTTTTGATTTGATACATTATGCTTACTTTAGTTAGCTTAATAAAGTTTGAGCCGTGTTTTGTTATCAACGATTTTCATTCGATTTCTTAATCAGTGCGATTATTTTATTCGTCTCTTCAGGATAAATACTGATATAATGTGAGCGTACGGTAGCGGCTTTAAGGATAGTGTCGCCGGGGAGCGAGACAGAAATGCTTTTTGAAGAGAAAAGAGGCATATGACAATCGATACAATTATTGTCAATAACTGTAGCGCCTAAACGAGCAGTAAGTGGACAGATAGGGTATTGTTTTGCATTGTGACAACTCAGACAACGTTGAGAAAAAAGGACGGTGTTATCCCTTTCTTCGCTATGGGTATTATGACAAGTGTTGCACGTCATTGTTTCGCTTTTCTTATAGCATTGGCTGGCGAGCAGTAAACCATATTGGTTGCCATGCACATCTACGGAATGAATATCTGCAGGCGTGCTATCACGCTTAAAATACTTTGTAAGACTGTCACCTACCGTAAAGTTGAAGGAAGGTTTTGTTTGGTGAAGCGAACCACCACTATGACATAAAGAACAAAACTCCAGACTTTGCTGGCGTGAAAGCTTTCCCGGATTAACGATGTACCTAGCTATCTTAATACCTGGATTTTCTGACTGAAAAGCTACATGCTTGGCTGCAGGTCCGTGGCATTTTTCACAATCGATACCATAAAGAATTTTGCTGCTATCAAATTGTTCAGAATTTCCATTAGAAGGTGATATAACCTTGGCATAAGTAGTATGACATTCAAGGCAACGCGGGGTAATGTTTCTGTTATAAACTGCACGAAAGGGATAGCCTGGACTGTTACACCAACTGTTGGCGACTGTAAAGTATGAAATAGGCAACTGAAAAAGGCGGCTCGAATCCCAAGATAAATAGCTTTGCCCTTTAGTATCTGACCCAATCACTATATCGAAACGCGCAATATTTGCTTGCTGATAGCGAGACTCATTGCTTTCGAAATGCGTATCATACTCAACCTGATAAAAGCCATCGTTCCTTTTTTCCATTGCAACAATAGAATTTCCGAACACAAACATATTTTTGCCTTCTGCAAAACTGCCTTTTATTGAATTGCCATCAGCTTTGCCCGAGGTGTGATAATGTGCTGTGTGAATGAAGCTTTCGTAAATGTTTTTGTGACAACTTACACAAGAAGCCGAACCTGCAAACATTTCACCTTTGTTGTCCTCAACAGCAACCGGTGTATTTGTACCGGTTATACATTGAGACAAAAAGAAAATAAAACTTAAGAACAGGCAAGCAATAATTAAACGACGATTACGTAATACCAAACTGTTTATCACAATATCTTTTAAGTAAATTATTATTATTTTAGATTAAAAACAGAACAGGGTTTACCCGCAAGATAAATGAAAACGGGTGTTGTTAGAAACAGAATACTTCTACTCATTAAAATACTCTAATCGAAAAACAATAAAAGCATTATTTTGCTTTTTTGCATTGTCATTATATCAAAATTGCCGGCTGTTTCTTAAAGTGTTTACATTTTTCTTTTTATATCTGTTGTACTAATGAAAACCATTCTATCTGTTGTTGCTTGTGTACTGCTGTTTTCCTGTACCAACCATACTACTTTGTTTACCAAACTTTCGTCGAAAAAAACGGGTATCACATTCAACAATGTGGTGAAAGAAAACGATTCTATCAACCCGATTGACCTTGAGTTTTTATACAATGGAGGTGGTGTGGCTGTGGGCGATTTTAATAATGATGGCTTGCCCGATTTATATTTTACAGCCAGCACAACCAGTAATAAATTATACCTGAATAAAGGCAACCTGAAGTTTGACGACATTACCGACAAAGCCGGCGTAAACGGTGAAGGACGCTGGTGTAATGCGGCTACTGTTGTTGACATTAACAATGATGGGTATGAAGATATTTATGTGTGTACCACCATTAAGCAAAACCCGCAACAGCGTAAGAATTTATTGTATATCAACCAGGGAAAACAGGCAGATGGTATTCCGCGGTTTAAGGAGATGGCAGATGAATACGGGCTGGCAGATACAAGCTATTCAGTGCATGCCGCCTTTGTTGATTATGATGGTGATGGTGACCTGGATATGTATCTTGTAACTACCAAATTGGCCAAGCGCTCGGCTACCAGCTTTAACCAGAAAGACACATCGACCAAAGACTTTGACAAGCTGTACCGCGACGATTGGAATGCTCAGTTGAAGCACCCTGTTTTCACTGATGTATCAAAGGAG
>CAZZZH010000045.1:0-21428 GCA_964658445.1 Ilyomonas sp.
AACGACGCTACCACCTATGGCTGGCACTACAATGGCACCACTACTTACAATATTACCTGCGGCAACAATGTGTATGCATACGACGACAGCGCCAACAAGAATGCGCCCGGCAGCGTTTCCACTTCTGTTACGCCGTTGCCCAGCTTATCATTTCCCTTCGTGCCAGACTTTAACCAGACCACTTCTTTATCGGTAAATAAAAGTGCCGCCATCACCAACCTTTTTTACTGGAACAACCTGATGCACGACGTGATGTATCAATACGGTTTTACTGAAGCTTCCGGCAATTTCCAGCAGAGCAACATAAGCCGCGGTGGCAGCGGCACCGACCCTGTAGACGCGGAAGCGCACGATGGCAGTGGGTTAAACAATGCCAACTTCAGCTCGCCGGACGATGGTACCAGCGGACGTATGCAGATGTACCTTTGGGATGCCGTAAAGCCGCCTTCTTTTGTTGTAAACACCCCGGCATCTCTTGCCGGCAGTGATAGCAGCCTAGAGAGTGGCTTCAGCGCTAACAACAAACTGATTACTGTTGGCCCCATCAGCGATACAATTTCTTTGTACAATACCGATACACTAGCTTGTTCTGTTGCCCTACCTACTAATCTTAAAGGCAAAATTGCACTCATTTACCGTGGCAACTGCAACTTTACGGTAAAAGTAAAAAATGCGCAAATGGCTGGTGCTGTAGCCGTTGTAATGGTGAATACGCCCGGTTCCGGGCTCATTGTGATGGGTGGTTCAGACAGCAGCATCACCATCCCGGCTGTTATGATTTCTTACGAGAATGGAACCTCCATTGCTAACGCCATCAGAAGCGGCAATACAGTAACGGCAACACTTACCGGCGCACCGTTATTAGACGGCGATTTTGATAATGGAATTATTTGCCACGAATATGGTCATGGCGTTACGCACCGGCTTACCGGTGGCAACGCCAGTTGTATGAGTAATGCCGAACGCCCTGATGAAGGTTGGAGCGACTACTTCGGGCTGATGATGACGCAGGACTGGACAAATACCCAGCTTTCCGATTCTGCCAAAAGCCGTTCTATTGGCACCTATGTATTTGGCGAAACCCCTGCGGAGAACGGCATCAGAACCTATCCTTACAGTATTAACATGACTGTGGATCCGCATACGTATTCAGACATTAAAACCACAAGCAGCGAAGTGCATTATATTGGTGAAATCTGGTGTTCGGCTTTGTGGGACATGACCTGGGGAATCATTAAACAGGAAGGAAGCATTAACCATAATATTTATGATGCCAATGGTGGTGGTGGCAACACCATTGCCCTGAACCTGGTAATAGAAGGAGAGAAATTGCAACCCTGCAGCCCGGGTTTCCTCGATGCGCGCAATGCTATCCTGGCTGCCGACTCTATCTTATACAACAACCGGCATAAATGTGTGATCTGGAATGCTTTTTCCCGCCGGGGCATGGGCTTTAGCGCCGTGCAGGGATCGTCTGACAAAACAACTGACCAAACAGCCGCTTTCGATGTGCCGGTGTTGCGACTGCATGCAGAAACTCTTCCAGCCATCAACGACCAGTTGACTACTAACATAAGGGTTAGTTGCGAGTGTGCACTGCCTTCCGGCAGTTACCAATTAAAGGATACTATTCCTGCTGGTTTTACGGTAGCCAGCACATCGCCGCATGCAATAATCCAGGGCAATCAGGTAACGTGGGACGCAAGCCAGTTTACCGCTTTGGGGCAAAGCAATCAATACAGCATTACGCTACTACCTGATGCGACGGCTGGCTGTACGAAAGACACCATTTTGTACGACGACCGCGATGCCCACACTACCGGCGGCTTTGTTTCTTCTATAGCGCGGGGAACGAACGGCTGGACGGTAAGCACCACTCAAGCGTACAGTCCAATACACTCCTGGCATGCCGCTGACCTAGAAACCCCTTCCGATTTTAGCCTGACTTCCAGCACATTTACACCTACCGGCTTTTCGGTATTGTCGTTTTATCACCGCTTTGTTACCGAATCTGGCTACGACGGCGGTATGGTAGATATTTCAGATAACAATGGCGCTTCGTGGACGAGTGCGGCACCGTATTTCTTCAGCAATGGGTACACCGGCACCATTTATTCTTTTAATCCCATTGATACTTCGTACGGAAGCACGCCGATGCCATCGTTTACCGGCGCATCGGGCGATTCCGGCTTTCTGCGCTCGCTGGTTGATCTCCGCGCTTTCACCGGCAAGCCTGTCAAACTGCGCTTCCGCATGTACACCGACCTGGGCACAGCCTACGATGGCTGGTATATAGATAATATAACCGTGACGAATGCCTGCGGCGGCGTGCAGCACATAGGTTTGTATGGTAATGCGAATAAAGAAATTGACAACGCAAGTGTAGCCGACTTCAATATCGACAGCAATGGCGTTGAACAGCCCCAGTTTGGAGACTTTACGGCAACGGCACAAAATAATATTGCATCGCTGCTTACCTGGACAACCGTGGCAGAAGGTGGCGTTACCAGCTTTGTGGTAGAACACAGTACCGACAGCCTTACGTTTACAACCCTTGCCACCGTTGCCGCCACGGGTACAGCCGCGGGCAGCTATACCATCACCGATCATTCTCCTGCAACCGGTGCGAACTTCTACCGCATCCGTATGGTGAACAGCACGGGAACCACGGTAAGCACTTCGCTGGTGCGGAAGACCATTATTACGCGAACGGCTGTTCTTACGCTTGTGCCCAACCCATCAAATACGGTTGCAACGGTATTGATAGACCCGGGCTTCAACGCAAAAACGATTGCCGTATTCGATATGGCGGGCAGAAGGGTGATAACGGTTACTTTGAGCAGTGGCGCTACTTCTTATCTCATCAATTCTGCTGCTTTAAGCACAGGTATTTACGTGGTGGAAATAATATCGGCTACGGGTGAGGGAAAACGGGTAAAGATGCTGGTGCAGCGCTAAGACAGAGGGCATAAGTAAACGGGAAGGTCCGGCATCGGGGTATTTTTTCTTAAGAAGAATGCTCCGGTGCCGGTTCTTTTTTATCAATTGTCGATAACAATGCCGTCGATGGTGCCATCTTTCTTAAAGTTGACGACCACTAAGTACCGGGTTTCGTCTTTTTCTATTGTATAATCGAAAATGGCAAACTCGCTTTCGTTCTCGGGATAAAAGCCGATGCGCTTGAGGTACAGTTTGGCAATGAGTTGGGCAGCTTCGTCTTCCCTTGAAGCAGGCGTATTTTCCGTTGTTTGTTGTTTAGCAAACAAATCGCGATGCTTATCTATATACGACTGAACAACAGTGCCGGAAAGATACTCCTGCTGCATGGCGGCTACTGCTTTTTGGTGAAAGGAATCCAGTTGGGTAACGAAAGTCGCAATGGTTTCTAATTTCTGCCGGTCCACGGTATATTCATCAAACGTAATATCCAGTTGTACGTCGTGTTCCTGAAACGAAATGTGCGCGTTGTAATAGTCGTTAAGATTGTCTAAATCAATAGCAGCAAATCCGGGAATCTGGTAGTTATTCATATAGGTAAGGTTAACTCTTGTTATCAAAATCGGTCAACACACAAAGAAGCAAAAACTGTTTTCCTGTCCCACCGGCCAGGCAAGGCAATCAAAACAACTGTTTTTACGAACATCCGTCTGACGAGGTTGATAAAAACAGTTGTTTTTATCAACCTTCCACTTCGGCTTGACACCAAAACAGTTGTTTTATCGACCTTCTTCGTCGGCTGGAGGATAAAACAAGCGTTTTTATGAATCTCCTTCGTCGGCTGGACAGTAAAACACTTGTTTTATATCAAAGCCAAGCAAGGAGGGAGAGCAAAACAGTTGTTTTTATGCCCCTTGTCTCGGCAAGGTTGATAAAAACAACTGTTTTATCGAAAAACCTGACAGGGATGGTCAGCAAAACAGAATGTTGTCAGGCACCCTCCCAACATTTAGAACCCAGTCCTTATGCCCACAGGTTCTGTGGATACGCCCCGCTGTTTACCAAAGCTTCTATATCGGCTTTCACCACGGGGGCATCTTCTTTATACGTTACGCCAAACCATTTGGCGCTGGTAGGTATTACTTCCAGCTTACCTAAGCCTTCTTTAATAAACTGGTCGGCAGCTTTCGGCATCAAAAATTCAGCTTTCGGGTCGTTTATGTTTTTTGCTAAAAATTCCTGAAACAGACGCTCGCAAAGCGAGATGAAATTGGGTGCAAAGCAAAAAAAGTTCATGCTCACTTTCGTGTCTTCTGCCAGCGGTACCAGCGCATCGCCGTCTTCATACACAATACCACCGTCTTTGCGATAAATCTTCAGGCGTTCGTCTATCGCAGTCAGCTCGCCTCTTTCATTGGTGCTGATTACGCCACGGCTCACACTGCCATTTTCGCTTAGTGTGTTGCTCAGTTCGTATCCCAATACTGCATAGGTATCATCTGCCACGCGGGTGGTAAGAAAATCGTACGCTTTTACAAAAGCATCTTTGCCATAGAAATCATCGGCATTAATCACGGCAAACGGTTCCTTTACAGCAGGTTTGCAACAAAGCACTGCCTGCCCGGTTCCCCATGGCTTGGCACGGTCGGCCGGCACAGTAAATCCATCAGTGAAGGCGGTGAGCTTTTGATATACATATTCGGTGGCTATCCGTCCTTTCAATTTCGGCTCGAAGATGCCCATAAAAGCCGTGGCAAAATCTTCGCGGATGATAAAGACTACTTTTGTAAAGCCGGCTTCTATGGCATCGTAAATGGAATAATCCATTATGGTTTCGCCCGACGGACCGAAGGACTGTGTTTGTTTCATACTTCCGTAGCGGCTGGCCATGCCGGCTGCCAGAATTACTAAGGTTGGCTGCATAATTAATTTTTTTAAACGGTGCGAAGCTAACCCAAAGCCGGGTAGCGGGCAACCCATTTTTATTAAAATAAAATGAAGGATAGGAAGTCAATAAACATACAGACCATAGAAGCCGGCTGGCTGCGGCAGCACCTGGTTTCGCTTGATGTATTGCGATTAGATGAGTGGCATTCCGTAGTGAGCGGAAACAAATGGTTTAAGCTGCAGTATTACCTGAAGGAGGCAAAAGAAAACGGTTTTGACAGAGTTGCCACCTTTGGCGGCGCTTACTCCAATCATATTGTAGCAACGGCTTTTGCCTGCAGAGAAATAGGTTTACAAAGTACAGGTATTATACGAGGAGAGCAGCCGCAAATGCTTTCTCATACTTTACGGGCAGCAGAAGATTATGGAATGAAGTTGACCTTCGTAAGCCGTGACGCTTACAAAAACAAAGAGGCAATCAAAAGCCTGGATAAAAATGCTTACTGGATCAGCGAAGGCGGATATGGACATTTGGGTGCCGATGGCGCTGCAGATATTCTTTCGCTGGTTGATGCTGCCCGGTACACACATCTTGCCTGTGCGGTGGGTACGGGAACTACCTTGGCAGGGTTGATTAAAACGGCATTGCCACATCAAACAGTGTTAGGCTTTAGCGCATTGAAAAATAATATGAGTGTAGTGGAAGAAGTAAGACAGTTGTTATCAGACGAAGAAAAGCAGAAACCATTTTCTCTTATACACGATTATCATTTCGGCGGCTATGCCAAATACACACCGGGCTTACTTACCTATCTAAATGAGGTGTGGCAGCATCATCAATTGCCACTCGATTTTGTATACACCGGCAAAGCCTGGTTTGGCTTGCAGGACAGTGTTATGAATAAAGAAATAATTACGGCAGGCAGCCGCATTTTGTTTATCCATACAGGAGGATTGCAGGGAAATTTATCGTTGTCAAAACAAGCGCTTTCTTTTTTGTAAACCCTTCCCCACTATATTTGTTTTTTGTTCCCGCCGGATGAAAGGATTTATAAGAAGTATTGTTGTTATTGCCATTGCCATGGTTTGTTCAAAGTTATCTGCGCAGCAAATGAAGCAAGCCCTGCCGCAGTTTGGTTTGCAGATTATCGGCAATAATAAGGTTCGAATTAGTTGGGTAAACCCTTTTGGCGAAGACTTGATACAGGTTAATGTGCAGCGCTCTTACGACAGTGTTCACAACTACAAAACGGTATTCTCTACGCCATCGCCTGAGTTGCCGGAGAATGGGTTTATCGAACCTTATTATCCGGGTGTAAAAGTATATTACCGTATTTTCTACATGCTTAGCAACAACGCGTATTTTTTTACAAAAGCAAAATTAGCCAGCCCGGCATTACTGGAAGATTCGGTAGCTGCTCTATTAGCCAAAACCAATGATAGCGTAACCATTAAAACGACCGACAGCATTTTAGTGCGTTTGCCTTACAACCAGTTCCTGAAGTTTAAAGACTCGGTTTATAGTAAAACGAAAGACAGCCTGTTGTTGTTAAGCAACGATACGGTTTTACTGAAGCCTTACATTTACAATGGTCCATGGCACGCTTCGGTGTATTTGTTTACCGACAGAAGTGGAATTATCAATTTAAAGCTGCCGCTGGCAAAAGAGAAAGTGTACTCGCTTCATGTGTTTGAAGCAGACAGTAGAACACCGGTTTTTTCTATCAAACACATTACCGAGCCCGAACTGATAATAGATAAAACCAACTTTGTACATGCCGGCTGGTTCTCATTTGAATTGTATGAAGACAATAAGCTGAAAGAACGGAATAAGGTATTTATACAAAAAGAGTTTTAAAAGCAATGAAGGCAAGAAGTAGGATGCAAAAAAGAGATGCCTGTTGTGCCGTGTTAAACCAACTCGCCGATCAAAAATTTCTTCCAGTCTTCTAAGATACAGCCCTTTAAAACGCGCGGAAATTTATGCTGCCCACCCACTTTTCCTTTAGCTCTCATAAACTCGAAGAACTGCTCTTCGGGCAACACGTCTAAAAAGATTTCCTTCAATGCGCTTTTGCGTTCTACACGGTAGTCATCATTGATTTCCTTCAGTTTTTCATCAATCTTTACACGCAGTATTTCGGCATTCACCACATCATTGCAGCCTACATACCAGTGGTGCGCGAAGAAAGATTGGTAAGGCTCGCCGGCCACGGTATATTCAGGAATAGAAATATTTAATTCTTCAGCCACCGACCGGATGGCTTTGTTCATGTTGTCTACGCTCAGATGTTCACCCACAAGGCTTAAAAAGTGGCGTATTCGCCCGGTGATGATAATCTCGCAACGCTCTTTATTGGTAAAGCGAACAGTATCGCCAAGCAGGTAGCGCCATGCACCGGCACTGGTGCTAAGGAGTAAAGCATAATCTTTTTTCTCTTCTACTTCATGAATCATCAGGGCTTGTGCATGAGGCAATACATTGCCCTCGCTGTCGAAATGATGTTCATCGAACGGAATAAATTCAAAGAAGATGTGCTCGTTGGTTACCAGCTTCATGCCATGCGAATACTGCCTGTCCTGATAGGCAATAAAACCTTCACTCGCAAGATAGGTTTCTATATAAGTGATGGGTTTGCCCAACAGTTTTTTAAATCCTTTTTTATAAGGCTCGAAGCTTACGCCGCCGTGAACAAAAAAGGCAAGATTGGGCCAGATGTCGTGAATCGTATTGAGCTTGTAGCGCTCTATAATCATCTCCATGCACATTTGTATCCACGCCGGTACACCTACTACAAAGCCAATATCCCACTGCGGCGCTTTGGCTACAATTTCCTCTAACTTCTTGTTCCAGTCTTTTTCTCTGGCTATTTTCTTACCAGGTTTATAAAATGGCTGCCACCAGATGGGCGATTTCTTAGCCGTGATGCCACTAAGATCACCGGCATAATAACCCGGACCTTTTTCTAACTCAGTGCTTCCTCCCAACGCCAGCCAGCCTTTGCTAAGAGACTTTACCGGAATATTGGTGTAATTGCGCAAGCCAAGCAATTGCTTGATCATTGCTACTTTATTTCCCTGTAGTAAATCGTTGGTGATGGGTATGTATTTGCTGGCAGCTTCGCTGGTACCGCTGCTGAGTGCATAGTATTTTATCTTGCCCGGCCAGCAGACATCCGGTTTTCCTTCCAGTGTTTTGTACCACCATTCGTTGTAGATAGAATTATAGTCGTACACCTGCACCAGCTCCTGAAATTTCTTTCCGGCATGCTTGCTGAATAAAATTTCATCAAAGTGATACTTCTGGCCAAATTCGGTAAAGCGGGCTTTGCGCAGTAATTTTCTTAACACGCGAAGTTGCTGGTTTCGCGGATTATTAGGTGGCAAGTGCAATGCTTTGGCAATACGTTTGGGAAGTGAAATATCAAAAATTGCCATTATTAAATAGTAGGTTATTTACGAAACTACGTGAATTGATGAATATCATGGCAAAAGTAGTGCTGCGTTTGTAAAATTTATTTGAATATTACACGTAGCGAACGAAGCAAAAAGAGCAGATCAATTCTTTTTGCATAAAAAAGCCGTTCCCGCAATAAAGAGAACGGCAAGATTGATTGTTTATATAAAACGATTATGGCGCTACTAAACGGAAGCCATTTCCATGAATATTCACGATTTCAATATTGGTATCTTCCTTCAAATATTTGCGAAGCTTGGCAATGTACACATCCATACTGCGACCATTGAAATAAGTATCGCTACCCCAGATTTTCTTTAACGCGCGCTCGCGGGGCAGCAAATCATTCTTATGTTCGGCAAGCATTTTCAGCAATTCGTTTTCTTTAGGAGAAAGTGTCTGCATCTTACCATTGGCACCTAACTGCCGCAGTTTTGGATTGAAGTGATAAGAACCCAAATCGAATTCAATGTTCTCACTTTCTTTATTCAGTTCTTCATTGCGTTTTAAAATGGCTCTGATCTTCGCCAGCAATACATCCGTATCAACCGGCTTGGTAAGATAATCGTCAGCACCTAATTTATAACCATCAAGAATATCATTCTTCATCGTTTTGGCACTGAGGAAAAATAAGGGAACATCAGGATCAATATCCCGTATTTCTTCTGCCAGTGTAAAACCATCCATGTTCGGCATCATTATGTCAAGCAAACAAATGTCGTAGCGTTCGCGCTGAAAAGCAGCGAGTCCCAGGCGGCCATCGCGTTCAAGGGTTACGTCGTAATCGTGCAATTCCAACACGTTCTTTGTTACCATACCTAAGTTTGTGTCGTCTTCGCACAACAAAACTTTATATTTTTTGTCCATGATTTACAGCTTTTTAAGACACTAAGGTATCCATTTTTATGCCATGGACAAGATGTCATGGCTTTTTGTTCGTCCGGATGGCTATAAATTTGATATAAATTAGCTATGGGATTTTTTAAGCAGGTAGCCGAATACTTATACATTAAGAAGCGCGACCCGAATGCGCCGCGCGATACCAACATTAAACTGATGCATGGTATGAACCGAATTTCTTTGTTGGTGTTTCTTGCAGCTTTAGTGTTTATACTGGTCAAATTTCTGATACTGCCAATGTTCCGGTAGCTGCCGTTATCTTACAAACCAGCATAATAATCATATCCTTCTTCGGCCCAATAATCAGCCGGACGCTGGTTGCTAAATGAAACTTCTCCAATGCACTTCAAATTCTTAATCCCATATTTCACCGGAATTATTAAACGTAGCGGGTATCCATGTTCCGGCCGTAAAGGCTGCCCGTTCATTTCATAGCAAAGCAGGGTTTGAGGATGTAACGCACTTGGCATATCGAGACCTACATAGTATTCTTCATTTGGCGTTTTCATGCCCACATATTTCAGTTTGGTTTGCTCCTGCAGTCCATTGGCTGCAATAAAATCGCGCAGCGGAACACCTGCCCAATGCTGAATCTGGCTCCAGCCTTCCACGCATTTAAAATCGTAAACAATCTCTTTCTTAGGCAGTTTTTTTATGTCGTCTAACCGAAAGGCAACCGTGCTGCCGTCACCTTTTACCACGTTCAGCCGCCATGCATTTCCGTCTATTTGATTCTGCAAACCGTAAGTTCCGTTTTTACGAACTGTCTTTGTCGCCATTTCGACCGGGTAGGTTTTTACCAAATGATGCTCACTGAATGTGGAAGTCAATATCTTTTCATTTGTTTCCAGGGTGCTTCGCAACGGTTGCAAAGCGCCATCCGCCTCCGGCTGGCGGTTCAACCATTTCCATCCAAAAAATCCGGTCGCTCCGGCTGCGGTAAATCCTAAAAAAGAAAGAAAAGTTCTTCGGCGAATCGCTTTTTCGCTTTGCAGTTTGGTTCTGTCAAAGAAATTATGCTTTTTCATTAGTTTCATTTTGTGGTGGTGCGGGATAGGTTGCGTTAGGAATCACTTCAAAACCCGTAATCATTGCCTGGAAATTGTGCCAGCCCGTTTTTATAACCTGTGCAATGTGAATGATAAAAAACAGCACATAGCCGATGGTGAGTATAAAATGCTCGGCTCGCGCCCATTCATAACCACCGCACATAGCAGTAAGAATATTAAATTGTGTTGGCTTGTATACGGCAAAACCGGTAATGACCGAGCCTATGCCCATAAAAATGATTGCCGTGTAAGCAATACGTTGTGCCGCGTTGTATTTCTCCTGCGGCGGATGATATTTTCTGATATGCAGATCGTGCAGCAACACCTGCCAGGCTTCTTTAAAAGAATGTTTGTTGGGCAGCAGGTAGCGCCATTCGCCCGAAAAGAGAGTATAAAGCGTGTACAGCAGTCCATTAATAATAAAGAGCCACGCAAATGCGAAATGAAAACTCATGCCTTCTGCCAAACGCTTTGGAATATGGAGCGCATTGTAAAAAGCATCCGGGAAAAAATGAAAAAGCTCAGTGCTCCCAATCTTCACTTTATACGGATCGTATGCCCAATAAATAAGCATACCGCTCCATATCATAATAGTCAGCAACGGAAAGTTGAGCCAATGAAACCAGCGGATGGCAAGCGGGTGCTTTTTGAGAATGGTTTTCATGAAGGAAAGGTAGAATAAAAATTGTGGTCGTTTTGTGAATGATGCTGATGAGAATATTCTTTTTGTATCACAATTTTTAATTGTGATACAAAAAGTAAAGAGGACAAAAATAAATATAGTCTTAGTGCCTTTGCAGCGTTTCTACACAGCTCCCTTAAACTGCTTTAAAAAACGAATGTCATTCTGCGAATATAACCGCAGGTCATTCACTCTGTACTTCAATTGACATACACGTTCTACACCCATCCCAAACGCAAAGCCGGTATACTTTTCAGGATCGATATCAAAGTTTTCCAGCACTTTTGGATGCACCATGCCGCTGCCCAGAATTTCTACCCAGCCGGTATGTTTACAAACATTGCAACCACTGCCGCCACAGATTAAACAGGTAATATCCATCTCAGCACTTGGCTCGGTAAAAGGAAAATAAGAAGGGCGAAACCGCACCTTTACTTCATTACCAAACATCTCCTGCACAAAGAAGTACAGCGTCTGTTTCAGATCGGCAAAGCTTACGTTTTCATCAACATACAAGCCTTCTATCTGGTGAAAAAAGCAGTGCGCCCGCGCGCTGATGGTTTCATTTCTATATACACGTCCCGGGCAGATAACACGAATCGGTGGCTTTTGCGATTCCATCACTCTTGCCTGCACGCTGCTGGTGTGTGTACGTAAGAGCCACGCAGGGTTTTGATTAATGTAAAACGTATCCTGCATATCACGCGCCGGATGGTCTTCCGGCAGGTTCATTGCGCCGAAGTTGTGCCAGTCGTCTTCTATTTCCGGGCCTTCGGCCACAGCAAAACCCAGTCGCTGAAAGATAGACACCATGCGGTTTCGCACGATGCTTAGCGGGTGGCGGCTACCCATTTCAATTAAAGATCCAGGCAGTGTAACATCTATGCTGTCGGCGGTCGACAATGGACTGTTAACGGTGGTTTCTTTTATAGTTTCGTATCTGGCTTCCGCAAACTGCTTAAACTCATTTAGGATTTGCCCAAACTCGCGTTTGCGCTCGTTCGGTACGTTCTTCATCTCGCCCATAATGGCTTTTACAATGCCTTTGGTGCCGAGATATTTAATGCGGAAAGTTTCTGCATCTTCCGGTGATTGGGCAGAAAACGCAGCCATGTCTCCTTTATAATTTTCTATCTGTTGAAGCAATTCTTCCATGCGGCGAAGATAAAAGATATCAGATACAAGAGCCAAGACACAAGAATGGAGTTAACACGCAACTCACTATAAATCTCCCAATTGCGGCCGCAGAATGATGTCTTCTGTACAAGTCTGCGGTGAAAGAAAAGAAGTGGCATAAATCATTTTGGCAACATCAGCCGCTTCCATAATGCGTTTTGGATTTACACCGCTGCCTTCCCAGCTTTCGCTCCAGAAAGCTCCGGGGTAAACGGTAGTGACTTTAATGTTGTGCGCTTTCATTTCATCACGCAGATTTTTACTAAAACCCATCAGCGCAAACTTGCTGATGCTGTAAGACGCACCGGGTTTGTATGCTTGCAAAGAAGCAATAGAGCAGATATTGAAGATGTGCCCGCTTTTCGCTTTTATCATAGTTGGTGATAAAGCGCGGGTAAGATGATACGCACTGTACAGGTTTGTCTCCATCATCGTTTCCAGCGTACCTTCTTTTTCGGTGCTGATGGTACCGGGGAGGAAGGAGCCGGCATTGTTAACGAGGATATCTATACGGATTGTTTGCTGTAATATCCATTTAGCGAAGGCAGTGATTTCTTCCTTCTTGCTTACATCGCAGGAGTGGGTGTTTACGGTGATGTTTGGGGAAAGGCTTTTTAGTTTATCGGCGGCTCCCGTTAGTTCGTCTTGCCGGCGGGCGCAAAGGAAGAAGGTGGGTGGTTCTTTATCGTTAGCAAATGTTTCTGCAATGGCGTAGCCTAGGCCTTTAGAGGCGCCGGTGATGATTATGTTCATAATAGATTTAAAAAGTAAAAGTAATTATCCCATACGGGTAAAGAAAAAAGATAACATCTCAGCTTCCGTTTTATATTTGAATTTTCACTTTCTTATGAAACAATACCAACACCTTTTTTTCGACCTTGACCATACACTCTGGGACTTTGAAGCCAATGCGAAAGAGACGCTTTATGATTTAAACATTGCACATAACTTAGAGCAAAGAGGCGTGTATAGTTTTGACTCTTTCTTTAACCAATACAGTTATCACAACAACAAGCTGTGGGACAGATACACCAAGGGTTTTATTAAACAGGAAGAGCTGCGGTGTAAGCGGATGTGGCTGGCATTATTAGACTTCAAGATTGCGGATGAAGGGCTGGCAAAACGCATGTCGCAGGAGTTTCTAGAAATTCTTCCGTTGAAGAAAAACCTGTTTCCTTACACAATTGAAATACTGGAATATTTGCGTAATAAGAATTACCAGATGCACCTTATCACCAATGGTTTTGATGCTGTTCAGCACAGCAAACTTTCGAGCAGTAATCTCAGACATTTTTTTACAGAGGTCATCACTTCGGAAAACAGCAACAGCCTGAAGCCAAACAAGGAAATCTTTGCGTTTGCCCTGCAACGGTGCAATACCCATTCAGAAGACTGCATCATGATAGGAGATAACCTTGATGCTGATATTGCCGGTGCTATGAATGCCGGGCTGGACACTGTTTTTGTCAATCATCTAAATGTAGATGCATATATTGAACCCACTTATATCATTCATCACCTGCAGGAACTGGAAGAGATATTTTGAAAAGCTGTTTGCAATCAGATACGAACGGCAACAAAAGCCGTTGCTAGTTTTATAAAGCAACGCGGTTTCTGTTGATAAATAAATTTAAAAAAATTCTGTGTTCATTGCTGGTAACAGACGTCCGGATTGCTGATTGCTTTCCTCTATCTTCGCTTTTGCCATAATGCCAAAACGGTTTCATGCAATTCAACAGAAGAGGTTTTACTAACGAGCAGCTGATTGATATTTATAAAAAGCTGCTGTTGCCGCGCTTGATAGAAGAGAAGATGCTGGTTCTTTTGCGCCAGGGCAAGATCAGCAAATGGTTTAGCGGCATCGGGCAGGAGGCTATTGCCGTAGGCAGCACATATGCACTGCAGCCCGACGAATGGGTGATGCCGCTGCACCGGAATCTCGGCGTTTTTACCACGCGCAACATGCCTTTGCACAAGCTCTTTATGCAATGGCAAGGCAATAAAGAAGGCTATAGCAAAGGACGGGAGCGCAGCTTTCATTTCGGCAATAAAGAGCATTATATCTGCGGCATGATTTCGCACCTGGGTCCGCAACTTGCTATTGCCGACGGCGTTTCATTAGCCTATAAACTAAAAAATCAAAACAAAGTATCGCTGGCTTTTACCGGTGAAGGCGGCACCAGCGAAGGCGATTTTCACGAAGCGCTGAATGTGGCTGCGGTATGGAAGCTGCCGGTTATCTTTTTAATTGAAAACAACGGCTATGGCTTAAGCACGCCCACCAACGAACAGTATGCCTGCGAGCATTTGGTAGACAGAGCCAAAGGTTATGGCATGAGTGGCGTGCGCATTGATGGCAATAACATTCTGGAAGTGATTGAAACCGTAAGCCGCGCCAGAACACAGTGCATTGCGCAGCAAAAGCCTTATTTAATTGAATGCGATACTTTCCGGATGCGCGGGCATGAAGAAGCCAGCGGAACGAAGTATGTGCCGGCAAAACTGTTTGACGAATGGAAAGGGAAAGACCCGATTGCCAACTTTGAATCTTTTTTATTGGCAGAAGGAATTATTAGACAAACTGAGATAGAAGATACACGTAATACTATTAGGCAATACATAGAAAGCGAGCTAAGCTTGTCTAATAATGCGCTTCCAATACAACCGGATACGGCTGAAGAACAACGCGATGTATACGCGTCTTCTGCTTCCGGTTATCGTCGCCCTACAACGAGAATTATCAATGATCTTTCTTCCCTGAAAAGAAATCAGCCTGCGACTGACAAGCGCTTTATAGATGCTATCAAAGATGGCTTGTATCAAAGCATGAACCAGCACAGCAATTTGATTTTAATGGGTCAGGATATTGCGGAATATGGTGGTGCTTTTAAAATAACGGGAGGCTTTGTGCAAACCTTTGGAAAAGCACGCGTACGCAATACGCCCATCTGCGAAAGTGCTATTGTTGGCGCTGCTTTAGGTTTAAGTTTAGAAGGTTATAAAAGCATGATAGAAATGCAATTTGCCGACTTTGTAACGGTGGGTTTTAACCAGATTATAAACAACTTGGCGAAGATCAATTACCGCTGGGGACAGAACGCCGATGTGGTGATTCGTATGCCGACTGGTGCGGGTGTTGGAGCTGGTCCATTTCATAGCCAAAGCAATGAAGCCTGGTTTGTGCATACACCGGGTTTGAAGGTGGTTTATCCATCATCGCCGCTGGATGCAAAAGGTTTGCTGATTGCTGCCATTAACGACCCGAATCCGGTTCTTTACTTTGAGCACAAAGCTTTGTATAGAAGCGTCAATGGTTTGGTTCCGGATGATTATTACGAAACGGAAATTGGTAAAGCGCGTATTGTAAAACAAGGCTCTGATGTAAGTATCATTACCTATGGAATGGGCGTACATTGGGCTTTGGATTGTGCTCAGAAATTTAACGATGTTTCGTTTGATATTTTAGATTTACGAACGCTCTTGCCATTGGATTATGAAGCGATCAAAGCTTCTGTACAACGCACCGGCAAAGTGTTGATTTTGCATGAAGACACATTAACCGGCGGCATTGGCGGAGAAATCTCTGCCTGGATTAATGAGCATTGTTATTTACTATTGGATGCGCCTGTAATGCGTTGCGCCAGCCTTGATACGCCCATACCTTTTAATATCGAATTAGAGAAGAACTTTTTAGCCAAATCAAGGTTGGATAGTATGATAGAAAAGTTGGTGAAATATTAAAAACTCTCATCGTCTAAAAGGGAATCTTGTGGCTTGTTCACAACTCGTTTACAGTCGATAGAAAATGATTCTTTTCGCTTCTTTTTTATGATAGAAATTGTCGTACAACTTTCCTTCCTCATACCTCTGTAGTTCAACAAAAATGCTTTGTTAATCCCTGTTGTAGCCTTGTTATCTATGCCCTGTTTCCTTGCAAAAGCCTCACTCAATTTGTATCTTTGTCTGCTATGCAGTTAGCTTCTAATCTACTTGAAAATGCCGTCAACGAATTTGCAAAATTGCCTGGCATCGGTAAGAAAACAGCGCTTCGTTTGGTGCTTCATTTATTAAAACAGGATGAGCCTGAAGTAGCGCATTTTGGCGAGACAATCACTAAGATGCGTGCTGATATTAAGTTCTGTAAACGTTGCAGTAATGTAAGTGATGGCGAAGTCTGTGCTATCTGTGCCAACCCCTTACGCAACCAGCGTTTGATATGTGTTGTGGAAACAATAAGAGATGTGATTGCTATTGAAAGCACGCAGCAATTCAGCGGCACTTATCATGTACTCGGTGGTGTTATTTCTCCGCTTGATGGCATTGGTCCTGACCAGTTGAATATTGAGTCATTAATCAACCGGGTACAGGAAGAAGAAACGGAAGAACTGGTATTTGCGCTCAATCCAAATATACAAGGCGACACCACCATTTATTACATTCAAAAAAAGATACAGCAACTACCTTGTAAGGTAACCACTATTGCCCGTGGCATTGCCTTTGGTGGTGAGCTGGAATATGCCGATGAACTAACACTTGCGCGAAGCCTTACCAACCGCTTACCGGTGGGCAGTTATATTTCTAACCGATAGCCTTATCTTTGCATCCGCAGGAGGATTTGTTTATTGTTCACCCTGCACCAAAAAGCTGAACTAATAAACGATAAGAAACTTCCTCATCCGGTATAGTTCTCCTCTCGTTTTATTCAGTTTTTGTTTGAACCACAAAGGCACATCGCCTCTGTATTTTTCATGTATAAAAACGAATTAAAAACATGAACAACTTCTCAAATACGCAATCAGACATTAGTAACATCTATTCAGACCTGGAACAACGCATCTTAGTAATTGATGGTGCAATGGGCACCATGATTCAGCGTTATAAATTAGAAGAAAAAGATTATCGCGGCGAACGATTTGCCAACTGGCATACCGATGTAAAAGGTAATAACGATTTGTTGTGTATTACGCAGCCGCAAATCATAAAAGCTATACATAAAGAATATCTCACTGCCGGTGCAGATATCATTGAAACCAATACGTTTTCCAGTACATCCATAGCAATGGCTGATTACGATATGCAGTCGTTGGCTTACGAACTAAACGTAGCTGCTGCAACCTGCGCCAGACAAGCGATTGAAGCGTTTCAAAAGGAATCCGGCAGTTTATCATCTAAGTATGTTGCCGGTGCTATTGGTCCGATGAACAAGACATTATCGCTTTCTCCTGATGTAAACAATCCCGGTTATCGCGCAGTTACATTTGATGAAGTGTCGAATGCTTATTACGAGCAAATAAAAGGCTTAGTTGATGGCGGCGTTGATATATTGTTGATTGAAACCATTTTTGATACGCTCAATGCAAAAGCAGCTATCTACGCCATCAAAAAATATTTCCGCGATACAAAGAAAAAACCACTGCCTGTTATGATCAGCGGCACTATCACCGACGCGAGCGGAAGAACATTAAGCGGACAAACATTGGAAGCATTTTACGTTTCAGTAATGCACGCTAAGCCTTTAAGCATTGGTTTAAATTGCGCTTTGGGCGCGCAGGAAATGCGCAGCCATATTGAAGAGCTGAGCAGCATTGCGGCTTGCTATACATCTGCTTACCCAAATGCCGGTTTGCCGAATGCAATGGGTGAATATGACGAACAACCTCACGAGACTGCGCATTTTATAGAAGAGTGGGCGAAAGAAGGTTTTGTAAATATTGTTGGCGGTTGCTGCGGCACAACGCCGGATCATATTAAACACATTGCAGACAATGTGAAGAAGATAGAACCGAGGAAATTGCCGGTGGTGGAAGAAGAATTAGTTTAACCAGAAATAAAAAGTCACAAAGAAGTTTTGTGACTTTTTATTTGATTTGTTTTTATCAGATTTAACCTGTGTTTTGTGCCTTTAGGCTAATATAATATGAGCACTATCAAACCTTACTTACGTCTTTCCGGCTTAGAGCCGCTTGTCATTCGCCCTGAAACCAACTTCATCAATATTGGAGAACGCACCAACGTGACGGGCAGTAAAAAGTTTGCCCGGTTAATTAAAGAAAACAAGTACGAAGAAGCGTTAAGCGTTGCCCGCCAACAGGTAGAAAGTGGCGCGCAGGTCATTGATGTGAATATGGACGATGCCTTGCTAGATGGTGTGCAGGCAATGACAATCTTCATCAATCTTCTGCAAAGCGAGCCGGACATTGCGAAGATTCCGGTGATGATAGATTCGTCTAAATTCTCTGTGATTGAAGCCGGGTTGAAATGCGTGCAAGGCAAGTGTATTGTGAATTCTATTTCGATGAAGGAAGGAACAGAAAAGTTCATCGAGCAGGCATTTATTTGTCAAAGTTTTGGCGCCTCTGTGGTGGTAATGGCATTTGATGAACAAGGACAAGCCGACACATTTGAACGTCGCATAAATATTTGTTCGAAAGCCTATGAAATATTAGTAAACGAAGTAGGCTTTGCACCGCAGGATATCATCTTTGATCCCAACATTTTTGCGGTAGCTACCGGCATCGAAGAACACAGCAATTATGCTGTTGATTTTATAGAAGCCACACGTGTTATCAAACAAAAAATGCCACTGGCAAAAATTAGCGGCGGCGTAAGTAATGTATCGTTTTCGTTTCGTGGTAATGAGCCGGTAAGAGAAGCGATGCATAGCGTGTTTCTCTATCATGCTATTAAAGCCGGAATGGATATGGGCATTGTAAATGCCGGTCAGTTGGTGGTGTATGATGAGATAGAACCCGAGCTGCGTAACCTGTGTGAAGATGTAATTCTTAACCGAAATAATGCAAACAACGAAGCCACTGAAAAGCTCATCACGTTTGCCGAAACAGTAAAGAGCAAAGGCAAGGAAATAAAGAAAGATGATGCATGGCGCGGCGCTTCGGTAAAGGAACGTTTGAAACATGCTTTGGTAAATGGCATTACCGATTTTATTGATGTTGATACGGAAGAAGCGCGCCAGCAATACGACAAGCCATTAGAAGTAATTGAAGGTCCTTTAATGGATGGTATGAACGTGGTTGGCGACCTGTTTGGTTCGGGCAAAATGTTTCTTCCACAAGTAGTGAAAAGTGCACGTGTGATGAAGAAAAGCGTGGCATGGCTCACGCCGTTTATCGAAGAAGAAAAACGCAACAACCCATTGGCAAAACAAGGTGGTGCAGCTAAGATTTTACTGGCAACTGTAAAAGGCGATGTGCACGACATTGGTAAAAATATTGTGGGCGTAGTGCTGGCTTGTAATGGCTACGATATCATTGATTTAGGTGTGATGGTGCCCACAGATAAGATACTTGAAACCGCCGCCAAAGAAAACGTTGATATCATTGGTTTGAGTGGGTTAATAACACCATCGCTGGATGAAATGGTGCATGTGGCGAGAGAAATGAAACGTCGCAATATGCAACAACCTTTGCTGATTGGTGGCGCCACCACAAGCCGCATGCACACAGCAGTAAAAATTTCTCCGGAATATGACAATGGTGTTGTTCATGTATTGGATGCATCGCGTAGTGTAACGGTTGCGGGAACCTTATTAAACAAAGACAACAAGCCGGATTACTTACAAAATATTTTAACCGAATACAAAAAACTGCGCGACGATTTTGGTAACAAACGCAGTGCAAAGCCTTATCTTTCTTTTCCTGATTCGCAAGCCAACCATGTTAAGATTGACTGGGAAAATTATGATCCGCCGGCACCAAATTTCTTGGGAACAAAAGCTTTTGATGATTATGATTTAAGCGAAATCAGAAGCTATATCGATTGGGCGCCGTTCTTCATTTCCTGGGAGTTAGGCGGGCGCTTTCCTGATTTGCTGACTGATGAAGTGATTGGTAAAGAAGCTACGAAATTATACAACGATGCAAACGCTTTGTTAGACACTATCGTTGCTGAAAAATGGGTAACGCCAAAAGCAGTGCTTGGTTTTTACAAAGCAAAAAAGACAGCCCCGGATACAGTTGTTGTTGAGTACAATGATGAACAAATTAATCTTGAATTTTTGCGCCAGCAAATAAAGAAAACAGCCACCGAACCAAACATCTCCCTGGCTGATTTCATCGCTCCTGTTTCACATGAAACACAAGATTATATGGGTGCTTTTGCCGTTACCATTCATGGCATTGAACCGCATATCAAGCGATTTGAAGAACAACACGATGATTACAACAAGATCATGCTGCAGGCTTTGACAGATCGCTTTGCAGAAGCGTTTACCGAATTATTACATAAAAAAGTGCGCACCGAATATTGGGGCTATGCAAAGAGTGAAGAGTTGGATAACCAAGAGTTGATTAAAGAAAAGTATGTTGGCATTCGTCCCGCGCCAGGCTACCCGGCTTGTCCTGATCATACCGAAAAATACAAACTGTTTCACATGCTCAATGCTTCGAAGCATACCGGTATTACGTTAACCGAATCATTAGCCATGTATCCTGCCAGCTCGGTATGTGGCTGGTATTTTAGTCATCCGCAGAGCAAATATTTTGGTATTGGTAAAATACAAAAAGACCAGTATAAAGATTACAACCGGCGCAAAGGCTGGAGCGAGGAAGAAGCGGAGAGATGGCTGCGACCGGTGATGGAATAAATTAAGCTTCTTGTTGAACATCCTTGGAATACCTGAAGAAGTAAAATGAGGATTTTGTTTTAGTCCTTACTGTTAAAATACGGTACAGAAATTATATTGCATTTTATTGTGACTAGTTTTTATGAGACAAGTGAATGTAGACTTAGAAGACTTCCGTATTTACAATCGCCTGGGCAACCTGGTGTTTGAAACAACAAACGCAGCCACAGGCTGGGATGGCTTATTCAAGGGAAAAATACAAAAGCCAAATGCTTACGTATGGGTGGCGGAAGGACAAGGCAAATTCTCAGGAAACCGAATTATCCGAAGCGGTACTGTAGTATTGGTAACAAGCGAAAAGCCATAAACAGACAATAAAGCAAGCTGCTTTTGTTTTTAACTTACATTCAATTTACCAACCACAAACAGATAACGAACACGGTAGCGCTATCTACAATCACCTGAAGAAGGGTTTTGGGTAATGGCGTTTTCATAAAACAATAACAGATAAAAGCTGCCAGTGATTCGATAATTGCAATCACATAAGCTATGCGCAAAGCAATTTGAATGCCACTCAGTAAAAATGACATCGTGTGTAACACTGCCACACATTGCCATAGCGCTATTAATAATTAGATCCTTCTTATAGCTGGCTAAATAAGCTGTAAGCCATAAAAATTTTCTATCTCTCATCCAAGCATTGCTATTAAAAAGCAAACCCTTTTATAACGAAGAATGAAAAACATTTTACACTTTTTG
>CAZZZH010000046.1:0-21270 GCA_964658445.1 Ilyomonas sp.
CTATTGTGATTGGCTCTGGCATTTCGGGCGGCTGGGCTGCCAAAGAGCTTTGTGATAACGGTTTGAAAACGCTAATGATAGAGCGGGGAAGGAACGTAGTGCATTTGAAAGACTACCCCACAGCTACGAAAGCGCCGTGGGAATTTGCGCACCGCGAGAAGATGCCGCTTTCCGTAACCGAAGCCAATCCGGTGGTGAGCCGCTGCTATGCTTTCGGCGAGGCTTCGCAACATTTTTTTGTAAAAGATACCGAGCACCCCTACATACAGGAAAAGCCGTACGACTGGATACGTGGCTACCAGGTAGGTGGAAAGAGTCTGCTATGGGCGCGGCAAACGCAACGCTGGAGCCCGTATGATTTTGAAGGACCGGCAAGAGATGGCTACGCTACCGACTGGCCAATACGCTATAATGACCTTGCGCCTTGGTACTCGCACGTAGAGACGTTTGCCGGCATCAGCGGGAATAAAGACGGGGTGGATACGCTGCCCGACGGCGAGTTTTTGCCGCCCTGGGAGATGAACGTGGTGGAGCGAGACATTGCCCAAAAAATAAAAAGCCGCTATGCGGACCGACATGTAGTGCAGGGGCGATGCGCCCACCTGACGCAGCCGCAGCCAGTACACTTACAGCAGGGAAGAAACCCCTGCCAGGCGCGCAGTATGTGCGAGCGCGGATGTCCGTATGGCGGGTATTTCAGCTCTAACTCGTCTACCATACCGTGGGCGATGAAGACGGGTAATTTAACTCTGGCAACAGACAGCGTGGTGCACTCGCTGATCTATGATGAGAAAGGAGGCAAGGCAACCGGCGTGCGTGTGATAGATGCGCATACAAAGAAAACGACGGAGTACTATGCTAAGGTGATCTTTGTAAATGCTGCGTGCCTGAACAGCAACCTAATTTTGCTGAACTCTACCTCTTCGCGCTTCCCCAACGGCTTTGGAAACGACAATGGATTGCTGAGTAAATACATTGCGTTTCATAATTATCGCGGCACGGTGAGTGCGGCGTATGACGGACCGCTGGATAAATACTATCTGGGCAGACGACCAACGCAGCCGATGATGCCAAACTTCAGGAACGTGCATAAACAAGAGACAGACTTTTTGCGCGGGTATATGGTGTTCTTTGGCGCGGGAAGGGCTACGGCATTTGCAGACGGAATAGGCGGTGCGTATAAAGATGCCATGACTGAAGTGGGCGACTGGTTTGTAAGCATTATGATGCAGGGCGAAACGATACCCAAAGCGAGCAACCATGTGCGGTTGAGCATCGACAAAAAAGATGCGTGGGGCATACCGCAACTAATTACCTCGGTTGATTATGACGATAACGATGTGAAGAGCATGAACGACTTTCTGACGGTGGCGCAGGAGATGTTTGCTGAAGCCGGATGCAAAGACATGCAGACGCACGACAGTAAACAAGCACCAGGCTTAGACATACATGAGATGGGCGGATGCCGTATGGGGAAAGACCCAAAGACCTCGCTGCTGAATGCACATAACCAGTTTCACAACTGTGCGAATGTGTTTGTAACAGATGGCGCTTGTATGACGTCTACCTCTACGCAAAACCCATCGCTAACCTTTATGGCATTAACAGCGCGCGCCGCTAACTACGCGGTAGGAGAGCTGAAGAAGGGCAACATTTGACGAGAAGCATTATGCATTTGGGTACTGGTGGCTATGACTTTTTTTCTTTTTTCTATACAAAACTAAACTGGCTGCGATGACAGCGAGACCCATTGTTAAAGCGTAGACCCAGGAATGGTTTTCGGGCGTTAAAACAATGGGCTGCGAGCTACCGATTAAGACCATGTTTGCCCAATAGAAGGGGAGGCTTTTTTCGTTATCGCTGTTGGCTTGCAGGTAATATATTTTGGCTTTCTGCAATGCCTCAGCTTTGTTCATGCCCTGCGAAAGATATTCATTAAACTTCGTGGAGATGTCGTACACAGCACTTTCATCGGCTTTCCATAACGTAGCTGATACCGAAGGAATGCCTGCTGATGCAAAACCACGCGCGAGGCTGTAGATGCCTTCGCCGGTGGCATTCCGACCAATGTTAGTCTGGCAGGCGCTTAGCAGTACAAACTGTATGGATGGATTGTTGAGACGCTGAAGATCGGACAGCTGCACAACAGAGTCTTGCATGTAGAGCACCGGCTCTGCATCGGTGGTATCGGCTTTGGCATGAGAGAAAACAGTGACGACAGAATAATGCGAAGCCTGGGTGAGGAAGTTGTTTCGCGTGGCGTCTTTTTCTATACATAGAGTATGACTGCTGTAGAAGCCGGCTGTTTTTTGCAAAGCGGTAGCTGATTGTTTTAAATCGAAAACGCCTAATGGTTGAGAAAACGAAACTGGCGCAAAGCCAATGAAATTGCCGCCTGGCGGGCTGTACATAAACGATTTGAGCAACGAACGCGCTGAGTAAACGTAGCTGAAATTGTAGTTGTAGACGAGATAGTTTTTCCCTTTATCGTCGCTGCACAGAGCTTCGAACGGGATGAAGAAATTGTCGGTGCAGATTGCTACGTTTCCTGCTGGTATCTGTAATGGTTGAAAGAGCTTTTGGTAGAGCGTTTGAGAGAGGGAAGAGAAGTTATCATTGCTCTGCAGTAAAGCCAGTTTGTTGCTGCAAAGCCTTATGAACTCTGATAGTTGATGAGTGTCGAAACCCGTATTGCTTATTTTAATAAAACGGGTTTTGTTGTTTGTAATTCCCAAAGCATACATCGAGGTGTCGTTCATAAAATAGTAAACAAGACTCTGTTTGTTACTGGCTAAGTAATGCTGTAATTGCTGAAGCGTAGGAATAGCATCTGAATATTTGCTTTGATAGTAAGCCGGGTATTTTGTTTCAAGCGATTTAATAAAGTGTTCTAGTGTATCCTTGATTTGGAGGATGTTATTTTGCAACATTTTATATTGTTTGGAGGATACCGTTACAGCGTTCAATTGTTCCTGCTGTTTGATGATGCTTGTTTTTAAGCCTTCTTCTCTTTCGTTTTCATTAGCTGGTAAATGAATTGCTGCAATGTGTTCGTTCCATTTATCGTTCAATAAAACTGCCCTGCTTCTTTCCATGAAATAAAAAGCGGAGTTTACATCATTAAAGAGATAAGACGCTTCGATGGCTGTATTAAAGAAAGAGCGGGTTTCATTACGCCAATACAATTTGCTTTCCTCACCTAGATGTTCATGCCGCGTTTGTGTTATAAAAGAATCTGTAAGCTTGGCATTGTTTATACAAGACTGAATAAAATTTTGCTGCCCGGTGGTTTTGTACATCTCTAACAGCAACGCAGTATTACCCTGTAATAAATCGAAAGTGATTTCTTTGGCGCCTGTTACATTCAAGTCGGATAAGACTAAGTTGCCCTTTAATACCTTTTTGTTTTTTACGCCGGCATGCAGGAACGATAACGTATAAAATTTAACTGCCTTTGAAAGTTCTTTTTTTAGCAAAGACGCTTTGCCCAAGCCGTTATAAGCCATAATAGCAACAATGTTCTGGTCTGTTTTATCACACAGCCTGCCAAGTTGTTCTGTTTTTTGAAAGCAATTTGCCGCGTTGTTGTAATCGTGCAAACTATTCATGTAAAAGTTACCTAGGTCATCGTAATCTTCTGCCAGCGATTTATTTTCCGTTTGGAGTAATGACCGGGTAGTGACTGTTTTTTTAAAATAATACAGTGCAGAATCGGTTTGAATTTTTTTATCAAAAACAGATGCTTTGATTTTATAGGTATTTGCCAGTTCGAAGGTGTCTTTGTTTTTTTCAGCTACTGGAACCGCGATGTTCACATCTGACAGTGCATTATCTAAGGCGTTTTCAAACATATAAGATTGCGCACGCCAGTTTAAAGACTGCAGATAAGAAGATAAGTTGGTTTTTATATTGGTTTCATTGATAGCACTTGTGCTTTCTTCAATAGATTTTTGATAATCGCCGATAATAAAATAAATTCTTGAACGGTAGTATCTTGAATTGAGCTGATATATGTCGTTGTGTAATTTTTTGTTGATTTGCAGAACGGTATCGTAGTAACTTAATTCTTTGTTGTAAGAAAGTAGCCGATCGTAATAAACAGCCGCATTATAATAGGCGTTGATTAGTTTTTGATCTGGGATTTTATACGTTGCTGTTCTATTGATATTAATAGCGCTCAGCACATTTTGCAAAGCAGTCCCGGCGTCTCGGTTTACATTGAATTGTAGTTTGGACAAGTACAGTAAAACGTAAACATAGCCCGTATCATTTGTGGTTTTCTCTTGCTCAGCTTTGTACTTCAGACTCAAAAGCTGTTGCAGTTTAGATCTATCGGAAATCGCAGCTCTTTCTATATAAGCAGCCGTCTGGTAGAGATTTGATGAGTTTTCAGTTTGCCCGACAGCGGCAATAAAAGTTATGGAAAAAAAAGCAAAGAGAATTGTACGTCTTATAAGAAGGAACAATCTTTTGCTTTTTATCATTACATAATGCTGCATAACCTCAGAGTCAGTGCTAATTCATAACAGCTTGATTAATGTGGTATAAAGTTATCCCTTCTTTCATGTTTGCTGGTAAGTCTAAAACTTGGCAGAATTAAGTACCCGAGCGTCGAGTTTTGCAGAAAGTAAAACACATAAATAGGTTACCCCAGCGAGTATTAATAATTGAATAACCGTCTGAAGCTTTTGTTGTTGTAAAGTTGGCGGCGGTGGTGGTGGTGATGGATTAATGGGTGTAGGGTTATGACCGGTTGAGCCTTTTTCTTCAACAACAGAATCTTTAGTTAGCGAAGCCATAAAATTTAATTTAAAGTTTAATAGTAAGATAAGATTTTTAGGAAGTAGTACAATAACATCTATACATTAAAAGTAGATCTAATTAGAAATATTATCCAAATATAATTTTCTTTATGGTCACATTATTCGTTCTTTAGTGCTTCGGCGGCTTGTTGATAACCTTCTTCTTTTTCTTTTACTACTTTCTCCAGTAACCTTTTGGCTGTTTCTTCATCGCCTGCTTCGTTGCGTTGTAATAAAACACTTGCCTGCAAAATATCACCTGCATTATAGGTGCGTTTCATGGCAGATAATTCTTTGAAGCGCTGCAGAGCGTTTCCATAATCTTTTATCTGCAGATAAGTAAGACCTGCATATTTTTTTGCATCATAGTTAGCACTGTCATTGGTTCTTACCCATTCAAATAAAGCTAAAGCCCTTTTGTAATTTCTGTTATTGTATTCCGAAATGCCCACTTGCACACTGTCTTTAATATCATCACCATCCATGTTCTGACTAAGCTGCGAATAATTCTTGTCAATATATTGTGCTGTTAAATTCGCTGCTGACGAAGGCTGCCATAAAAAATAAAACGCTATCACTAAAATTAAACAAGCTGCGGCTGCATAAGGCATCCAACGCATCGCAGTGGATTTTTTTGCAGGCTTCATGGCTATCGTTTCTCTGGCATCTGCGGCCGGTTTCCACTGCTCTGTTTTTTGCTGTAACAAAGCTTCTCTGGCTGCGCTTCGGGCAGCAATATAGAAAGCTACTTCACTTGCGAAGTGCTCGTCACTACTGCATCTGGCTTCAAACCGAAGTCTTTCACTTTCTTCTAACGTATGGTTAAAATAGGCTTCAATATAATCTGTCGTATCGTTCATATTCACTTCTTTCCTTTTTAAAGATTACTCCTTCACTGTACGTGCCGCTTACCGGTTCAGAGAATAAGTTTTTACTTTTTCTCTCAGCTTGTCAAGGCAACGCAATCGCGTCGTTTTTACAACAGCTGCGTTGTTATATTTCAGGTGTTCGGCTATCTCTTTGTCTGTATAGCCTTCTTCAAACAGCAATAACACTTCTTTGCAACGTTCACCAATCTGCTCCAAGGTTTCCTGTACTGCCAGGCGCTGTTCTTGGTTCATCATTTTTTCAACTGCATTCCTCGCAGCATCAGGCAACTGGCTCATCAGCTCCGGCATTTCTGTTGTTTTAAACACCTGCTGTTTATTGGTCGTGCTTTTACGAATAAGGTCAATACATTTATTAGAAAAGATTTGAAACAGATAAGTTTTAATGGAAGAGCGGCCGTCAAAACGACCGGATACAATGTTTAATAAAGCGGAGAGAAACGCATCGCTGTAAGCACTGAAGCTGTCTTCGTGTGTAAGATTGTATTTGCGGCAGCCTTCATTTACAAAATAAAAGTACTCTTCATACAGCTTTTTTTCCTGCCGGGTACGTTCGGCATAACCAGCTGTAAGATTGCTGATGATTTCGGTGTCTGATGTTGTCAATTGAGGTTGCTTTAAAAATCAAATCTAAAGCTTTATGATATATTACCCTACGCACTGCTAGTTTTTTATTGGTGGGTTATAATGAGATAAGCTTTTGTTTTTTGCCTTGCTTTATTATCACCATTTTTATTTATTCCCGTTATTCTTTATATTATTTACAAGGAAGGCGAGAAACTCTTTATAAAGGCGAGAAAAAAATTATGCTCTCTGTTTCCTTTATTGCCATTCTCCCGATTCATGTTATGTAACCTTTCAGTTACATCATTTAATAACACATAAACTCTAAAAAACATGAAAACGCTAATGTTAACAGCAGTGCTCTTCTTATCAGTAGCACTCACCTCGTACGGCAAAACCGAGAGTAAGAAGGCAAGTCTTTTTAAAAGTTTGAACACGGCTTTGCAAAATTCGCAAACAAGCTCTACTTCCAACTATGGAGACTTTAAGAGAACCTCCTTTGCTTTCAATGAAAAAATGGTAAGCGCTTATTTCGATGCGGAAAACGACAACCTGATTGGCTTCGGCATACCAATGTCGGCAAACGATTTGCCCGCCGGCACTCTGGAAGCCATGCAGAAAAAATACAGCCAATACAGTTTTCAGGAAGCTATTATGTTCATCAGTGAAGGCGGAAGCTATGGCTGGTATGTGTCTATGACACGCGCAAAAAAACCAACCATTGTACTGACTATAAACACTAAAGGCAAGGTGCATTACTATACCAGAATGTAAGCAATACATATCCCCCGATCCCTAACCCATTAGGTTAACACAAAGCCACGTTCCCGTGGCTTTTTTGTCTGCGAAAGAGCGGCTGTCTGAATGAAACCCAATGCTTACAATAATAAGTATAAAAAAAGTGAAGACAATAGCTTCACTTTTTTTATACTTATTATTGTATACTTATTAACCTACAGGTGCAGCTTTTCTTTTTTGCTTAGCAATTCATCTACAGTTTCCCGGTACATCTCATCCGGCACGCAACAATCTACAGGGCATACGGCTGCGCACTGTGGCTCTTCGTGAAAGCCTTGGCATTCGGTGCATTTGTTAGGAGAAATATAATAAGTGTCAACAGAAATTGGAGTGAAACGTTCATCGGCGTTTACCGTTTCGCCATCCATTAATGTAAAGCTGCCGTTAACACTGGTGCCGTCTTTAATTGCCCATTCCACGCCACCTTCGTAAATGGCGTTGTTCGGGCATTCCGGCTCGCATGCGCCACAGTTAATGCATTCATCGGTTATCTTGATTGCCATAGATTCTTCTGTTTATCGAGGTTTACAAACTATTTTTGCCGCCCAAAAATAGTGCTGAAAAATGAATGTGCAACAACGGATAGATTTATTGGTGCAGTTGGGTAGTTACCTGCAGGAGAATAATGAAGAATGGCAGGCAGTAAAGCACAGAGCTTTTCAAAAGAACCCGTGGTTTATTCCATCCTTCATTGATCTTGCGGTTGAAAACATCAGCAAGGAATTTTTGAAAAGAAGTATTTTAGAAAACCTTGCTGCTGATTATAACATTCACGAGCCGGGAACGATAAAAAAAGTATGTGTAGTAATGGCGGGAAACATACCGCTGGTCGGTTTTCACGATTTTCTTTGCGTGTTCCTGTCCGGTCATCACGCGGCTATAAAACTGTCTTCAAAAGATGATGTGTTGCTTCCATTTTTGTTACAAAAAATGGAACAAGGGAATAACGAAATGGTAAGTAGGGTAAGCCTTGCAGATATACTGAAAAACTGCGACGCCTACATTGCAACCGGCAGTAACAACTCTGGTCGCTACTTCGACTATTACTTTGGCAAATACCCACACATTATACGCAGAAACCGCACCTCGGTTGCCTTTATAGACGCCAGCGAAACCGGTGAAGAAATAGATTTATTAGCCGATGATATTTCACTCTACTTTGGGTTGGGTTGCCGCAATGTCACCAAGTTGTTTGTGCCCGAAGGGTATGACTTTATTCCGTTGCTGGAAGCTTTAAAAAAATACGATTACTTTTCCGAGTACTACAAGTATAAAAATAATTACGATTACCAGCTTGCCTTGCTTATTATGGGTAATCAGTTTTACATGAACAACGGGTCGGTTTTAATTGCAGAAAATACCGCGCTGTTTTCACCTGTTGCGCAGCTCAACTTCAGTTATTATAATTCTAAAAAAGAAACGCTTGCTATATTGCAAAACAACAGCGATATACAAGCCATCGTCGGGCATGGTTATCTGCCTTTTGGAAAGGCGCAAAAGCCTTGTATCACTGACTTTGCAGATGGCAGCAATACGTTACAGTTCTTGTTGAATTTGTAACTACACGCTTATTTAATCTAGCATAAAAATCGTTCATTTCATTGGCTGTTTATCATCAATCAACAATTACGAACGATTGATAAATTAGAGATAATGGATAAATAGAATGAAATAAAAAAGAGAAGCGAGATAAGAGGATTTGATAAAATGACTGAGAAGTGTAGGTTAGTAAATGGATTCATATTTCCGGCAATGCATAACGATTCCTTACTGATTTGCAAGCCATAATTTTCTTTTATGGAATGGGGCAAAATCGATATCGATCAGTTAAACCATATTAACCTGGCGCTGCCACCAGAGCCGGTGTTAAACCATTCTGTGCTTGCCAGGAAAATAAAGCCGGTTACACAGTTATACATTGGCGGTGCGCGCTGGGGTACCAAAGAGTGGCTCGGCCATTTTTACCCGCTTCATACTAAGGAAAAAGATTTTCTCCATCATTATGCTAAACTTTTTAATTGTGTAGAGCTCAACACAACTTATTATCGTATACCTGCACAGGAACAAGTTAAACAATGGAAAAACCAGGTGAACAGCAATTTTCGCTTTTGCCCTAAGTTTCCGCAATACATCACACATGTAATGCGGCTGCAGCATTGCGATAAAGAAGTGAATGAATTCATACATTCCATTGCTGCATTTGAAGAAACTTTAGGTCCTGTTTTTTTGATGCCGAACCCACAAATGAGTATCGAAGATTTGCCCGTTATTAAACGCTTTATCGAACGCCTACCTGGATCGCTGGATTTATTTATCGAACTGCGCCACGATAGCTGGTTTGCCGATGGCGTAAACCAACGGCTATACGATTTTGCAAGAGATTATAAAGTGGGGTTGGTAATAACAGATACGGCAGGAAAACGAAGCCATGTACACATGCACCTGAGTAAGCCAGAAGCCTTTATTCGGTTTGTAGGAAATGGATTGCATACCACTGATTATACGCGTATTCAGGACTGGGCAAACCGGTTGCAATTGTGGGCAAAAAAAGGCATTGCAAAAATTTACTTCTTTATGCATCAGCATCAGGATTTGAATGTACCGCTGCTCAACAAATATGTAATAGAACAATTAAATACATCGGCGCTTACGCAGTTTCCAACCCTTTATACCATTCGCCCTCAGGCAACTTTGTTTGATTAAACAAAAGTGTATAAAGCTTTATAAAAAGCGGAAAAAAGGTTGCAGCTTTTCCCAAACTTATTAAGTATTTATCTAACCACAACTGCTTTTTCTTCATCTAATTCTTTCTCCCATTTCGATATTAATAAAGTAGCGGCTGCATTGCCAATAATATTGGTAATAGCTCTGGCTTCGCTCATAAAACGGTCAATGCCGAGTATGAGTGTTAAACCTGCAACCGGCACGTGGCCTACAGTTGGCAACGTAGCTGCCAGTGTGATGAAACCACTGCCTGTAACGCCTGCCGCACCTTTCGATGTAATAATTAAGACCGCCAGCAACGAGATTTCCTGCGAGAGAGAAAGCGGTGTGTCGGTGGCTTGTGCAATGAACACAGCCGCCATAGTTAAGTAAATAGATGTGCCGTCTAGATTAAAAGAATAACCTGCCGGAACTACCAAACCCACTACTGATTTTGAACAACCTGCGGCTTCCAGTTTTTCTATGAGCGGTGGTAAAGCCGACTCGGATGAAGAGGTGCCAAGAACGATCAGCAATTCGTTTTTTATATAAGCCAGAAGTTTAAAAATGTTGAAGCCAAATGCCTTTAAAACACTTCCTAAAATAACAATGATAAAAAGTAAACAAGTCAAATAGAAAGTGCCCATTAAGCCGGCCAATGGCTTCAACTGTGCAATTCCATACGCGCCAACAGTATAGCTCATTGCGCCTAAAGCCCCAATGGGAGCGGCTTTCATAATAATGTTGATAACTGCGAACAGAGCTTGCGATAGTGATTGAATACCTGATAAAACAGGCTTGGCTTTGCTACCGATTTTCGATAACCCAAACCCAAATAATACCGAGAAAAGAAGAACGGGTAATAAATTGGTTTGTGTAAAAGCGCCTACAATTGTTTCTGGAATAATATGCAAGATAAATTCAGTTGCGGTTTCCGGTGGCTGTTGTTTAGAGCTAATGGCGGAAGCATCTAACGTTGCTGCATTGATGTGCATGTTAGAACCAGGATGAAGAACGTTGATTAGCACAAGTCCTACGAACAGTGCAAGCGTTGTCATTACTTCAAAGTACACTATCGCTTTAAAACCAACACGACCAACTTTCTTTACATCGTCCATACCCGCAATACCCGTAACGATGGTGCAGAAAATAACAGGTGCAATCATCATCTTAATCAGCCTGATAAAAGCATCGCCTAATGGCTTTAATTCTTTGGCAAAAGCCGGAAAGAAATAGCCAAGCAAAATGCCGGCAGCAATAGACAAAAGAACGTAGAAGTAAAGACTGCGTGTAAACGACTTCATGTGCAAGTTTACATCATCTCGCTCAACTCCAGCCAACGCATTTCTTTCCCCGCGATTTCGTTACTGATGTTACCGATGCGGTTGCTCCAGGTAGTGATTTGATCATAAGAAACATTGCTGTCGCTAAGCTGCGATTCCAACTGCTGCTTCTCGGTTTCAAGACTTGCAATTTCTTTCTCCAGCAGTTCAAACTCCCGCCTTTCTTTGTAGCTGAGTTTGCGTTTGTTGTCTGCAACTGCTAATGTGGGTTGGTTACTGGCTGAAGACAATTCCGGTTTTATTTCATCCATCGCTTTCAACTGTTCACCGGTTTTTTCCTGCAAGCGATAAAGTGTGTAGTTGCCAGGAAAATCTACCACTTTTCCTTCGCCTTCAAACACAAACAAATGGTCAACCAAACGATCCATAAAATAACGGTCGTGCGATACAATTAAGATACAGCCGGGATAGTCGGATAAGAAATTTTCCAGCACGCCGAGCGTTGGCAGATCCAGATCGTTGGTCGGCTCATCAAGGATTAAAAAATTAGGATTGCGAAATAGGATGGTCAGCAGTTGAAGTCTCTTTTTTTCGCCACCACTAAGAGAGTTGAGATAGGTATATTGTTTTTCAGGTGGAAAAAGAAATAGTTCTAGAAACTGGGCTGCGCTTAGGCTTCCGCCTTTTGCCAGCGGAAAATTTTCGGCAAATGTTTTTACATATTCTATAACCCGGAAGTTGTCTTTTATGACAAAACCTTGCTGCGAAAAATTGCCAAAAATAACGGTATCGCCAATATTGACTTTGCCGCTGTCTGCCGGCTCAATGCCTTGCAGAATGTTGAGGAAGGTGGATTTACCAACACCATTTTTGCCTATAATACCAATACGCTCGCCTTTACTAAATGTGTAATCAAACCCTTTTAAAATAGGTTTATCATCATAGCTTTTATAGACCTTTTTCATCTCGATAATTTTACCACCGAGACGGCTCATTTTTACCTGTAGCTGCAGTTGGGCATCTTCAATTTTTTGTTTGGCTTTTGCTTCTACTTCGTAAAAGTTATCCTGCCTTGATTTGCTTTTCGTGGTGCGGGCTTTAGGCTGTTTGCGCATCCATTCCAACTCTTTCCGATACTCATTTCTTGCTTTGTCTATGCTGGCAACTTCGCTTTCTATGCGGGCGGCTTTCCGTTCTAAATAGTTTTGATAATCGCCTTTGTATACGTACATATTGCTGCGTTCGAGCTCCCAAATCTCTTCTGTTACCGCATCTAAAAAATAGCGGTCGTGGGTTACGAGCAGTAAGGTTATGTTTTCACCACCCAAGTAATGCTCAAGCCATTCAATCATATCAACGTCGAGATGGTTGGTTGGTTCGTCCATCATCAGCAACGTATGTTTGTGCTCAAAGCCAATATCGATAAGGGTTGCAGCGAGGGCAACCCGCTTGCGCTGACCACCACTGAGTTCACTTACTTTTTGTGTAAGATGATGAATGTTGAGCTTGGCCATGATCTGTTTTACCTTCGACTCGAATGCCCAGGCATTTAGTTCGTCCATCATGCTGATGGCTTCTGTAATCTGGTCGACATCTCCACTTTCTTCTGCTTCTTCGTATAGCCGGATCGCTTTCATTACCGGATGAGAAATATTGAAAATGTTGTCGATTACAGATTTGTTTTCATCCAGCTTCGGGTCTTGCTCAAAAAGAGCAACGGTTACATCTTTATTAATCCAAAGCTTGCCTTCGTCGGGTGTTTCTGTGCCGGATAAAATGCGAAGCAGTGTGCTTTTGCCAACGCCGTTGCGGGCTACCAAGGCAATCTTGTCGCCTTCGCTTATGTGAAAAGAAATATTGTCGAAAAGGGGTGTGATACCGAAACTTTTAGTGAGATTTTCTGCTGACACGTAATGCATGCGGCAAAGATATGGACCGGAAGCTGAGGGATTGATATAGGGAATGTTAGAATGCTTTTTACTGCAAAGAAGGAAGCAACGAATCGTCGATTGCAACGATGTTACCCAGTTCCCAGCTTCTGTTTCATAATGGCTGTTCTGTTGTTCAATCGAGACTAATAAAAAAAGGCAGGCACAACTATGTAAGGAGTGACCCTGCCTTTGAAATAATAATAAATTGTTGAATGGGAAAGGTGATTTGTTTACTCGTTCATTTGCTTTGCCGTCATGGTGATGACTATGTTTACTTTCTGAACAAGCTCTGGAATGGAATGCAGGCTGGTCTGCAGTTTTGCATTGGTTTCGATAGTGCGAATGTCGTCTTTGATAGACATGATTTTCAAGATGTCGATACTGGATTTCAGCTTGTGCGCCATGAAGCTTACCTGCGCCCAATCGCCGGCGTTGCAAGCATTCAGCATTTTGTTGGCATCAGATGGAGTGTGATTAATAAAAGCATCCTTGATGATACGGATAAACGATTCATCGTCCTGATGAATCTCCTGCAAACCGGAGAGATCGTAAAGCTTTTCAAAACTGTACATAGTATTGGATTGTTTTAAATAATTAGTATACTTTTTCAGGAACATTCAACTCCTTGTTTTTAATTAAACGATATATAGTCGATTTGCCGACATTCAATACCTGCGCCACTTTCAGCACATCGTACTCATATTTTTCAAGATAATCCTGCAACAATTGAAGTGTATAACGTCGCAGCGTTAGCGGCTCGTTTAACGAGGCTAAAGACGATGGCGATGATACACTCATCCGTTGCATATGTGAAAGATCTATCTCTTCACTATCGCTCATTACACAACTTAAATCGATAATGGATTTCAACTCGCGGATATTGCCCGGAAACTGGTAATTCAACAACTGCTTCTTTGCTTCGAGCGAGAGATATTTTTTGGGTAAATTATTCTCTTCGCAAAACTGATCAATGAAAAATTTAGCGATCAGAAGGATGTCGTTATCCCGGTTTCTCAGCGGCGGAAGATGAATGGGCAAGCCAAGCAAACGATAATACAAGTCTTCGCGAAACGCACCTTTTTTTACTTGGTCTAATAAATTGCGGTGCGTTGCCACCACAATGCGAACATCAACCGAAACGATCTTGTTGCTGCCGACTTTCGTAATCTCTTTTTCCTGCAAAACCCGAAGCAATTTTGCTTGCAGGTTGATGTCCATTTCGCCAATTTCATCCAAAAACAAAGTGCCTTTGTGGGCTTCTTCGAACTTTCCGATGCGTTGTGTAACAGCACCCGTAAAAGCGCCTTTTTCATGACCAAATAATTCGCTTTCCATGAGCTCGGAAGGAATGGCAGCAATGTTAACCGGAACAAATGGCTTTGCCTTTCTTGCCGAGTTGTAATGAATAGCTTTCGCCACCAAATCTTTACCCGTACCCGTTTCGCCTGTAACGGACACAGTAATATTGGTTTGCGCTGCTTTCTCTATCATGGCAAACACCTGCTTCATAGGTGCGCTGTTGCCGATGATGGCTTTTTGGAAATCGTATTTCTTAGAGACCTCTTTTTGCAAAGTGGCAATCTCTTTTTTCAGCGACGCTTTTTCTTTACAGTTTTTTACTGCAATCCAAAGCCTGTCCTGCGTGTCGCTGTCTTTTACAATGTAATCATCAGCTCCTTTCTTCAACAGGTCGATTGCTGTTTTAATATCCTGCTGTGCCGATACCACAATGATGCGCACATCGGGCAGTGTTTCGCGAATCTGTTTCAACATCTGATCTGCGGTGCCGTCGGGCAACGAATAATCGAGTGTTACCAGGTCCGGCTTTTCATACAGCGATTTTAAAAAAGCGGCAGCCGTTGAAAACGATTTTACTTCATGCTCCGGATTCAAACCGAGGAAGTGTGATAACACGGAATTGTACAGCTTATCGTCCTCCAGGATGTGAATCAAAAAATTTTTATCTTTCATAAGATATTGGTTCCTTATTTGGAAATATAAATGTCGGACTAAATTTTCAATATGGGAATGTTTAGCGGCTTAAACATCGATTAAAAGAAGCTGAAAAAAAGCTGAAAGAGAAAATACAGATGTGTGACGCGAACCCGATTATTTAATAATGATAAGTGCATTCTGCGGTATTATATTAATTATTAAATCTTCCAATTTCGATAACCCTTTGGTAATATTGTTGCTATTGAATGAGCCTATGTTTGGTGTTACAATATTGGGTAATAACTCTGCGTTGCCGGCTTATAACCGGCACCCAACGGCACAGGTTGTTACCTTGAACGACCGTTTGTTTTTATTGGACTGTGGCGAAGGAACGCAGATGCAAATGAACCGTTATAAAGTGCGCAAAAGCCGCATCAATCATATCTTTATTTCGCACCTTCATGGCGATCATTATTTTGGTCTTGCAGGTTTGCTTACTACTTATAGTTTGGGCGACAGAAGAGCACCGCTGCACTTATTTGCACCAGCAGATCTGGAGGCGATTATTAAACTGCAGGTAATGGCTTCCGATTCTACGCTGCCTTTTCCATTGCATTTTCATGCACTGGAAAAGGAAGGTGTGCTGGTAGATGAGCCGCAGTTTTCCGTTGAGTGTTTTAAAGTTTTTCATCGCATAGAAACATGGGGTTTTTTATTGAAGGAAAAAAAGAAACCGAGAAAGATTAATGGTGAAAAAATAAAGGAGTACAGCTTTATTCCTACTTCATTTTATGAGCGCTTGCAATATGGTGAAGACTATGTATCTATGGATGGTTTAGTTGTAAAAAATGATGAGGTAACGATTGCCAACACGCCGGCAAAAAGTTATGCATATTGTGCAGATACTATTTTTAATCCATCCATTGTAAGGCATTTTAAGAACGTAACCATGGTCTATCATGAATCTACCTATCTGAAAGACCAGTTGGAGCGTGCCGCAAGCCGCAACCATTCGGTAGCAGAGCAGGCAGCTATGATAGCAAAAGAAGCCTGCGCACAAAAGCTGCTGATCGGGCATTTCAGCAGCCAATATGATAATGATAAACTACACCTGTTTGAAGAAGAAGCCAAAGCAGTTTTCCCGAATGTGCAGCTGGCTTTGGAAGGCGTAACTTATGAGATTTAATATTGAAGATTGAATAAGTAATATTGAAGTCAGATAGTGAGCTTTGTCGCGAAATTGATGCACCTTATTTTTGAATGCTTTTAAAGTACTACACTACAAATATTATTTATTATAGCTCACCTATTCTTTACGTATTCCGCTACTCTTTTATGCAAAGACTCGCTTAACGGAACCAGCGGTAACCGAAGATGATTCTGAATCAAACCTTGTTCGCTCAAAAATGCTTTTACACCGGCCGGATTATTCTCTGTAAACAATAAAGTATATACCTGCAGCAAAGGATCGTTCAACTGCTTAGCGGTTGTAAAATCGAAAGCCAGACCAGCGCGAACCATATTGGAAAATGGTTTGGGAAAGCAGTTGGCAACAACACTAATAACGCCGTCTATCCCACACGCAAGCTGCGGCAGCACCAAGTCATCATCGCCGCTCAATACCAGAAAATACTCGGGACGTTTATAAAGTATTTGCATGATCTGCACCATATGGTTGGCTGCTTCCTTTATGCCGGCAATGTTCTCTACTTCATTAGCCAAACGAAGGGTGGTTTCGGCTTCCATATTTCTGCCGGTTCTGCCCGGAACGTTGTATAAAATAATGGGTTTTGGCGATGCAGCAGCCAATGCTTTGTAATGCTGGTAAATGCCTTCCTGAGAAGGCTTGTTATAGTAGGGTGACGCGCTTAATACAGCAGTCGCTTTCTCTAAAGGAAAGGTCTGTAAATCGTTAATCAAATCGCGCGTGTTATTGCCACCAATGCCAACAACAACAGGCACGCGACCGTTTACTTTTTCGAATGTAAAGTTGATGATATCTTTCTTTTCTTCCTTTGAAAGCGTTGGTGTTTCACCGGTTGTTCCCATGGTTACTACATACTCAACACCATTGGAAATAACAGAGTCAATTACTTTTTCGAGTGCATTGAAATCTACACTTTCATCTGCCGTAAAAGGCGTAACCAGGGCAACGCCGGTGCCTCTTAATTCTTTTCTCAGGTCAGCCATAACATATCATTTTCGTGGTGCAGAATTACGAAATTTTCGCAGCGATAGAATCACGATTTTACAACTGATGCTTGGGCTGCTTTTATTTTGCCATCTTTCGTTCAACCTTCCTGCTTTTGCATTGTCTTACTCAAGTAAATCATTTTTGAAATCATATACAAAAGCGCTTTAACAACTTCTTCAAAACATAAAATAGTGAACCAGCGTTTTCGATTTTATCAACACCAACATTTATGATGAGAACATTCATAGCTGCCGCTTTGTTGATGGTATGCTTTTTCCACGCTTCTGCGCAAGACGATTATCATGCTACAACTTATGACCGCGCCATCGGTATAAAATTTCCGGGCGGTTTTGCTATTTCGTATAAGCAGTTTGTAAAAGACTATCAGAATGCCGAAGCCGAAGCGATGTTCTGGAATCATGGCTTTCGGGTTGTCGGTTTGTACGAATGGAACTGGGATATTCCTGGTGTAGATGGCTTGCGCTGGTATGTTGGACCTGGTGCTCACCTTGGCTTCTGGGATAACAATTATACAAGGAAAAGTGACAACAGCAAGGCCGGTTTTGGTATTGATGGCGTAATAGGATTAGACTATAAACTCTCTGACTTTCCTTTGAACATCAGCCTCGACTGGCAGCCTGCTGTCGACCTTATCGGCTCTACAGGTTATGGTGCAGGCTATGGTGGTATTGGCGTACGATATACTTTTTAAAAAATTATAATTAGTAGTTTGCAATGTATGCAAAGGCTAGTCTTTTTTAAAAGTCATTCTCATAATACAAACTACATCATACCATCTGTGTAAACTTTCTATCTTGCGCTCATGGCAAAAAAAGTAAAAGAGAAAGCCAAAGCAAGACCGAAAAAGGTAGCGGATGAAAAGATTATTTTAATCACCAACGATGATGGCATTACCTCGCCAGGCATCTCTTCGTTAGTAGAGGCGGTAAGAGGCTTGGGAAGAATAATAGTAGTGGCGCCGGATAAGCCACAAAGCGGAATGGGGCATGCTATCACTATTGGTTTTCCGCTTCGTATGACTAAGGTTAAACTGTGGGAAGACGTAGAGGCCTGGAGTTGCAGCGGTACGCCCGTAGATTGTGTGAAGCTGGCGGTTGATAAAGTGCTGCATCGCAAGCCAGACATGTGTTTGAGCGGTATTAACCATGGCGCTAATCATTCGATCAATGTTATTTACAGCGGAACGATGTCGGCAGCACTCGAGGCTGCAATTGAAGGCATACCGAGTATTGGCTTTAGTCTGCTGGATTATAGCTTGGAAGCCGATTTCAGTGCGGCAAAATATTATGCGAAGCATTTGGTTGAGCAGATTCTTGGTAAGGATATAGACAAACATTTGTGCCTGAATGTGAACATACCTGCAGAGCCGGCAGAACTGCTGAATGGCTTGAAAGTTTGTCGCCAGGCTTATGCAAAATATGAGGAAGAATTTGCAGAGCGAAAAGACCCCGGCGGTAAAAATTATTATTGGCTTACCGGCGAATTTATGAACTTTGATACCGGCATTGATACAGATGTGTGGGCTTTGGAAAACAACTATGTAAGCGTGGTGCCCGTACAGTTCGACCTTACGCATTACGAATTGAAAAAGAAACTCGAAAAAAGTCTTATACCTTGATACTGCAAAAAGATAATCTACGTCTCGGCCTTGTGTTGGGCATCATCGCGCCCTTCTTTGGCATGTTCCTTTTTTACTTCCTGAAGTTTTACCCCGCAGGCGCCACCATCAGAGAATTTATACAAATTCTCTCTGAGCAAAAGCCATTGATAACGGCCTTTCTTTCCTTTTCTCTTTTTGCCAATGCGGTTATCTTCACTGTGTATGTAAACACGCGCCGCGACCGCACTGCGAAAGGAATTTTCATCATCACTTGTATATATGCTGTGGCAACACTGATCCTGAAAATGATACTGCGATAAGCCCTTGTTTACAACTTTACAAATGTATAAGGATCATACTCTAAAAAGTCATTCACTTTTACATCCGTTGAGATTACTTTACCATTTTCTATCCTGAATTTCAGCGGAAAAATTCCGTCAGCAAGGCTGTTGTATGTTAACAGCCATTCACCGCTATCCATGTACTGAAGAGAAGCCGTAAGACCCTTATGGTTGTCGAAATTGACCTGCAGGTTATTGCCTTTTGCTGTGATATAAATATTGCCAAACAATTCGTTGTGATACGTACCGGTATAACTGCTTAGCGCCAACTGCGGCTTGTCGCCTTTTACTCTTTTTTGCATGGCACTGGTGCTGTCAATGATTGCCTTTTGTTCATTGCTGAAACTGGGCAACGAAACAGTGCTATAATTTGTGTATGGCATATTAAGATACGCTGCCAGGATCTGGTAACGAAGCAATTCAAAAAACTCCTGGTTATCATTATTGGTAAGGATAGTAATGCCTAATTTTTCTTCAGGCACAAAACATACGTTAGTTACAAAACCATCGGCACCGCCAGTATGGTCATACACCTGTCTGCCGTTCATATCCCGTATAAAAACACCTAGGCCATACGCCACAAAATGACCACCCATATTGTTCTTCTTGGTGCTGAGAAGTGTGTTTACGCCGCGTGTTTTCTGCAATACATTCCAGGGCAAAATTTGTTTCCCATTGTACTTGCCGCTATCCAATTGCATCATGATCCAGTGGCTTAAATCTTTCACGCTACTTACGATGCTGCCTGCCGGTGCAAGGTTATCAACGTTGTCATAAGGCAGCTTTGTTAGCTTCCCTGTGAATGCATTGGTATAAGGTGTTGCAGCGCCGGGCATGTTTTGCATCCCGGTACCCAAGGCATGCGTGTTCGTCATGTTCAATGGTTCGATAATGCTGTCGTAAACATATACTTCCCAAGGTTTGCCGGTTACTTTTTGAATGACCTGACCGGCTGTTAAAAAACAACTGTTGCAATAGCCATACGATGCCCGAAACTGCTGCGGCGGTTTCACATACCGCATTTTGTACATAATTGAATCCCGCGACAGCGTTGCATTCCAGAAGGTGAAGTCGCCCTGGAATGTTTTGGTGCCGAGGTGATGACCCAGCATATCTTTTATGGTAACAAGTTGTGTTGTTACAGAATCATACACCCGGAACCAAGGAAAATAGCTGGTGATTTTGTCGTCGAGCGAAAGCTTTTTATCGTAGTCTAACTGTGCGAGCGATGTGCCCGTAAACAACTTGCTATTGCTCGCAATCATAAACAAGGTATTCTCATCTACAGGCTCTTTACTATCGAGATCTTTTACACCATATCCTTTCATTACTACAATACTATCGTTCTTAATAATAGCAATGGCAAGGCCCGGAATATTCCAGTCTTTCATGCCCTGCGAAATGTAACGATCGAGACTGTCTTTGATAAAAGAAGGCTGCGATTTTCCTGTATAGAGAAGGAGTAAACCAATAACAAGCAGGCTGTATTTTTTCATAAAGAAAAATTTGAAATGAGATACCAATGTTTCTTACAATAAAGGAATGAAATCAATTTATTTCCACATAGATCGGGCAATGATCGCTATGCTTGATCTGCGGTAAAATCTGTGCGTCTTTTACATTATTTTTCAAATTATCGGTTACGCTGATATAGTCTATGCGCCAGCCTTTGTTCTGCAAACGAACGGAGGGAAAACGCTGACTCCACCAGGAATAATGGTCTTTCTTGTCGGGATGGATATGGCGGAAGGTATCGATGTACCCGCTGCCGAAAAATTGTGTAAGCCATTCTCTTTCTTCAGGCAAAAATCCAGAGGAATTTTTATTGCCTTTCGGGTCGTGGATGTCTATCTCTTTATGAGCAATGTTATAGTCGCCGCAAATAATAAGCTGCTGCCTGGTTTTGCGAAGCGTTTCTATATATTCCTGAAACTCTTTCAGCCATTGATATTTGTAGGTCTGTCGCTCGTCGCCACTGGTACCCGATGGAAAATAAACACTAAACACACTGGTGTTGCCATAGTCGGCGCGAATCACTCTTCCTTCGTAATCGCTTTGCTCAATGCTGCTGCCATAGGCTATACGATCGGGTTTTTGTTTGGTAAGAATAGCCACACCGCTATAGCCTTTTTTCTGGGCAGAATACCAATAAGTTTCATAGCCAAGCGCTTCTATTTTGGCAACGTCAACATTCTCTTTGTTTGCTTTTAT
>CAZZZH010000047.1:0-21182 GCA_964658445.1 Ilyomonas sp.
CGATAAACAAAATTGCCCCGGTGGCGTAATTAGCGCGCTGTCCGGGGCAATATTTTACAACATCTATCAGTTTAAAATTAATTTCCAATCTCACCCTGTTTTAGATAACCTAAAGCTGGGTTGTAAGTGAGTGCAGCCGCGAATAAAAGCAGACATTATCGAAATAAAAAAGTATTGCTGTAAAGCAATACTTTCTATAAAAACAAATACACACTCACACTTTACTTTCTACACAAAACGAGAAAAGAACCGACTATGGTGCTTTTTCTGTTTTTACTTTCTTCACATGCGTTACACCGTTATGGGTGGTTTTTACTTTATAGCCATTGTGCTTCTTATGCTTGTGAAATACATTGTGCACGCTTTGTTTAGCGCTGCTGGTTGGTTTTACTTTGGTCTCAGTCTGCGCTTGTGAAGCGATGCCGAAGCCAATGGTAAGAATTGCTAACAGGATTACATTTTTCATGATAAAAATTTATTTGAGTAAATAGATGTTATAAAAGTAAATAAGTTTAATGGAACGAGAGGTTGTAAAAAAATAACAATAATGCGAAGGATCAGTAAGACCCTGGAAGGCTAGAAATAGCAGCCGGGCAGATATGGACAATATCTTTTGCAACAGCGGATAAATGAAAGGGAAAGCAACGGTTTTGTCTTTGCTCTGGTCTTGCAGACAGAGGCTGTATTAACAGCCGGATACTGATTGCTTTACTTCCAACGAGCTTTATGGAAAAATACAACAACGTATGGCGCATCTTCTTTGCCATTGCCCTCATTGCCTTAGCCATTCAGCAACTGATCTGTGGCGATTTTCGCCCGGTTTTCGTTCCACCGCTTTTTCCCTCGTGGCTGCCGGCAAGAGCGGTATGTAACGGGCTGTTCAGCCTTTTTCTTATTGGCGCTTCAGTAGCTATGGTAGCCAAAAGAAAAGCGCGAAGTGCATCGCTCCTGCTTGGCGGGGTATTGCTTCTCTTTGTAGTACTGCTTCACATCCCTTACGAGCTAAACTTGAACCCGGCACAGTTAGCTGCCTGGTCAGACCCCTTAAAGTGTCTCACCTTGAGCGGAGGGGCTTTTATCGTTGCAGGTTCTCTGCCTGCAGAAGGCAGTACCTCTTCGTTGCTGCGCCTCCTCGAAAAGCTGATTCCTTTAGGCAAATACTTTTTAGCCCTCACCCTTGTTGTATTTGGAACCGAGCATTTTGTATATGCCGGCTTTGTAGAGATGCTGGTGCCCGGCTGGATTCCCGGTCATCCCTTTTGGACTTATTTTGCCGGCACCGCTCTTATTGCTGCCGGTATTGGCATTATGTTCAATATCAAGCGCCGCTTAGCCGCGCTGTTGTTGGGTGTTATGATTTTTGCGTGGTTTCTTATCCTGCATATTCCCCGTGCCATTGCCGACCCGCACAGTGGCAATGGAAACGAGTGGACCAGCGTGTTTGAAGCACTGGCATTTAGCAGTATTGCTTTTTTGCTTGCCGGTAAAAAGGCGGCAAAGGAAGACGACCAGGTTAATTAAACTGCCGTCAGGATAGTCAATAAATAGGAAGGCAACCCTTCTCTTCTTCACCTCGTTTTATCTGATTGGCTTCATTGTTTATCCTTCAATAATCAATCATAAAAACATTATTCTTTCTGCTTACCGGCATTATAATTACTGTATGGTTCTGTACTAAAACAAGTGTAAACACACCTGCCGGTACAACTTCGGCCTTGTCTTCTAATGGTGCTGCGGTGTCGCTGGCACCCGGCAATTCTACTCAGTTGTTAACGGCTCATCCATGGATGTACAATGCCTGTTATTTTCATTATGTCAATCAGTTGAATAAAGGAAATGCAGAGTATGTGCGTGGTGCTTCGGCAACCAGGTTGACCTGAGCAATATCAGCTTTATCTTTAAAAAAGACGGTACGTTTAAAGAGGTAAGCGATGGCGCTATGTGCATCCCGGCACCTGTACTTTACCAATGCTGCCGATACAGCCTTTGTAATGAAGTATAGCTATGGCAGCACCGACAATAATTCTATTTCAGGTTTACTGCTACCCAAGTAAACTACACCCATTTTTCAGGTTATCACAATAATATTTACACAGAATTAATCCCGTTGCAAACTGACGTTCTCTGATTTACTTCATCGATAGTTAACTATTCAGTATTCATACACCAGAGAACAGCCCCCGGAAAACGCTGTCCCCACGAGGCTTCCGAGTGGTTGGCTCTTACATCATTTACATACTTAACTTCCTTGTTTTGCCCATAGCCTTTCTTTTGCAAAGCGGCCAGCATGGCGTTCACGCCGGGCTGCAGTTGCGAGTCTAAGCCCACGCCGCCATTATCTATGTAAAAAGATACCGGCTTCTTTTTACCCCGGTATGCCAATACGTTTTTCACATAATCCAGCTTATTAATCTTAAACGCCGGCGACATGCAGATGGCTTTTGAAAATACCTCCGGGTGCTGCCACACCAGCATAAAGGAAATCAACCCGCCCAGCGACGAGCCGCCAACAAATGTGTGCGCCTTGTCACGGTTGGTACGGTAGGTAGCATCTATAAATGGCTTGAGTTGTTTAATGACAAAGTTCATGTACGCCTCGCCTTTTGCACCCGGCACATACTCGAAGGAGCGGTCGGCAGTATTGGAAATACCCACTATAATCAACGGCTGCAGCTTGCCGGCTTTTATCAGGCTGTCGCAGGTTTCGTCTATACTCCACTCCACACCAAAAGCGCTGCTGGCCGGGTCAAAAATGTTCTGACCATCCTGCATGTACAGCACCGGGTATTGTGTGTTGCCCGAACTGTCGTATCCCGGCGGCAGCCATACCGATACGTCTCTGTCTTTAATGCCTTTACCTTTCATTGACGGGTGATATTGCACTGTGCCCGTTACATGATGCTCTACTACTTTATTTTCCGTGCCTGTCGTCCACGAGTTTATGGTATCGCGAATGGTAATGCCCTGTTTTAAGTCAGCCGAAAAATTATTGAGCGGTGTGCCGCTGGCAGAAGCCGCTTCATGGTCCCAGTTTCCAAGCGTGTACTTGTATTCAACCGATACCGGCTTGTCGGTGGTAATACGCAGGCTCCAGGTGTGGTTGCCATTATATTTCATTTTCACCTTGCCGGGGTTCCAGTTGCCTAAGGGTTCAATACTACCCGTAATGAAGACGCTGCTGTCTTCCGGCAGCGCCGCAGAGGTAAGCAGGAACGTGACGGAAACAGGCTGTGTTTTTTGTGCTTTTGTCTGCATCATAAAGAAAGAAATGAACAGGAATAGAATGGCGCTTTTTCGTTTCATATCGTCATCAACTATAAAGGTAAAAGTAAGCGATGTGTACTAACCTTTGCTGGTTACCGGCTTCGGGCAAAAATATTATCCTCCTTCGTTTGCGTAAGCATAACAAGCATAATAATTGATAAAACGATACGAAGCTTGTAAATATGGATATGCTTTCTGCAGCGCCTGCTTTACCTATAGTCAGGCGGCACCCTAAACAACTGTTTTATGTGTCGTTTGCCAGCATGTGGGTCTGGTTTTCTTATTACGGGGTAAAGGCTTTGCTCATTGCCTTTATGGTAACGCAGATGCACCTGCCCGAGAAATACAGTTACGCTGTATTGGGCACCTATGCGGCGCTGGTGTATGGCTTACAAATCTTCGGCGGCGTGCTGGCTGATCGATTGTTAGGTTTTCGCAAATCTATGATCTGGGGTGGCATCTTAATGATCTGCGGCCATCTGATGATGTCATTGCCTTACCCGCAGTTATTCTTTGCCGGGTTGTCTTTTATAGCCTGGGGCAGCGGTTTTTTCAGCGGGCCGGATGCTGCTATTATCGGCATGTTTTATTCTAAAAAAGACCAGGCGCACAAAGACAACGGCTTTATTCTTTTTTATATGATCATTAATACCGGTATGGCGCTCGGCGGGCTGGTGTGTGGTTATGTAGGGCAAAATATCAACTGGCATTATGGCTTTGGGCTGGCAGGCCTTTTCATGGTACTGGGGTTAATCAATTTCTGCTATGGCATTCCTTCCTCGGTAGGTGCACCGCCCGATAAAGAGCGGCTGCAACAGAGGATATTGCCCGGCATCAGCCGCGAAGTGTTGGTGTATATATTGTCTGTTGTTGCCGTGTTGCTCACCTTGTTTTTGTTCAGTCATACCGGCGTTATGGACGTTATTGTATTGCCCTTAACGCTGCTATCTTTTATTTATATTATCTACATCGGTTTCCGTTCTTCCAGGGAAGTAAGATACAAGCTCTTTGCGTTGTTGTTTGTCTTCGTTATGTATGCCTGCTGGCTTGCGCTGTATGAGCAGAGCACCGGGGCACTGAACCTCTTTGTGCTTCGCAATGTAGACGTTCATGTGGGTAGCCTGAATGTGCCGGCTTTAGCCTTTAATAATTTCTTTCCTTCTTTCTTGCTGGTGCTGCTTACGCCGCTGGCCTTGGCCACCTGGAAGTCTTTTGCAAAGCAAGGCAGCGAAGTACACACGTTTACTAAACTTATCATTGGCATCCTTGCTATGGGCGCGTACTTTGCTATTTTGTGGCTGCTGTGCAACCACTATCAGCAAAGCGGTTTAGTTCCCATCGCTTTCCTGGCGTTGGGTTATTTGTTTATGGAGATTGGCGAGGTATGCATTGGCCCTACCATGCCTGCAGCCACGTTTAATCTATCCCCGGTTCACCTGGTAGGCACCATCATGAGCATCGGTGCTTTGTCCGGCGCCTTAGCGGAATACATAGCTGCTAAAATCGGTTCTTTAATGTCGGTGCCTGCCGGCGTTACCAATCCGGCGCAAACCATTACTTATTACAGTTCTATCTTTGGCAAGCTGGCTTTGCTGAGTGCTGCCGTTGCCGCAGGCTGTTCTTTATTATTCCCGGTATTGAAGAAATGGATGCAGGACGTACGATGAAAAGAAACAGGTTGAATGTGATGGTATAATCTATTTCTTTATTGCTGCCGGATAACCTCTCTTTTCTGCCCATCTGCAAAATCAGCCCTACATTAGCACGATGATGCCACACCCGCACGAATATTTTATGTACCATGCTTTGCGCGAAGCGCAGAACGCTTACGATGCAGAAGAAGTTCCGGTTGGTGCGGTTGTAGTCGTCAACAATAAAATCATTGCCCGTGGCTACAACCAGGTAGAAATGCTGAAAGACCCGACGGCTCATGCCGAGATTCTTGCCATTACTTCTGCCTGTCATTTTCTCGGCGCTAAATATTTAACCGGCGCTGCTTTGTATGTAACCGTAGAGCCTTGCCTTATGTGTTGCGGAGCTTTGTACTGGAGTAAATTGGCCGCTGTAGTGTACGGTGCGAAAGACGATAAAAATGGTTATCAGCACATCACGGGAGATGTTTTCCCCTTTCATCCGAAGACAAAACTGGTCGCCGGAGTTTTGTCTGAAGAATGTGCAGAGCTCATGAAAGATTTTTTTCGGCAACGGCGCAAATAAGCGTGTGCAGCCAATCATTCTTACAATAAACTGTTATTATTACTGTTAATTAAACCGTACAGCGAATTTGCTTTTGCACACTTTGTTTATTCAGTTTATTTCGTTCAAATTTGCAACGCTTTCTTACAATAACGATTTACAAATTTTTTATCCCAATAATATAAATGGCACTTTTCAATTTTTTTACCCAGGAGATCGCAATGGATCTGGGTACAGCTAACACACTCATAATCCACAACGAAGAAATAGTAGTTAATGAACCCTCAATAGTTGCGCTGAACCGCAACAATCCGAAAGAAGTATTGGCGGTAGGTAAACGGGCTTTGCTTATGCACGAAAAAACACATGAAAGCATTCGCACTGTGCGCCCGCTGAAAGATGGCGTTATTGCAGATTTCAATGCTGCCGAGCTGATGATTCGCGAGATGATTAAAATGATCTATCCCAAGAAGCCCCTGTTCCCGCCAAGCTGGCGCATGATGATTTGCATACCATCGAGCATTACCGAAGTGGAGAAGCGCGCGGTGCGCGACAGCGCAGAACAAGCCGGGGCAAAAGAAGTTTATTTATTACACGAACCCATGGCAGCCGCCATTGGTATTGGTATAGATGTAGAAGAGCCGGTGGGTAATATGATTATTGACATTGGTGGCGGCACTACGGGCATCACGGTGATTGCGCTGGCAGGTATTGTGTGCGACCAGAGCATTCGTATTGCCGGTGATGAATTTACGATGGACATCATGGAAGCCTTGCGCCGTTACCATAGCTTACTGATTGGTGAGCGCACGGCAGAGCAAATCAAAATCCAAATCGGCGCAGCGATGAAAGACCTGGAAGTGCCACCGGATGATTTGCCGGTAAATGGCCGCGACCTTGTAACCGGTATTCCGAAGCAGATTATGGTAAGCTACCAGGAAGTGGCGGAAGCCTTAGACAAAAGCATTTTTAAAATAGAAGAAGCAGTATTGAAAGCGTTAGAAACCACACCGCCCGAGCTGGCTGCCGACATCTATCGCCGCGGTTTATACTTAACGGGCGGCGGTGCTTTGCTGCGCGGTTTAGACAAGCGCTTAAGCCAGAAAATAAAATTGCCGGTACATATAGCCGACGACCCACTGAAGAGCGTGGTACGTGGCACCGGCATTGCCCTGAAACATTATCAGCGTTATCCGTTTATCATGCGATAAATTTGTAAAGAACCAAGACACAAGTTTCCGGATATAAAGAATAAATCTGAATACAGTTTTAAAGTCAGCATTACTAAACTTTACAAAATGTTTCTTGTCTCTTTATTCTTGTGTTTTGTAACCTGAACCTTGGTTCTTGTTTCCTGACTTGACCTTTTACATGCGCAATATATTCCTGTTCATACGAAGATTTTTTGTTCTGTTCGTGTTCCTTGTTTTGCAAGTGCTTTGCATTCTCGCGCTGGTCAGTTACAACCCTACTTACCAGGCCTATTTTGCAGGCTCTGCCAACGAAGTGATCGGGCGGGTAAACACCCAATACAATGATGTGCACGAATATTTTTCGCTGCGTAAAACCAATGTGCAGTTAGCGCAGCAAAACAAAGATTTATTGCTGCTGCTGAACAAAGAGTACAAAGGCACGGATATGGTAACGGTAACAAAGTTAGATTCTCTTTTACGCGATACGTTGGGTCGCATCCGCAAGTTCGATTTCAAGGTGGCACGCGTGGTGAACAACTCTACCACCGAAGAAAATAATTACATCACGCTGGAACTGGGCGCTAAACAGGGCGTAGCGAAAGATATGGGTGTGCTAGGCCCAAACGGCATTGTGGGCAAAGTAATAACCGTAAGCGATAACTACAGTGTCGTGATGAGCCTGCTGAACCATAACTCCCGCATTAGCGCAATGTTGAAGAAAGACTCTACCAACAATGGCTATGTAGATTGGGATGGAAAAAATGCATCGTTCCTGGTGATGCACAACGTTCCGAAAAGCGCCAAACTAAAAATGGGCGACAGCATCATTACCAGCAATTATTCTTTCAACTTCCCGGTAGGGATGATGATAGGAACCGTGGCAGGCATTACCGCCGATCCGTCTTCTGCCTTCTACACCCTGCGGTTGAAAACAGCCACTAATTTTTATAACCTGCAGTATGTTTATCTAATCAAAAATCTTCGCTGGGAAGAGCAGCGCAAATTAGAAGCGCAGATACCCAAGAACTGAGACATGAGTAGCCTGTTGAAAAATATTATCCGCTTTGTTGTGTTCATCCTGGTGCAGGCTTTTATACTGCAAAAGATTCCTGCTTTGCACCAGTTTGTGAAGCCCTGGCTTTACTTTTTGTTTATTCTCTGGCTGCCGTTTTCCATTTCGCGCCTGGGCTTGCTATTCATCGCTTTTGTATTTGGGCTTACCATGGATTATTTTACCAACACACCGGGTCTGCATGCCGCGCCCTGCGTGCTCATTGCTTTTGTGCGCCCCTTTATTATCAATTTTTTATTGCCGCAGGAAAAAACAGAGTTCAGCTATGCCGAGCCCAGCATTAAAAGCCTGGGCTTTACGCCTTATTTTTTATATGCGCTGGTGCTTACACTGCTTCACAATGCCTATCTCATTTTTATAGAGTGGCTGCAGTTTGGCAACTTCCTTTACTTTATTGCAAAGCTGGGCGCTACCACCGGTATCAGCCTGCTGCTGATTTTTATTACCGAAATGCTGTTTCCGCGCAAGGCAAAGTATAGAACCAATGCGGCATAAGCAATAACAGATTACTTTCTTTATTATTGTTTTATAAACCTGATGCTTTTTGGTGCACCGATGCTTCTTTTTAAAACAAGCATATACAAACCATCCATTAAACCACTAATATTAATTTTTATCATTGTTTGATTTTGAACATTAATAACTGGCATAACCCGATGACCGGAAGAACTAATAATTTCCAGAACTTCCCAGCTATCTATTGCTTTGAGTGAGTCAACGATTAAAAAAGAGTTTGCCGGGTTGGGATAAACGTGTACGATCACAGAGTCGCCTGTAGGATTTTGAGGTAGCGACGTTGGGATAATAACAATATCCTTTTCGCCTGATACTACGCTACATTTTCCTTTATCTCCCTTCACTCTATAAACCCCACTTGCCAAGGCTGTATAAGATATTCCTGTTACCGCCGGTAAAGTTGCCTGCCATTGATTCGTTAGTGAATCTTGGGACTGCCAATTATAAGTTGCGGCAGCATCCGGATTGAAGATTGTAATTACCGGCGTGTTTACTGTTAGAACGGGAACCGCTAACTGGTCGATAATCGTTGTTGCTGTATCAGTGTAATTTGGTAAAGCGCAAGTTGTATTTGCAGGTAATGCAAGAGAAAAGAAATATTGTCTGACATCCTGTCTCGCAACGTTTGGTAAGACAAATTGTAAAGGAGAGTTATTGTAAACCTGTGTGCTTACCGAATCAAAAGCGTTTCCACTTGCGTTCTCCCATAGTTGTACTAACGAACCTGATATTGTAGTGTTGCCGGCAGTAAAAGATATCCGTATAGAATCATTAACGCATAGCTTATCTGGTGCCGCAATGATACCGGTTGGTGTAACAGATGGGTTCACTGTCATCGCAATAATATTGCTATAAACCGAATCAGGTTGTGCACAGGTAACATTGCTAATCAGCTTTGCCTTTACTTTATCTCCATTCTTTAAATTATTTGCTGTAAAGTCATTGCGGTTTGCCTGAAAAACATCGTTTACCAGCCATTGATAAGCCGGATTATTGCCGCCATTTACCGGCGTCGCCGTAAATGTAACCTGCGTGCCTTCGCAAATGTTGTTGGCAGAAGAAGTAATATTTACCGATGGCGTAACGGAAGTTTGAACAGTCATTGTTATCGGTTTACTCGATACAGTATCGGATGTAAAGCAGGCTGATGCGTCACTCGTCAGCACTACTTTTACCGTATCGACATTCTGCAGGTTGGATGATGTGAATGTATTGCTGTTTGTGCCCGCCGATTTTCCGTTTACATACCATTGATAGGATGGCGTCGTTCCTCCATTTCCTGATGTGGCAGTGAAAGTAACGGGCTCTCCCAGACAGATGCTGTCTGCCGAAGCAGTAACAGATACAGAAGGCCCCTGTTTTCCCTCGTATTCATAAGCACCCATGTCTATTGTGTTATTGTAAACGCGCGGCTGGTTTAAAATGTCGGTGTTTAGACCGGCAATAAGTTGATTTGAACCAGTATTGATACAAGGCGAGCAAGGCAGCAGTTTCAATCCATCATCGTCGGTAAGCCATTTCCCATCTGCGCCGGCGCCATTGGCAGAATCTAAAAACACAGGATATTCCTGTATATTCAGGTACCTGTTATACGGATCATAATCAGTTGGATAGCTTTGCATATCGGAATAGCGAATGTCGAGTTGATGCCCACTGTTATTTACTTCGGTTGTATAAAAATCCAGATTTTGTACCCCACTGTTTTCGCCATAAATACTATAATTATTGGAAAAGATACAATTGTAAATTTTCCCGCTTCCATCGTAATTAAAGAGACCTACACCCTGCGTATAACCGGGCGAAGAATTGCCAACAAAACTGCAATTCACAAAAGAAGTATTTTCCAGTACATAAGCGCCCGCACCTTGGTATCCTTTATTATGATAAAATACGACATTACTGCAACTCATATCGTTTGTATACAAGGCGCCTCCTTCATCATTACCTTCATTTTCTGCCAGAACTGACTTCTTTAAATAAGCCTCGGTATTCATATATGAACTGATTCCGCCGCCATCCTCTGCTTTATTATGAAGAAACAGACAGCTATCTATCAATACCAATGCATTTTTCGCCGCATATATGCCGGCTCCGGATTCTGACCGGTTGTTTTCAAATACGCAGTTTCGGACAACTAGGCTCTTATTGTTGAAAGCCCGCAACCCACCGCCTGCAGATGTTGGAAATGTATTTATCGAGGATGAATTACCGGGATCGAAAGTATTGTTCGCATTTCTAAATGTTAGCCCTTCTATGGCTACACTTTCTTCGCCTGCCACTGCATTAATTAAGGCATATGTGTTATCTGACGTATCATTAGCAATGCCAATGTCACCATCTACTACCGTTTCGTATTTTTCGGTGTTGCGCGATGCCTCTGAAGGGTTACCGGTATCCGGGTATCCGCCCAGCACTACGAGCCCATGATTGATAGCAAAAGAAGTGTCTCTCGCTTTTATTGCTGGTTTATATACACCGGCGGCAATCTTAATGGTATCGGCACAAGGATTCAAAAATGCATCTTGCAGATTGCTGTAAGCAGCGCTCCAAGAACCCCCGGTTTGCGTGCCTGTCGCTTTTGCATTTACATAGTATGTTTTCGGAACAGAAATCACAGGCTGTTGAAACTCGTAAGCTCCAATATCAACGATGCCATTGTAAATCCTTGGCTGGTTCAGAACATCGCCTGGAACGCTGCCTATTGCAGTGTTCTGACCAGTATTAATAGCTGGCGAGCAACTGCAAAGCATAAGCCCGTCATCAGCCGTAAAATAAGTTCCGTCCGGTCCTGTGGGCAAAGTAACATTAATAAAGCGCGGGTCTTTACCAACTGTATTTCCATTCACTCCATTCGTTCCGGTTGATTGCGTGAATGAATGTAAGAATTGGGTTGCGCCTGCAGAGTTAAAGCTTTCATCAACTTCTATCTCGCCTAGTTTCACATTCTTCCAGAAGATAGAGTTATTAACCACTACAGTGGCGTCGAATTTATTGACCAGTACACTTCCTGTATTGTTTACAAAACTGCAGTTGGTGATTTGTAACGAACAACCATCATTTACCATCACATTGCCGTTTCCAGTGGCAACACAATTATAATAAACAGGCGAACCATGATAATTATGAATAGCATAATGTGGTAAATCTTGTGGTGTCTGTGTAAAGAGACAACCCGTGAACACTGGAGTTGAGTTTGAATTATTGATAACACCGGTTTGCGACTGACCACCAAAGAACAGACAGTTACTAAAACTGCCCTTGCTGTTGTTTTGATTTTCAATCATACTATAATCCATGTAAGGTTGTGAGGAAGGTGATTGATAACGAGTAGATGTATCAATAAAAGTACAGTTGGTCACCTGAGGACTGGACTTCTCGCTGTAGATGGCTGCAGAAGATTCGGAAACCACTTCATCAATGAACGTGCAATTTCTTATAACAGGGGCACTATAGTTTTCATTATAGATAACCCCGGCGCCACACAGGTTTTTCTCGAATGTACAACTATCAAACACCGGGTTGGCAGCACTAACATAAGCGGCTCTGCTATTTGCTCCGCTTGTATTGTACACATATTCATTGTTGTCTTTAAATGCACACTTTATAAATTGGGGTGCCGACTGGCTGAAAGAGGCGACAGAAGAATTTGCCTTCGTCGAATCACTTAGGAAAGTACAACCGAGAAAGCGAGGCGTACTACTATTTAGTGTTACAACGGCTGATCCGTTTGTGTAACTCATGTTATTGAAAAAGATAAGATTGCTAAAAATAGGCGAAGATGTGTACCTGATATTAATGGCTCCTCCTTCCTGTAAATACCCTGAACCACTTTGCACATACCCGTCGGCACCTGTTACAGTAAAACCATCTAACACAGCTGTAGTATCATTCCAAGAACTTTTAATAATAGAAGCTGGTGCTACTGTTGTCCTGGGAAGCTTACCGCTGAGTATTGTTTTGTTTGTTGCCGGATTTCGCTGTATATCATCCGGACTTCCCGTGCCGGGATAGCCGCCTAGAATAACGCGATGATTCTGCATTTTGAAAAAAGCATTTGCATCATTATCCGAGGGGAAATAAGTGCCGGCTGCCACCTTTATCGTGTCGGAACAAAAGCCAAGTGCTTTCTGCAAATCGGTAAATGCATTTGCCCAGCTTGAACCATCGTTTTTACCAGTAGCATTTTTGTTTACATACAACACGGTTGGTATGCCGGCGAGCGGCGACTGCACTTCGTAAGCACCAATGTCCGTTGTTCCATCTGCTACTCTGTTTTTGCCCAGAATATCAGAAGAAGTAAATCCATTTAGCAAAATATTGCTTCCTGCGTTGATGGCGGGCGAACAGGGATTCACCAACTGCAGACCATCATCGTCTGTGAACATCAAACCGTCGGCACCGGCAATATTGGCTGTATCCCTGAATTTCGGATCAGTTCCTACCAAAGTCTTGTTACCATAATCATAGTTCTGAGTAATTGTATTAGAGATGGATAACTGGGAAGCCTTTACAAGAATCTCAACAGAATCGAGTGTGGATTCAAATTTATTTTTATAAAAAATGCTGTTATTGATCGCTATCGATGAATTATTTTCTGCCCATAATACAGCGATGCCACCGGCGTAGGTCGAAAACTGATTATTAAAAAAAACACAGTTAGTGAATGTTATTTTACCAGCATCGCAATGGATAATAGATTTTGATGTGTCTTTGGCGAAAATGCAATTGTAAAATTTGCCTTCGCCGGTCGCTCTTACATAAATATCAGAAGATGTATTTCCTGTAAAAAAGCAGTTAACGATTGCCGGATGGCTGGCTGTATCAATACCCATAGAAGCACCATCGTCATCTGCTTGGTTTTGTTTAAAAATGCAATTGCGTATGGTGGTGCTGCTACGGTATAGATAAATGCCGCCGCCATAACGCTTAAAATCTGCTCCGTATGGATTGTAGTCGTTTTGCGCCCACCCTTGTTGTAAAACAAAACCGTCTATGACCGAATAATTTGAATTGTTACTAGATGTTACAATATGTTTTGAATGACTGTAGTTTGCCAGATAACCGCTAAGCACCGTTTCATTTTTTGATAAGTTTCTGTCGGCATCTGTCGGGTTGCCGCTTGATGGATAGCCGCCAAGCATTACTAAATATTCTTTCATCTGAAAAGATGAATCGATAGATTTAATGGCAGGATGATAAACGCCTTTTGCCACCTTTATAGTGTCACCTTTATCAGCCGATGCAAGTGCCATTTGCAAAGAGGTAAATGCATTCTGCCAGGTTGAACCATTGTTTAACCCCGTAGCTGCCGCGTTTACATAATGTATTGCCGGCTGTGCAACTTCTACTTTAATATCATCTAAGCATAGAAAGCCCGAATTATTATAGGAAGTGCAATGAAATCCCACATTATAATTGCCTGATGTATCAGCTCTATAATAAGTACGTCCTTCTGTAAATTTTGCTATGCCATAATAAGAAAAGCTATCTAGCCGTGTTGTCTGACTGCTGATTGAACTGCTATTACCAATTGATAATCTCAAAAACTGAGATTCGCCTGATTGGGTACGGCACTGACAAGAAATTTTATACAATTTTCCCGCTTCTAAGTGTAGGGAAGAAGTAATCGCCCAGGTATTGGAAGACACAGACGAACTACCATAACAAATCATAGACTTTGTGCCGGAAGTTGCATAAGCAGGGTTTGTGTTTTGCGTCCAGCTATTGCCTTGACCACTATTGCTGACTGTCCAGCCGGGCGGAGGAAAACTGCCTTCAAAATCTTCTGATAACAGTACTTGCGCTTGGCTATAATAAATAGATGAGAGAAAAATAAAAAACAGTAATATAGCTTGTTTAGGGATAGAAGAACACATATCCTTGCAGTTGATTTTAATTACGTAAGCCAACAGCTCAATATCTGTTCATCTGGACAGTTAATTTCGAGACGCTACAATTTTAAAACAGATGATTTGCTAATTGGAATATTTTATAAGCAGATTAATTCTGATACAAAATATCAAATTTCTTTAATCATCATTTTTTTTTCGGTAAAGTACACACTCTGGTCAGTAAATAGCCTCTCATTTGCTTACAGAGTAGGTTTACTTTGCAACCGGGTTATTTCTTTCATACTTGCTCAGACTAATTAACAATAAAAGAAAAAATACACATGAAAAAGCTATTCTTTGCCGCGGCTTCCTTCGCAGTCTTATCGGCAGTTGCACAAACTACACCGGCTTACGACCAGCACGAAGCCTTTGCGCCTCTTTTTTACCCCGCCTACGGCGATGAAGTACGTGCTGCCGACGGCACACCCGGACCTAAGTATTGGCAGAACCGGGCAGACTATAATATCAATGCCACGCTGGATGATTCTTTAAATTCCGTTACGGGCAGCGTTACCATTTCATACACCAACAACAGCCCGCAGGCTTTGCAGTTTGTGTGGCTGCAGGTAGACCAGAATATCTATAAACTTCAATCGCGCGGTGTGGCTACTACAGCCATCAGTGGTGGCAGATGGGCAAACCGCAACAGCTTCGATGGAGGTTATAATATCAAGTCGGTAAGCGTGATTCAGAATGGCAAAACTACCGCAGCGAACTACCTCATCTCCGATACACGGATGCAGATAAAACTGAATGATGCCATCAAAGCGGCAGGCGGAACCATTCAGTTTAAAATCGAGTACAGCTTTCAGATTCCTGAATACGGTACCGACCGTTTGGGCAAGCTGAAAACAAAGAATGGCTGGATAGATGAAGTGGCGCAATGGTACCCGCGTATGTGTGTGTATGATAACGTGTATGGCTGGAATACTTTGCCCTACTTAGGACAGGGTGAGTTTTATTTAGAATATGGAAATATAGACTACAACGTCTCTGTTCCCGCCGGGCAGATCGTGGTTGGCTCGGGCGAATTACTGAACCCAACTGAAGTGCTGACCAAAGATCAACTGACCCGCTGGAACAAAGCGAAAAACAGCGACAGTACGGTAAAGATTCGTACTGTGGATGAAGTAAACAATAACACGCAGGCAAATACGAAACGAGCCACCTGGAAGTTCCGTTGCACCAACACGCGCGATGTAGCCTGGGCGTCATCTGCAGCCTTTGTATGGGATGCGGCAAGAATGAACTTTCCCAGCGGAAAAAAAGCAATGGCTGCCAGTGTCTATCCTGTGGAAGTGGCGGCAGACAGCGCCTGGGGACGCTCTACAGAATATGTGAAAGGCGCGATAGAGTTTTACTCGAAATACCTGTATGAATTTACTTACCCGGTGGCTACCAACGTGGCGGGTATTGTAAATGGCATGGAGTATCCGGGCATCGTGTTCTGTGGCTCAAGGGCAAAGCGCGGTAGCCTGTGGGGCGTTACCTCGCACGAGTTTGGGCACAACTGGTTCCCGATGATTGTAGGCAGCAACGAACGCAAGTTTCCATGGATGGATGAAGGCTTCAATACTTTCATCAACACAAGAGCCGACAGTGCATTTCATAACGGTGAATATTTAGACAGTAACGCGTCTAACCTGTTTCGCTTCAGCCGTTCGTTTTACAGCGATAGTGCAGAAAGTATTTTTACCATACCCGATGTAACGCAGGGAAGAAACCTGGGCAATGTAGCCTACTCAAAACCCGGCGCTGGCTTAACGATACTGCGGAATAATGTTTTGGGAAAAGGCCGCTTCGACAGCGCCTTTAGCTACTATGTTCATCAATGGGCGTTCAAACATCCCACACCTTACGACTTCTTTCACTGCATAGAAAATTATAGCGGCGAAACACTGGATTGGTTCTGGCGCGGCTGGTTTATGAATAACTGGAAAATAGACCAGGCGGTGGATAATGTGCAGTCTGCCGATCGTCGGGATCCATCGGCACAAGGAAGCATTATCACGGTAAGCAACTTAGGGCAATTGCCCATGCCGACAACCGTAGAAATAACAGAAGCCGGCGGCAAAAAAACACGCGTTGTTTTACCGGTTGAAGTATGGGAACATGGCAGTAGTTGGCGCTTCCGTTTTAATAACACCAACCCTATTATTAAGGTGATGGTTGACCCCGACAAGAACTATCCGGATGCGAATCGTGGCAACAACGTGTATCCGAATGAGTAGAAGATAACTGGATTTTATTTAAACAAAAACACCATGCTATAGGCGTGGTGTTTTTGTTTACTTCAACAGGCAACATTCGGTTTATCTCCTGTTATTACTGGCTTATTCCACAATAGAATCGCAGATAAAATCCGGAATAATACCCGAAGCCTCTATTTGCAAATCGACTGTGTCGGCTCTTGTATTGCCCGATAATACAAGTGCTGTTTTTACGCCGAATTTATTGCCGCCCAAAATGTCGGTATTCAGGTTATCGCCCACCATCAGGATGTCTTCTCTTACATAGTTGCTTTGCCGGTTCAAGTCTTCAAAGGCATAGATAAACATCTGCGTATCAGGCTTGCCGAAATGAATAAACTTTTTGTTCAGAATGCTTTCAACCAGCTTTGCAATGCCGCCCGTGGCTATGGCAACATCGTTCTTTGATACGGGGTAAATTTTATCGGAGTTGGCAACAATAACCGGGATGTTTATTTTGCGCAGCAGGTTGATGGTTTTGTTGATGTCGTAGTTCCAGTCGAAACCTTCATCATCCAGAAAAACAAAAGCAGATATTTCATTCGCATCATTCATGTTGATGTCGCTTACAGCAATGTGTTCCAACCCCGATTGCAGGATGTAATCAGCAGAATTTTCGGTACCGAGGTAGGCGATTTTTCCACTGTTTATTTTTTGCAAAAGAAAGTCTCTCGCCATCATGCCCGATGTAATAATTTCAGAAGCATCGATACCCTGTAAACCAATCCGGGTAAAGCTTTCCGCCTGTTGTTCCTGGCTGCGCGAGGCGTCATTGGTGAGAATACGGATAGCTTTGTTCTGGCTGCGCAAAACATCGATGCTGTTCTGCACGCCTTCTATCAGTCCTTTGTAATTTTTAAGAACGCCATACGAATCTAAAAAGACGGCTTTGAACGGTTCGGCTAATGAAAGGAAAGAATGATGTTTCATAAGCAGATGAAGTTATGGCTTTATCGCTTTCCTTGTATAAGGACATAGATTCGACCTAAAAATTTAGAAGTGGGCATTCGAAAAAAAAGCTGTTTTAAGGATAAGCTTTATTTACTTCAACAAAGCACAATGAGTTATAACTTCAAAGCCCGCAAAAGCACGTCGGCTGTAAAGGTTTTGTCTAAAGAAGGCAGGTGAACTTCCAAGGCTTCCTGTTGCAGCTTGGTAGCAAAAATCTGGTGGAAGAAGTGTCTTCCGTCTTTCAATACATAGTTCAAAATAAAAAAGCGATACGCTTCTTTCAGGAACCTGATTTCCGGCTCGGTTAACGGATAAACCTGGTGGTAATGTTGTAAAAAAAGAATGAAGCGATCTTCCATTAAGGTAGTGGCATGATAGCTGAATATGGTGCGGTCGCCAACGTCGGAAGAAACACGGCTAAGGAAGTAAAAGTCCAGCATTCGCGAATCCATGCGAAACCAATCGTAATCCCAGCGGGAAAAGAGTTTTAAAGAAGAAGTCACGGAAAAATTGCCAATATTCCAGTCGACAAACACTGGCATTTTATCCCAATGCTGAGCGCCTAAGTGGTGTGTGTTTTCCAAAAACAAATCTGCATGTCTCCTGATCTCGTCGGTATGCAAACGGAATTCATAGCGACCTTCGTCGGTATCTAATAACTGAAGCAAACTATCAATATCGGTCTCTAATGTTTTAGACGACGGCGGTAATGTGTTGCGGATAGAATGACAGGCTTTGTGAAACAAGGCAACCTGTGTAGCCAGCTTTGCTATTTGTTCTTCGTTCAGGCGTCTTGGCAGCCTGCGCTTAATTTCTATGGGTCGATAAAATACCACCCATGCATCCAATACACTGCTTTGATGATGATAGACGAAAAGTTGTCTTCCTTTTGCCAGCGAGCGCGCCAAGAAGTTTTCAAACGGTGCAGGCAGGTTGTTCGATAGTGTATCGATGATGCTATGGTCTTCTACAAAATGCTCAAACGTGCCATAGTAAGAAAGTTTGGCAATGATAAAATTATTGTCGCTAAACCTTACGCTGTACACATGGTTGGTAGATACGCGTGCACTGATGTCGGTAATGCGGATAATGTTTCGGGTGTTGTCGTATGCCGACCAGGCTTGCTGTATGATGCCGGTAAAATCAATCTGCGTCATATCGCTTGCCACTTCATGTTCTGTTTTATTTACCGTAGTCATCGTCTGATTCTGTTTGTATGTCCTCACTTTCTTCTTATATAATTTCAAAGTATCGTTTCAGCTCCCAATCGGTTACCGCCTGTTCATACTGCCGGCATTCCCAGTCTCTTGTTTTCATAAAATGATCAACAAATGCCTCACCCAAAAGTTGATTGGCTACGGGCGAATCTTTCATCCTATTCACTGCATCGTTCAATGTTTTGGGCAGTTTGGCGTGTTGTATATTTTGATATTCATTGCCCGTAGTCGCGACGGTATTTAATTCAAGCTTGTTCTCTATTCCATACAAGCCGGAAGCCAGGCTGGCAGCCAGCGACAGGTAAGGATTTGCATCAGCACCCGGCACTCTTGTTTCCAGACGCATACTGTTATGGCTATGGTTGATAACGCGCAAAGCCGTTGTTCTGTTTTCCATTCCCCAGCTAACAGAAGTAGATGCCCAGGCACCTTCTACATAGCGTTTGTAGCTGTTGATGGTAGGTGCATACATGGGCATGAGGTGAGGCAGGCAATACAATTGCCCGGCTATGTACTGCTTTAGCAATGTGCTCATTTTATACTCATTTTCTTCATCGAAGAATAAATTTCTTTCGCTTTCCTTATCCCATAAACTTTGGTGAATATGGCCACTGCAACCCGGAAACCGGTTGTTCCATTTTGCCATAAAGCAAGCCATCAATCCATGTTGCGAAGCAATCTCTTTTACACCTGTTTTAAACAATACTGCACGGTCGCCTGCGGCTAAAACATCTGTGTAATCGATTGCCGCTTCGCTAACGCCATCACCGGTTTCGGTGTGCAAGCCTTCTAACGGAACATCAAAGTCGCGAAGCTGGTTAAAAAGCTGGTTGTAGTAAGACTGATGTTGCGATAACCGCAACACAGAATAACCAAACATGCCGGCAGTAAAAGGACGAGGCGAATGATAGTTTCTTTCCCTTAAGTCTTGCGGTGTTTCCCTGAAATTGAACCATTCAAATTCTTTGGCAAACAGGGGCGTGAAGCCATGATTCAAACACTGTTGTCTTATCTTTTTTAATAAGGTTCTCGGGCAGGCAGATGATGTGGCAAGATCATCGCTAAAGTCGGCAAGAAAAAAAGGTGTGTTGTCGTTCCACGGTATATTCCGAAATGTATTTAGATCAATAGTCGCCATCGCATCGGGATAGCCGGTGTGCCATCCGCTGATGGTCGTATTATCGTACACAACATCGGCAGCATCCCATCCAAAGATGACATTACAGAAACCAAACTTCTCGCTCAAACCTTTTAGGAGCTTGGCTTTGCTGATGATCTTGCCGCGCAGTATGCCATCAATATCGGTAACAGCATACATAATTTTTTCAGAGGGCAGTGCGGCTATTTTTTTCTCCCATTCATTCATATCGGGCATGTGGCAATCGAAAATTATAGAAGGCAAAGGTGATGATATATTTTCATGCAGGTTATTAAAACAACCTTAAGGATAGGGTTGGTCAGTAAGGCTGTAACTCACCCGAGTAAGTACAGCGATGCCGGAAATAATTCATCAGTTTGACTTTGCCAGGTCTTTCATTTTGTCACCAGTAAAGCTGCATCTGTATCTGGTTTATTCGTTACCGATGATGTTGTTTAGGAAGTGCCGCAGGCAAATAGAAAGAATAATGATAGTAATGCTGAACATTTTTTATGGATCAAATTTATCACAAGCAGTTATAGATTTTGTTGCCTATTTGCTGGCTGCTTATTTATACTAACGTAAAGCAAATCATGTCCGGCTATGAAGAGGTAGTTACCTGGCATAATCAACATAAAATAATTTTCAAACTTTCAATAATAAACAATCTAGACAAGAAAAAGAGAAGACAATGTAGTCTTCTCTTTTTTCTACAATACCAGCTTCAATTGATGTGCCTGTGCTGTAATACTTAAGCCTTCTTATGAATGCTTATCCTTTCTTTTTATCCATACCTGAAGGCTGGTAGATACAAGGCAACTAACCGCTGCTGTCAGCGCAGATGTTAACACACTATGCAGCAGCGAGTCGCCTTGAAAAGATTGATACATACCGGCTAAATAACCTATAATCGCACCGGTTACAGTAGCAGGTTGATTAATGGTTTCTGTGTGCAAACGCTTTTACCTCCTTTTGTTTTGTTTTATAAATTTTTTTGATTCAGAATCGACAATTAACAATCCTCTGTCAGCCATCAACTCATTTACACCGGGCTGTCCACCTTTACAACAGAACAGGCATTAAAAGCACCGTTCTTTAAAGAATACAACTTCCCGTTTACCTGCTGCATAAACTCGATACCAAGAATAATGAATACAGGATGCGTACTGTCTGCAGGTATCGATAGAGAAAGCGTCATATCATCGGTTGCCTTACTGCCATAGGCAGAAGTACCCGACACAACCGAAGCAGCATCGTAGCTTTCGTTCTCAAAATCAATAGAGGCAACAGCCGCAAACAATTGGAAGTGGGTAGTGCCGTAAGGCGCTACAGCCAGCGTCAGGGGAACAAAACCAGGAATTACGATATCCGCCTTGCCCGCCTTTCTGTCAAACGTCAGGGTATGCGGGGCAAAAAAAGTGGACGAAAGCTTGGCGTTAATATTAAACTCAAAGCCTTCCACATCAATTTTAATTAAGTCAATTTTCGAGATATT
>CAZZZH010000048.1:0-2023 GCA_964658445.1 Ilyomonas sp.
CTTGTCTTCGTTCTTGCCTTTATTGGCAATCACAGAATCGAGCATAGCGGTTACATCTACCTTCTTGCGGGGAATGAACCAACCCAGTTCTTCTGCATTCACATCATCGCCTTTATACACCTTGTTTACATACCTGAAAAACTGTCCTGTCAGCATCAGTTCTGTCTGCAGTGGCGATTTCTCACGATGCTCTGTAGAGTCGGTAAAGAAAGCGTTGTACAGAGTCATCATTTTTTTATTGTAAAGGCTGCTGTCGTTCAGGTCATCAATGGTTGTACTCAGCAGGTTTACAAAGTTGGTAGCCTGCTCTCCCAGCCCGCTTGTATCAAACCACGCATACTCGTAATTTCTTTTTTTATAGAAATCTTCAAACTGTTGCTGATAGGCAGCGTAGTCGGGGTTGTTCGCTACAAAGTCTTTAATCTTATTGCTATCTAAAAACAGGTTATTAAAGGCATTAACGTCAGTAATAGATTTATCAGCAGTTACTTTTTCTTTTTGTTTACTCTTATTCGTTTTGCAGGAATATAAAAACATAGACAGTAGCAGCAGTGTCAGGAGCATCGAAGCGGGTTTCATGTTGCGGTATTACTTTTTAGGTAAGTGAATGAGCAAAGCCGATGCCACAACCCCTGCTGTTTCTGTGCGAAGTCTTGTGTTGCCAAGGCTTACCGGCTGATAGCCGTGTTGCAATGCCAGTGTAATTTCTTCTTCAGTAAAATCGCCCTCGGGGCCAATCAGTATCTGTGTACTATCGTGCAGCGGTAAGTGTTGTAAAGATATTTTGTTGCCGTCGTCTAAGCAATGGGCAATTAGTTTTTGGGTAATTGAGTAGCTGGTCCTGATGGCTTCTTCCAGCAGCGTCGGTGGGTGCACCACAGGAAGCCATACCTGCCGGCTTTGCAACATGGCCGAGACAACAATGCCCTGCGCCCGATCTGTTTTATAATGTTGTTTTTCGGTGCGCGTGCAGAGCAGTGGTATGATTTCCTGAACACCTATTTCCACTGCTTTTTCTAAGAACCACTCCCAGCGGCCTGCATTTTTTAACAGCGATATGGCAATGCTTATTTTTCTTTCTTCCGGCTTTTGATAGCTGGCATCTTCTATCCTTACACTACAGTGTTTCTTATCGGCGTTTGCTATGCTTGCGGTATATAAACTTCCCTTGCCGTTAATGAGCTGCAGCCTGTCTCCCACCTTCATGCGCAGTACCTGTATGCAATGCTTGCTGGTCTCTTCGCTAAGAATTACAATGGCATTGGCAGAAGCGATACCCGGCTCGTAGAAATAAGGTAGTTGCATAAGAATACAAAATTAGACAACCGTTTCTTTCGCAAAATAATTGACTGCCTCACTCTCCTTTTGAGCAAAGCTTTGCACCCAGTTTTCACTTCTGGTTTGCAGGCTCTCTAGCGATGTTATTTCATCTATTCGCAACTGTCTTTTAATATCATCTTTTATATAACCGGCTTCCAACAAGTTCTCTGGTTTTGCCATCGATAAATAATGAATCGCTACCCGGTTTTCCCAGGCCCATTTCGACAGGGCACGACCCGAAAACGGCTCGCCAGCAGGAATGCGGATCTTCTTCGGCACTCCATTTTCTGTTGCCGCTTTTTCAATGAATTGTATTACCGATTCCTCAGTTATTTCACCTTCTCCCGGCAATACATTCAATGGTGTACCTTCTTCATAATCGAGTAAAAACAACAGCCAGAGCCCTCCTTCCTGCAAGAGCCCGATATGCCAGAACGCTGCTTGCTTTTGCAACCTTGCCGGCAATAAAACGCCGGTTGTCATCATTTCATTTATAGGCAAAGAAGCGATACAGCGAATGCGCGTGCGCTTCAGGTACAACCGTCCCTGCCGGTAAATGCGCTTGATTTGTTTAACTGCCCATTGCGGTTTTTCTTCCTGTAAAATGGTAATGCAATCTTCAAGGCTGCGACTCTTTTTTTCGTCTAACAAATGCATCAGAGCGGCGTACACATCTTTGTCTTCGGCTTCCGGTTTGCGCGGG
>CAZZZH010000048.1:2033-21110 GCA_964658445.1 Ilyomonas sp.
ACAGTAAGATTGTAACGCTTTGCCAGCTCTCTTGCCAGCCCCCGCGATACCGTTTTGTCGCTGTCTGTTTTTACCAATGCAGACAAAAGCATTTTGTATTTATCATTCGGCTGCCACGAAAGAGAAGCTGTTTGCAATTGTTCTTCTTTTGCCTTTTCGTCTATTGTCTTCAACTCCGTCAGCCAGTTGTACAGCGTGGCGCGCGAGATCTGCGCTTCGGCGCAAATGGCTTTTATCGTTTTGGTTTTGTGCAGCATTTCATGCACCCACAAGCGACGCTGGTGCTCGCTGTATCTGTGTACTTTCATTGGGTCAAATATAGAAGCGGATGTCTGATAATGCGGTTTGCTGTGGATTAAATGTTGCTGAACGAAACGTTTTATTTACCTATACAACAAATAAATACTGTGCAGTAATGCCAGTAATAATAAATAAAAAGGAACATTCATTAGTAGACAAAGCAGAACCTAATTCTTATTAAAAAGCCATTGGCAATGAACAATAATAACGATGATAAAAGCCGTGTTTGCAGCGTGATTATTTTACGATGTCGTCTATTAAACAGAATTTATAAAAAGCCGGTATGTGTTTACGTAAATGAAATAGTAAGACAGACAGGTTTTTTATTTTACAACAACAAAAGTCATTGCTGATAGCTCAAACGGCGGGACGCTACCTCAGTCAGGCACAATTCCTGTTTCTCCCCTTTTTGAATAAAAACGAATCGACATGAAAGCTATCAGAATCCACAAGTTTGGTGGACCCGAAGTATTGAAAATGGAAGATGTAGAAAAACCAATACCTGCCAACGATGAAGTCTTGATACAAGTGTATGCAACAAGCATCAACCCAGTGGACTCGAAAATCCGTAGCGGGAAGAAATATGAGCGTTATAAAAACCCGATGCCGATGACGCTGGGTTTTGATGTTTCCGGCGTGATAGAAAAAGTAGGAAGCGAGGTAAACAATTATAAGCCCGGCGATGAAGTATATGGTCGCCCCGACCTGAACCGCGATGGTGCGTTTGCTGAATACATAGTGATGCCTGCAAATAAGATCGGCTTTAAACCCAAGAGCCTTTCGCACAATGAAGCTGCCGCTGTTCCGTTAGCTGCACTAACTGCATGGCAAGGTATTTTTGATTGGGGAAAATTAGAAGCCGGGCAACGCATTCTTATTCATGCCGCTTCGGGCGGTGTGGGCACATTTGCGGTGCAGCTTGCCAGGTGGAAAGGTGCGTATGTAATCGGCACTGCATCCGGCGACAATGTCGATTTCTTGAAAGAGCTCGGCGCCGATGATGTGATTGACTATAAGAAACAGAAGTTTGAAGAAGTGGTAAAAGATATAGACGTTGTGTTCGATTTGGTTGGCGGCGATACGCAAAAAAACTCCGTCAAGGTGTTGAAAGAAGGCGGTATTTTGGTCAGCACCTTAGGCATTTTTGATAAAGATCTGCTGTCGCAAAAAAACATAAAGGGCGAAGCTTACATGGCGCAGTCTGTTCCTGAACAACTAAACCAGCTTGCAAAGCTGATTGATGAAGGAAAGCTAAAGCCTGTTATTGCTAAAGTAATGCCTTTAGCGCAAGCCGCCGAAGCACAGAAAGAAAGCGAAGCCGGGCATGTGCGGGGAAAGATTGTGCTGGAAGTAAGAAGATGAAATTGTATTGAGTAGTAAGTATTATGAAAAACAGCCGCTACAATTTTGTACCGGCTGTTGTCAATAACCATTGACAATATTACACCACTTCCTTCACCACATTATATATGGTTTTTGCCTTGCCCAAGGTATAATAGTGCAGAACAGGAACACCAAATTTCTTCAGCTCTTTGCTTTGCTGAACTAACCATTTGATGCCTACTTTCTCTACCTCATCATCTGTTTTACAACGCATGATTTCATCTGATAAATCCTTTGGAATATCAACATGAAAAATGCGGGGCAGTATGCTTAACTGCTTCTTGGTTGTCATCGCTTTCAAGCCCGGTATGATGGGAACATTAATGCCCATATCGCGGCAGGCTTTTACAAAGTCGAAAAACTTCTGGTTATCGAAAAACATTTGCGTCATGATGTAGTCGGCGCCGCCGTCCACTTTAGATTTCAGATACTGCATGTCTGCTTCCAGGTTCGGTGCTTCAAAGTGTTTTTCGGGATAGCCGGCTACGCCAATGCAGAACTGAGTTTTACCACCATTCAAAATATCTTCGTCTAAATAAATTCCGTGGTTCAGGTTCACCACTTGTTTCAACAGTTCTTCGCCGTACCGATGCCCGTCTGGCTCCGGCTCAAAAAACGCTTCATTCTTCGGTGCGTCGCCACGTAGCACCAGCACATTATCCACACCTAAAAAATTCAAATCAATTAAGGCATCTTCTGTTTCCCGTCTGTTAAAACCGCCACAGATAATATGCGGTACCGCATCAGTTTGATAATGGTTCATAATCGCTGCGCAAATGCCTACCGTTCCGGGTCGCTTGCGCACTTCTACCCTTTCAAATGTGCCGTCTTTACGCTTCTTAAACATGCTTTCGCTGCGGTGGTAAGTCACGTTGATCCATGGTGGTTTAAACTCCATCAAAGGATCGAGATGATCGTATATGGAAGAGATGCTTTTACCTTTCAGCGGTGGCAGCACTTCAAAAGAAATCAAGGTATCGGTTGCGCTGGTAATGTGTTCCGTAATCTTCATGTTCCGCAAAAAAATTGCTGCAAGATAAGGCATGAAATACGGATGACACGGACTATGCGCACGGGTACTCAGGATTTAATAAGGAATAAGTAAGATTTAATATTATTTAGAAAAGGCTAATTTCTTTCATCCGATAATCAAGCTCGTTCCGGGTCGGATAATCTTAATTTATTTTAACTAAAATATCCAAACAATCCATGCCCGCAGTCCGTGCCATCCGTGTTCTATTGCTTTACTTTTGTCCAAATCATTTACGCAGTGAGCCTGATTATCCAAACAAACGATCTAGTAAAAATTTATAAGAGCCGAACCGTAGTAAACCATGTATCGGTGAATGTGCGGCAGGGCGAAATTGTGGGTTTGCTCGGACCCAATGGCGCAGGCAAAACCACAACGTTCTACATGGTGGTGGGTTTAATAAAACCCGAAGAAGGTACTGTGTTTCTGAATGATATCGACATCACCAAACTGCCCATGTATAAACGTGCGCAAATGGGCATTGGCTACCTGCCGCAGGAGGCGTCTGTGTTTCGGAAACTAAGTGTGGAAGATAATATTCTTGCCGTGCTGGAAATGACAAAGATGACCAAAGCTGAACGCTTTCATAAGCTAGAAGAATTGCTGGACGAATTCAACCTGCACCATGTGCGCAAGAACAATGGCGACAGCCTGAGCGGTGGCGAAAGAAGGCGGACTGAGATTGCCCGCGCGCTTGCCGTTGACCCGAAATTTATTTTGCTGGATGAACCGTTTGCCGGCGTTGACCCGATTGCCGTAGAAGACATTCAAAGCGTGGTAGCGCGTTTGAAGTACAAGAACATCGGTATCCTCATTACCGACCATAACGTGAATGAAACACTGTCCATTTGCGACAGGGCTTATCTTTTAATTGAAGGAAAAATATTTCAGCATGGCACGGCTGAAGAGCTTGCCGGAAACGAAACAGTGCGTAAGCTTTATCTCGGCACCAACTTCGAGCTGCGCCGCAAAGATTGGATTCTGGAAATGGGCAAGAAAGGGACAGCAAATGTGCTGTAAGTTTTGAACTACAAAAGCAACGAGTTTTACTTTGTTTCCATTTGTGAAGCTTTATATTCTTATCTGCTTCATCATTCAAAATATTTCTTCATAAATCTTCCTCATCTTCGTGCCTTAGTGGTTCAAACAAATGGCTGACATCACCAACAAACATATTTACTTTCTCTCCGATTTTCACCTGGGTACGCCATCTTATACAGAGAGTTTGGCGAGAGAAAAAAAAGTGGTGCATTTCCTGAACAGCATACAGGACAAAGCTTCTACCATCTTTATCGTGGGCGATATGTTCGACTTTTGGTTTGAATATAAAACCACGGTTCCAAAAGGTTATGTACGATTGCTTGGTAAGCTGGCAGAGCTTACAGATAAAGGCATTCCCATTCACTTCTTCGTTGGCAACCACGACATGTGGATGCGCGGTTATTTTGAAGAAGAACTAAACATCCCGGTATATTATCATCCCAAAGAATTTGTGTTTAACGGCAAGAAGTTCTTTATTGGTCACGGTGATGGATTGGGTCCCGGCGATCACAATTACAAGTTTTTAAAAACCATCTTTCGCAACCGCCTTGCGCAATGGTTGTTTGGTGCGGTTCATCCTTCGTGGGGCATTGGGCTTGCCAATTATTTCAGTCGGCGCAGCCGTGCAAAAACAGGACAGAAAGATGTAAAGTTCCTGGGTGAAGAAGGCGAATGGCTGATCATCTTCTGCCGGCAAACCTTAGCCAAAGAACATATCGATTTCTTTGTGTTTGGTCATCGTCATTTCCCGATAGATTATAAACTAACCGATACCAGCCGCTATCTTAATTTAGGCGATTGGCTGCGCAGTTTCACGTATGCGGTTTTTGATGGCAATGATATGCAACTGAAAAAATGGGAAGAATAATTACCACTTTTTTACTGTTCATCACGCTGCAAACCTTTGCCGCCGATACTACGTTGCAGTTACAATTAATCAAAACCATTCCCGGCAGCTTCAGTGATTTTTATTCAGATAATCTGCAGAACCTTTACCTTGTTTCGTCATCAACCAACCAAATCAAAAAGCTAAGCAACAACGGCGATTCTGTTGCTGTCTTTAATAACGCTGTTCGCTATGGAAAAATCTACTCGTTAGATGTAACCAATCCGTTGAAAGTATTGGTGTATTATAAAAGCTTTTCCACAGTTATTGTCTTAGACCGCTTCCTTGCAACCCGCGCTATCATTGATTTGCGCAAGCTTAACATTACGCAGGTAAAGGCAGTGGCGCAAAGCTACGACGGTAATATCTGGCTGTATGATGAAGGTGAAGGAAAGATAAAAAAGATAGATGAGAACAATAACGTTCTGCTTGAATCGGCCGACCTGCGCCTGGCGTTTGACGATTCGCTAAGCCCGCAAAAAATCATTGATGGCAATGGGCAATTATACCTTTACGATAACCGGCTTGGCTGGCTTCTTTTCGATTATTATACGGCTTTCAAAAAGCGCCTGCCGTTCGGACATTGGCAGGATGTAAGCGCCGATAACAACATCTTATCTGGACGAGACAATAGCCATTTTTTCTACGCTTCGCAAACAGATATTGACTTTCATTCGTTGCGTAGCAACCTATCTTTTCCTGATGTTATCAAAACAGAGCGGCAGCAAAACAAGATGTATATTCTTACCAAAGATGGCTTATATGTTTACAACATCGTACCCTGACTTTTTAAGGAAATCCTTTCTTTAAAAAGATGGATATTGCGCAGCTAACAACAGTCTGCCAAATCAAAAAAATCATATAAAATCTGAGTCATGAAAGAAACTCCTTTTTATAAAAAACATATTGCGCTACGCGCGAAGATGGCTCCGTTTGCCGGTTACAATATGCCCATTTCGTATACCGGAATTAAGGACGAACATATGGCGGTGCGCACTAATGCCGGTGTATTTGATGTGAGCCACATGGGAGAATTTATGGTAAAAGGCGAACAGGCTTTGGACCTCATTCAACGCGTGACTACCAATGATGCTTCGAAGCTAAAAAACGGGGAAGCGCAATACTCCTGCATGACCAGCAACACCTGCGGGATTGTGGATGATTTGATTGTGTATTGCATAGAAGGAAGCAAGACATACATGCTGGTGGTAAATGCTTCTAACATTGAAAAAGACTGGAACTGGATTGTGCAGCACAACACGCATGGCGCCGAGCTGCAGGACATTAGCGAGAGAACCTGCCTGCTGGCAATACAAGGCCCGAATGCTACCAAAGTGGTTCAGCCGCTTACGCCTGCTGATATTATGAACCTCAGGTACTACACATTTGTAAGAAGCAAATTTGCAGGTGTTGATAATGTTCTTATCAGCGCTACGGGCTATACCGGCGCAGGTGGTGTAGAGATTTATTTTGAAGATAAAGACGACCATGCAGAAAAAATATGGAATGCTATTTTCGGCGTTGGTGATCCCTTGAGCATCCAGGCAATTGGCTTAGGTGCGCGCGATACCTTGCGACTCGAAATGGGTTATTGTTTGTATGGTAATGACATTGATGATACCACGTCTCCACTCGAAGCCAACCTCGGTTGGATTACAAAACTGAACAAGCCGGAACTCTTCCCTTCCAAAGAAAGTTTGGCAGAGCAAAAAGTAACTGGCATCAAACGGAAATTGGTTGGCTTTGAAATGATAGACCGTGGCATCCCGCGCAGTCATTACCAGATAAAGGATAAAGACGGAAACCTTATTGGCAGTGTAACAAGTGGCACGCAATCGCCCTCTCTTGATAAGGCAATCGGGCTAGGTTATGTAGACATTGCACATGCCGGTTTAGATAGTGAAATCTACATTGACATCCGCAACCAATTGCTGAAAGCGAAAGTGGTGAAAGTGCCGTTTAAGTAGGTTATGCCACGCATTCATTTGACAACCGTTATCGAAGCGCCGCAGGAACGGGTGTTTAATCTTAGCCGTAGTGTCGATCTGCATCAGCAAAGCATGAGTCATACAAACGAACGGGCGATATCCGGTAAAACAAGTGGCTTGATTGAACTGAACGAAACCGTTACCTGGGAAGCCAAACATTTGTTCAGGAAACGCTATCTCACGGTTGCCATTACGCGCATGAATGCCGATTCTTTTTTTCAGGATGAAATGATAAGCGGCGATTTTAAAACGATGATCCATGCGCATCATTTCATGCAAAAAGATAAAGGCATGACGGAGATGAAAGATGACTTTTATTTTGAGTCTCCTTGTGGCATTATTGGACAATTGGCAAACCAACTTTTTTTGACCTGTTACATGAAAAACCTTCTTATTACCCGAAACTGTATTATTAAACAATATGCTGAAACCGACCAATGGAAAACCGTTTTGCATGAAGAATAATGCCCTGTTCTTTTTCCTGTTTTCAATCCTGCTTACTTCTCTCTTTACATCGTGTGCAAGTATCAAAGAACAAGGGCGCGCTTCTTATTATGCTGATAAATTTAGTGGCCGAAAAACAGCAAGCGGCGCAAGGTTCAGTCAGCATAAAAGAACAGCTGCACACCGCACTTTGCCGTTTGGGACAAAGCTAAAAGTAACCAACTTAGACAATGGCAAAACCGTGCATGTACGCGTGAATGACCGCGGACCTTTTGTGGAAGGTCGCATGATAGACCTGAGTAAAAAAGCCGCACGGAAATTAGGCATGCTGAAACAGGGTGTGGCGAATGTAGAGATTAAGTATCGGAAGAAATAAGCTTCAAAGTGTTATCAGGTTACTTAGTTCATACAAAAACGCTGGCAGAATTCAACCTCTGCCAGCGTTTATAAAAACTTTATTACTTCTTTCTAATCCTTTACCAGCTTGCTTTCCAGCGTTTGTCCGTTAAGGATAAGCTTCACGCCATACGTACCTGCTGCAAGATTAGCAACTGGAATTACGATGTTGTTTGTCCCAATGCTTACTGCCGCTTTACGGCTGAATAACAACTGACCATGCAAGGAATATAACAGCACAACTGCACTACCATTCTGCCGCACGGCAAAAGATACGGTTGCACTGTTATGCGCCGGGTTGGGGTAAACAAGCATCGGCCTTGTGATCTCGCTGCAGCCGCCGCTGAAAACAGGCGAGTAGGAAACATTGCCGATCTTATCCTTCATCTGAATTCTATAATAAGCCGTTGCCTGCAGCGAAGCATCCTGATAAGAATAAACTGAGCCATTCAATGCATTGGTTGCAGCTACTGTTTGCAATGTATTCCACGTAGTTCCATTGCTGCTTTTTTCGATGGTAAAAGAAGTTGCATTCACCTCGCTTCCGGTTTGCCATTGCAAGAGTGTATAACCATTCTGGCAAGTTGCTTTAAAAGAAACCAGTCTTACCGGCAATACATTGGAAGCATCGGTGAGAGTAAACCAGCTTAAGCTGCTGATGTTATTTTTCTGGACAAAATTTTCGGTGGCGTTCCGTTCATCTACACCAATATATGTCCAGCTTACACCATCATTGCTTTGCCATAAACTCAAAGTGTTTTCATCTTTGCCATTCAGCTCTGCATCTAAATAATAGAAGCGAAGCGTAGTGCTCAAAGCTGTGTTATTGGATGGCTGAATTAAGTAGCTGCGCTGAATGCCTGTGAGGCTGCTGTTGCCAGCATTCTCAAACGGTTTGTGATAACGTGCAATGCTAACCGTACCAGGGTTATTGGAGGAAGACAATACAGCACCTAAATTGCCTATGTCACTACCCGTTGAGAAATCAGCATTGTCGGCAACAACGGTAACAGAGCCGCCGGTAATGCCGGTTATGTGCGCTGTTTCGCTTTCGCCGGATAACTGCCCCGTTGTGCCTAAGCTTATTGTATGCAGGTTTAAATCAAGCAAGCCATCCACAAAGTGAAGTGTGCCGTTGACATTTACATCGCCTGTCATCAGGAGTGCAGAACCTGTTTTATTAACGGTAATATTTTTTACGACCGACTTGCCAGCACCACCGGTTGTTGCCTGTTGCGAGCCGGTGAAAATGAGTTTACCATTTATGTTCACCGAGCCACTGTTGGCAAGGCTTGAATTGTTCAGTAAAACAACGCCTGAATCGGTATTTATGTAGGAACCTGCATTATTAACAAGATAGGTTATCTGGCTTCGCGATATGAGTGAAGCCGCCAGCAGTGTTATAAGAATACAATATCTTTTTTTCATAAAGAACAGATGATTGGAAAATTAATAAACGGTCATTCTGAAAACAGCGGCAGGTATCAATACACTTGGTAGCCGGAAAAATAAGTATCGCCGATGCTGCCATTACTATCCACTTGGGTTTTTTGATCTGCATAACTAAGAAAGTAAAGATTAACCTGATCTCCGGCTTCCAGTTTTTGATTTACCGACATAATTATACTTGTTCCATAGCCGTCTATAAGTGCTATATTATTACTGACCTGCTGTTGGGCTGAACCATTAACGTTTAACCTTACCAGGTACGGAGAATTATCAATATCGCCGTTCTGGCTGGACAAAACAATCGTAACATCAAAATGGTAAAGACCATCTGATGGAGCAGTAAAATATCCGGTAGAGGAGTTGAATGCATTACCGTCGTTGAACGATGGTGTTCTATAGCTGCTTATTGTAGTTGAGCCATAAGCGTTCAATAATATATTAGCAGTCGGGCTTGCAAAAAAACCAACTTTACTGCTTGCAGCAGCGGGCATTTGCCAGATGGCAATACCATTCGCATCACTCGTCAGCACCTTACCTGCTCCTTCGCCAATCCCGGTAAGCTGTACCGAACCACTGGTAAATAGCGCCTTTCCGGATGCAGTTCTAAAATAACCACCATATCCCGCAGTTGAGTTGCCATAAACACCAACGCCGGAAGGAGCTTCGCCATAAACGCCCCAACCACTGCCTGCCTGGTAACCAACTGTACCAATGCCAAGGCCGGTTGTACTCCTGTTAATGCCCCGCAAGGCAGCCGAATAGGCGCCACCTGATGTTGGCAATACTTCGCCGGAAACTGCAGTAACACCACTGGTAGGTCCGGTGCCCGCTGATGCAGAAGAGGTAGAGCCATACAGCCCAACCGCATTGCCTGAGGTTGCTGTATTGCTGATGCTCAACGCCGCTGAAGAAGAGGATGTAGAAGCTGAATAAGGTAAAGTAAATGCACCTTGTTTTACCCAGCTTGTACCATCGTATATCCAGGTGGCTTTGGTGGCAGAATCGTATACTAGCAAACCGGCTTTTGGGTTTGCAATGGGGTTCGTGCTGATGTCTTTCATGCGTGGCAGCAGCAAACCTTTATCGCTGCTTTTTAAATCAAGAATTGCACTTGGATCGGCAGTGCTGCTGTCTGTATTGATAGCAACCTGCGCATGAGAATACATTACTGCACTGAAGCAGAAAAAGAAGAGGAAGAGAAGATTTTTTTTCATTGTTTTCTATTTTAAATAAGTGGATAAAAAGAAGGTTTAGGGTTAATGAATATGCATGGTAATGAAAGGCGGCATCCTGTGTTATTGATGAACTATTTGAAAAAAGTGACTCAGCACGCTAACTAATTCAGTCAGCAATAAAACTGTTACCACAACTATAATCAGCGTGGTGGTAGCAAACAAAAAAGTATGTTTCATGATTTTTATTTTGCTGCTTTGTCGCAACAAAATTGAGAAGCTGAAACAGGATTCGGAAAGCGAACCGACGAACGGAAGGCTATAATCGTCGAAGGGAAAAAAGAGAAGCTTTAACGACTGTTTTGCGAAGCAAAAACCAGGGTTGCACAGGTGCCATCATTACTTTCTGTACTGAATGAAACGGTAGCGCCTATCTTTTCACTCAGCTCATTTACCAGCCGCAAACCCAGGCCAGATAAGGATTTTCCGGTTTCTGCATTGGCAAGTAAAGCTTTATATTCGCTTTGCGTAAACGGCTTTCCTTCATTGCAAATGGTTAGTGCCGGTTGTAAATCGGAGTCTTGAAAGCCAATCTCTATTACCCCATTTTCCGGTGAAGCTTTCATGGCATTTTGTAACAGGTTTCTCAGAATAGTCTGCAGAAAATAAGTGTCTGCATAAACAGACGCCGCATCCGGTATTTTATTCCTGATGACCAGTTCTTTCGATTCGCTGTTAAGTTGTAATAAATGAAGACACTGATCAACCACTGGCAGTACTACTACCGTTGTCATCTTTGTTTCAAAACCAGCCATTTGTGTTTTACTCCACAGCAGCAGATCTTCCATTGTTTCCAGCAACGAGCCTGTGGCTTCCTGTATCTTTTGGCTTAGTTGCTGTCTCTGTACTTCATTCAGCAGCTTTGGGTTGAGTTGCTGCAGCTTTAAAAACTGGTACACCTGGCTGATGGGAGAACGCAAGTCGTGGCTGATAATGCTGAACAGCCTTGCCTTGGTAGCATTGGCTTCTTCTAAATGATTGTTCAGTACAGCCAGCGTTTTATTTTGTTTATCCAGCGTTTCAGCCGTTCGTTTTTTATTGCGGTAAATAATGGTTAACAATACAGCAATGGCGGTTAACAGTATAATGCCGGTTATCATCCACAGTGTTCGTATGCGCACAAGGGCAAGCTCTTTGTTCTTGCTTTCAATCTGTTGTTGTTTTTCTTTGTTTTGATATTTCGCCTCGTATTCTGCAATGTTCTTTTTGGTCGTTTCTGCATTTAGCGAATCGCTGATGCGGCTATAGTTTTGTAAGTGCTGAAAGGCAGACTGCCAGTTGCTTGTAGCCGCATAGCAAAGGGCTATATTCTGTTCTGCCTTACGGTAAACATCCTTGTCATAATCATAAGCTTTTGGGATGGCTTCCTGCAGTAAAGCAATGGCTTCATTATAATTCTTCCTGTTATACAATACTGAACCGAATGTGATATTGGCTTCAATCTGCGTTTCTTCGTCGTTCGATTGCAAAGCGTATTGTTTTGCTTGTTTGCCATACGTAAACGCTGTATCCGTTTGTTTTTTCAGCAGGTAATATTCAGCCATAATACGGTTGGCATAACTTAAGTTCAGGTATAGAGTATCACCGGCATTCATCAGGCTATATAGCTGGTTATAGTAAAGCTTTGCACTGTCTTCTCTCTGCATCATGGTAAAAGCTTCTATGTACTGATTGCACAAAAAAGCTTTGCCTTCACGATACTGCGTGAGATAATCGTTTCCATAACCCAGATATTCAATAGCTTTTTCCGGCTGCTTCATCTTTAGATAACCGCCGGCCACCTGCATGTAAGAGATGCCTATATTTTCGTTGTTGGAAGCCGGCGCATCGGTGGTCAGCTTCTTACGGTAATCAATCGCTTTCAGTTTGTACTGAATGAAGCTTTCATATTCCGATCGGTCTAAGTAATACTCGCCAATGCTGCCGTTGAGAACAGCCTGCGCGTAATTATTTTTGTAGTATCGGTTATGTTCTTTATGGTTTGAATAAGACTGTCACGCTTTCTGAACCGGGCTGTTGAATAGTACATGTAATTCAGCCGCATTAAAGCATTGGTTTCATCGTGTATATCGCGGCTGATGCGTGCAAACCTCTCTGCCAGTTCATAATATCTTACTGCACTATCATAAGTGTTATCAGCATATTCATAGCCATAACCGGTGAAGTAACAGAACTTGCCAAAGTAAGAAGGATGGTTCCCCGAACAAAGGCGAATGCCTTTTTGCGAAGCTGTAATGAGCGTTTGATAATGAGCTGAATCAACCAACACAATGCAGTACTGATACCAAACTTTTATTTGCTCATCGCGGCTTTTGTAAGCGGAAAGAGAAGGTTCCTGTTGCGCTGATAAACAGCTATACAAAAAAAGAAATCCAACCGTGATCAGCCATTTCTTCATGGTTATAATTTTAGCTGGCTGATGAGCGGACGATAGGTTTTACCAATTGGTATCAGTTGATTGCCACACAATAGTTCATTGTTGCGCAGCTCTTTTATTTTATGAATGGCAACGGCATAACTGCGGTGAACCCGCATGAAAAGCTTTGCCGGCAGGCGCTCTATGAATTGTGTAAAAGGCGATAACGTAAGATAAGATTTAGCCGGTGTAACCAGCTTGGTATAATCCTTCATCGCCTCTACATATACAATGTCTGATACGGGTATACGCAACTGGTTGTATCCGTCTTTGATGGTAATATTTTCCTGTTCAAAGAACACGCTCCAGGCTTCGGCTTTTTCTTTCAGTTGCCAGAAGTCTTTAATGCGCTCTACTGTTTTGGTTACTCTTTCCTCGGTTGCCGGTTTCAACAAATAGTCAAGCACCTGCAGCTCGTAGCTCTCCAATGCATACTCCATATGCGAGGTTACAAAAATGCTGATGGGAACAATATCTTTTACTGTTTTCAACAAGTCCATTCCATTTCCGCCGGGCATATCAATATCGAAGAAAACGATTTCTGGCCGGAGCGAGTGTATAGCAGTGTATGCATCGAAAGCATTATTGCAGGTAGCCATGTGTTGCAAAAAAGAGTACGGCTGCAAAAGGGAAAGCAGGCTCATCTGGTCAAGCATATCATCGTCCACAATTATGTATCGTAATCCTGTCATTATTGGCTTCCGTCTGTTAGGTAAACTGGATTGTCAAATCTAATTGAAATTATCATAACAGTTAAACCGGAAAGCAACGATCCGGCAGAACATCTTTTGATGATGTTTTATGCAAAGGATTGGTAGATGGCTTTTAGTTTTTCTTCCTCTTTTTCCCAACACAATTCTCTTGCTGCCAACTGGGTATTGTTCTTTAAAAAGATATATTCCTCATCTTTATTAAAAAGCGCTGTAATGCGCTCTGCGATAGATTTTGGTGAAGTATCGGTAATATAAATACCACATTGATACTGGTCGATGATGTGTTTAATTTCCGGTATTGCCGTAGCGAAAACAGGAACACCGGCATGAATGTAATCAAAGACTTTATTTGGCAGATTAAAAAGGAAATTCTTGTGGTCAAACGAATCTAGGCTAATGCCAAGGTGAGCCAGCGGTGTATACCTCTTTAGTAACGAAGGAACCATGCGCTCCATCATATCAATGCGAGACTCGAGCTGCATTTCTTTTCTTCTTTGCTGCAAGTGTTGCCAATAATTGCCGCCGCCAATAAATACAAGATGAAAGCGTTCATCCAAGTAAGGCACAGCGTCTATCATTTCAATACAACTTCTGCCTTCGTTCAAGCCCGCACCCTGCGCCAGCAAAATGACTTTTCCTTTCCAGTGTTCAGGTACTTCTGCTGGTTCTATCGGCTTTGTCTTTGGAACATTTCTTATCACACCAATCGGGATGTTGTATTCTGTTTGATATTCGTTTTTCACCGAATCATTCACAGTATAAACTGTCTTTAACCTGGGAAATAAAAAGTCTTCCAGCTTCTTCCAGATCTTTCGTTTTGTTGGCGATTGATCCAGCTCGGGAACACCAGTAAAATATTCGTGCGTGTCGTAAAAAAGATATTTGCTTTTGAGTCTTGAAACAAGGTAGTTTGGTAGTAACGTATCTAAATCATTAGCCAGTAAATAATCGGTTTTTCTAAACAGCAAATAAAAAAAAAGCCTGGTCATAAACTCTGCATATTGCAGAGTTCCTTTGGTAAAATAGCATTTGATTCGCGATGCTGTAAATGCATACTTTTGTAATGGCAAACTGTTGCGAAGCTGTCGAGCAATTACATGCACATCGAAACCCATATTTTGTAATGTGGTGCAGATGCGAATAACACGTTGATCGGTTGCCAAATCTGTGATGACAGATACAAGTATTTTCTTTTTCCTGCTCATTGTTTACACCCGCAATGTGTTCAAATGTTCTGCAATTTTTATAGCTGCCGTTCCATCGCCAAAGAGGTTTGTATCCAACTGCGGCTGCAATGTTGGCAAGCGCTCAAAGTTGTTTATTATCTTTTCTTTATTTGCACCACAATGCAGTGCTGCATTGGCTCCTACAATTTCAGGCCAAAACGGATGCTCCATTACAATCAGAGATTTTTTTTTTGCAAAAAAGGCTTCGCGGCTTGCGCCACCGCTATCTGTAATAACATAACTCGCTTCGCAAATAAAGCGTTTCATTTCTCTGTAGCCTAATGGTTCGATGGTGGTAAAAGCGGTTTCAATATTATACTCTTTCAATCGCTTTGCCGTATGCGGATGAAGCGGAACAATTACTTCAGTTTGCTGATGAATTTCGTTTAACGCAGCTATAATTTGATACAAGTTTTCTCTGTTGATAATGTTGGCTGCGCGATGGATGGTGCAGGCAATATAACTGGTTGCAGCTGTTATTTTTTTATCTGCCGGAGCAATGTGAAGAAACGCATCCAGCATTAAATCGCCGCTATGAATTATTTGTGAAACGATAGCAGATCCAAAGCCTTCCGAAACCAAAGTCTCCACATTTTTTTGAGTGCAACAATAATGGACATTGGCAAGCCTGTCGCTTAAAACACGATTGATTTCTTCCGGCATCGCTGTGTCTGCTGTTCTTACACCGGCTTCAAAATGAAGAAGGTTTTTATTGCTGCGTTTAGCTGCAATAGAAGCGGCTAATGTGGTGTTGGTATCACCATAAACGAATACCCAACTGTCTTGCTGTTGTTGCAAAATAAAGTAGAGCTGTGCGGCTGTTTTACCAATAAATTCATCAGCTGTTTCTGCTTCTATGTTCAATTGAATATTGGGTGAAGGAATAGTAAGCTCTTTAAAAAAAATATCACTCATCATTGCCGATGAATGCTGACCGGTATGAATGATAAGCTGGTTGTAAGAAGTACCTTTTGCAATGGCATCATACAGCACTGCCAGCTTGATAAACTGCGGACGATTACCGACAATGTGGAGGATGGTTTTATTCATATTTTTAGGTCACTTGGCCAGTATCGGTTTGTGGTTCAAAGCTGATAAATTACAACCCTAAGCGGCTGCGAATGTATTGAAGTATCTGCTGATGCAGCCAGCGAAAATGCTGCTTATTATTGGCAGCTAATGTATCGTTGTGCCAGATAGAAATGAAGTGTCCGTTTACTTTGTTTACTTCGTCAAAATAGTGTTTGAAATAAGGCAAGGCATCTTTGGCAGGCATGATCATATCATCGCGAAAAGTGCTTTCCATAATGCAGGCAGGAAATAATTTCAACGAGGTCGGTTCATCTTTTTCCACATCAAAAAAATAAAATGGCGTACAGGTGCCCGCTCTGAATCCGGGCGTTTCAGCAAAGGCCATGGAGTACTCTTCCTGAATGCCATTGCGAAGTAGATGACGAAACGTTTGTGGCACTGAAAACTTCAGATAATGCTGTCGACTTTTAATGACAGCGCTGCCTGAAATATCTTCCAGTATTTTCTTTTCATCGATCATTTTTTTTTCCTTTTCCGAAGAATAAAATGAAGGATGAATGCCAACCGGGCTCCAGGTTTTCACTTCTTTAATCAGGTCTTTCAACACTTCTTTTTTAGGGTTGATGTTGCGGTCATACCTTGTTTTTCTTCTGCTTAGTAAAAAGAAAACAATCGGGTTGATGGTTTCTTTTTGAATGTAATGATACGTATCAAAAGGATCTTCCAGATAACCGGCTAATACGGCAGTGCGTTGCGCTAAATTATAAGGTTTAATGCGGAGTACATCTTTCAGTGCAGAACCGGCCAGTCTTGTTATTTCTCTTCCCTTGTAGGCATACGCTACGTCCACATCATACGTAAAGTTTACGGTCGTTTTTTTATGAACGATGGATGATGAAGCGTGAGATGTGAGTCGTTTAAAAAATTCAGTGAGCCAGATATCAACAATTGGTAGATGAAGGAAGTTGTGTTGATAGGCCAGGCTTTTTTTAGCCGGAAATCGTCCGTACTGATCTTTCGCTTTATTGCCATATTCTTCATAGCGGCTCAGCATGTAAAAAGCGGCAGAAAAAATATCAAACGGATAGGTGTTGGCAGCGTTTTTTTTGGCAAGAAACAACATCGGCGTATCATCAATTACTGTTACTTCAGGCGTAAAAAAATGAACCTCTTTTTCGGTTAAGAAACCGGAAGGCAGAATGTGAATTTCATCATCGCAAACAGAGTCATCGGAATAATTAATTTTAGCTCCCGTGTAACTAATAAATTCTTCTTTCAATTGTGTAAGCTGGTAAGAAACAGAACTAAACTGCGTGAACACAAACTGCAGCACATAGCGAAGCCGTTGGGTGATGTGCGTGGTAAAAACAATCATCTGCCGCAAGGTACTTATCTTTCGGACTTACCTTGCATCTGCATCGCATCATTATATGATTAGTATTTGCATCCCGGTTTATAATTTCAACATTACTTCGTTAATCAATGAATTAGTGAAGCAGATAAAACTATTGCCGTCGCCCTGCGAAATCATTTGTATCGACGATGCTTCAGAACAACTATATCGTGACAACAACCAGGAAGCTGCTAAAGAAGGAATGTATATTCAGCTTCCCAGGAACGTGGGAAGAGCCTGCATACGCAACCTGTTTCTACAATATGCCAGGTATGATAACCTGATGTTCCTTGACTGCGACTCGCTTATTATCGACAACGGATTTTTACTGACTTATCTTCAATACATCAGCCAACATGATAAGTACGGTGTTGTTTGTGGCGGCAGGATATATGGCGCGAAGCCACGCGAAAGAAAGTACAGATTGAGATGGCTGTATGGAACAAAGCGCGAAAGCAAAAGCGCCGCCGTGCGTAACCAAAACCCGAACGCTTCCTTTATGACAAACAACTTCATGATCAGCAAAGATGTTTTTCTGCAAACACAGTTTGACGAACGGATAAAAAGTTACGGCCACGAGGATACTTTGTTTGGTTATTGGTTAGAAAAGAAAATGGTTATGGTTCATCACATTAACAACCCGGTATTGAACGGCCACTTAGAAACCAATAAAGAGTATTTGAAACAGACAAAGCAGGCGGTTGTTAATTTAACCTGCATTTTATCTTACCTAAATTATGATGCAGCGTTTATTAAAAATGTGCCATTGCTTCGTTTTTATTATAAAGTAAAACGGCTGGAAGTCTTGTTGCGACTGATTTTCAGTATAAAGAAACCAGTCATTGAAGGGCTTTTGAAAGGGGGCTACATACATCTTGCTATGTTTGATTTTTATAAGCTGGGCATCTTGATAAGAGAGATAAAAAAGTCATCCCATTCATCCATCAAATAACCATTATTTTTTAAGTTGTTACCTTGCACTCTTTGTTTCATTTTGCCGGAAAAGATTGTTTTAAAAGAGAATTATGGCTAACGAACTTCGAAGAGAGCAGGCATTGGAATATCACGCCAAGGGGCGGCCGGGAAAAATAGAAGTGGTGCCTACAAAAGAAGCCAAAACGCAGCGCGATCTTTCGCTTGCCTACAGCCCCGGTGTGGCGGCGCCCTGCCTGGAAATTTTTAATGATAAAGAGAATGTTTATAAATACACTGCCAAAGGAAATTTAGTGGCGGTCATCAGCAACGGCACAGCCGTATTGGGTTTGGGCAATATCGGTCCGGAAGCCGGCAAGCCGGTGATGGAAGGCAAGGGCGTGTTGTTTAAAATCTTCGCCGATATTGATGTATTTGATATTGAAATCAACGAAACCGATCCTGAAAAATTTGTACAGATTGTAAAGGCTTTAGAGCCTACATTCGGTGGTATTAATTTAGAAGACATCAAAGCGCCGGAATGTTTTTACATAGAGCGCGAACTGCGCAGCCAGTTGAATATTCCTGTCATGCACGATGACCAGCATGGCACAGCTATTATAAGCAGTGCAGCCTTATTAAACGCATTGGAGCTGCAGAAAAAAAAGATCGATGAAGTCCGTTTTGTTATCAACGGAGCCGGGGCGGCGGCAATGGCTTGTTCGCAGCTATATGTGGCGCTTGGTGCAAAGCACAAGCACTTTATTATGTTTGATAAAGATGGCGTGCTGCATAAAGACAGAACCGATCTGGATGAAGTGAAACAACGCTTTGCTGTTGACAGCGACGACTGGAGTTTAACCAAAGCCATGAAGGACGCCGACGTATTTGTAGGCTTAAGTGTGGGTAATGTAGTAACGCCTGAGATGGTGCAAAGTATGGCGGTGAATCCAATTGTTTTTGCGATGGCAAACCCCGACCCTGAGATTACTTACGAGGATGCTATTGCGGTGCGTAAAGACCTCATTATGGCAACGGGCAGAACCGATTATCCTAACCAGGTAAATAATGTGCTGGGCTTTCCTTACATCTTTCGAGGCGCGCTGGATGTAAGAGCTACCAGCATTAACGAAGAAATGAAATTAGCTGCGGTAAAAGCGTTGGCCAATCTTACAAAAACACCAGTGCCCGATTTAGTAAATATGGCTTACAACCAGAAGCAAATGGTATTTGGAC
>CAZZZH010000049.1:0-20828 GCA_964658445.1 Ilyomonas sp.
AATTATTGACTAAGCGTACAAGAGTGCGACGCAACTGGGCTCAATCGGAGTTACCTGCGTCTGGTCCATAATGGCTGTTCTGTATTTTGCATTCTTTCAAAACGGTTTAATAGTACAAAAGCCCATGTCATCTGTGTTTTCGGTGCTTACTTTTTATTGAAGCTTTTCGTCAGTTCATCTTTTGTTACCACCTTCACTTTGGTGCCGTCTTTCAGGTCCTTATTAACTACGTCGTAAGGACCGGTAATCACCTGCTCGCCGGCTTTTAAACCTTGTGTGATTTCTATGTTGTTAAGGTCTTGAATATCGGTTTTTACTACGCGTTTTTTTACGGTTCCGTCTGCCTGTAGCACAAACACCACTTCGTTTACATCGTCGGGTGAAACCTGGGCGGCGTTTTGGTCGTTATTATTATCGGGCGTGCTGGCAGTTGTTGTTTTTTGAGTTGCATTGTTATTACTATCGCGCGTGGTTACGGCATTCAGCGGCACACTTAGCACATTAGCATGTGTACGGGTTTGTATATCTGCGCTTGCTGTCATGTTCGGACGAAACGGAAAGGGTTTGCCATTCCCGATCAGGTCGCGGTAACTTTCAGGAAGAAGACGAATGTGAACCTGGTAATTGGTAACACTGGTAGAGGTAGAGGTTGTAGAAGTAAGAGAGCTGGTTTCGGGGTTGGCAATCTTATATACCACGCCTTTAAATTTGCGTTGGTTGTAGGCATCTACTTCTACTTCGGCACTATCGCCAATCTTTACTTTTGGGATGTCGTTTTCGCTTACGTCTACCTGCGCTTCAATGCTGTTCAGGTCGGCAATGCGCATCATTTCGGTACCTACGTTAAAACTGTTACCAGCCACACGCTCACCGTTCTTTACAGATAGCAAACTAATGACGCCATCCATGGGCGCGGTGATGGTGGTTCTGCCCAAATCTTTATTGGCTGTTGTTAAACTTGCCTGTGCGCTTTGTACCGCGGCCTGGTTGGCTTTGATACCGTTAAGAGCCGCATTGTAATTGGCTTGCGCTGAGAGATAAGCCTGCTGCGCGGTTTCAAACTCGGCCTGCGAAATCACTTTATCGTCCACCAGTTGTTTCTGTCGTTTATAAGCTGCTGTGGTTTGGTCGACAGTAGCTTTTAATGAGCCAAGTTGTGCCTGCGAGTTGCCCACCTGTGCCTGCATCTGCGATACCTGGGCAGCCGCCTGGTCACGTTGCGAAGTATAAATATCAGCATAGATGCGGGCGACAACCTGACCCTTTTTTACCGTGTCGCCTTCGTGCACATTCAACTCGGTAATCTGACCCGAAATATCGGGGCTTACTTTTACTTCTATCTCGGGATATACTTTACCGCTGGCATTCACAGTTTCAATAATGGTGCGGGTTGCAGCCTTCTCTGCCGTTACTTGTGTGCCTTCTTCTTTGCCGATAGCGCCGGTGGCTTTTAATACTACAAACACCACGATGATAACGACTAATATACCAATGATCCACTTTAATGATTTGCTCATAGCAATAGGTTTTCTTTCTGTATGACTGAATAAAAATTAGAGTTGCACTTTACCAAATTTGTAATATTCCAGCAGCTTAATGCGGAAGATATAATCGTAGCGCGCTGCTGCAAGATTAAAGCGGGCTGTAGCCAAATTGTTTTGCACCACCAGGAAATCGCTGGTTGATAGCATGCCGATGTTGTATCGTTTGCGCGATAACTCATTGGCATATTCTGCATAAGCTGCGGCTTTTTGATCGGAATAAAATTTTTGAATGGCGGCTTCGGCATTGGCGCGTGCAGTATAAATATTTTGCTGTAAGGTTTGATTGTCTAACGCTAACTGAAGCTTGCTGCTTTCTAAGTTTAGCTTGGCGCGTTCATAATTGGTGCGCAATTGTCTGCCGTTGAAGATGGGAACGTTGAGTTGTACGCCAACAGCCTGACTTAAGTTGATATCTCCAACCTGTTTAAAATAAGTTGGCTTTTTAAAAGTTTGGAAATAAACATTTGACGTATTTAATACGTCGTAATCAGAGCCGCTTACATTTACAGAGCCGATTTTTTGAGTTATCTGTGCAGAATCAACAAACGCCTGCCGATAGCTGCTGGCGTAATTAGAACCGACAGAGCCAAACGCTGATAACGTTGGATACATCGCGCCTTTCGAAGCTTTGATACTGTATTGATTTGATACAATGCGCAACGAATCTACCTGTTGCTGCGGTTGTGTAGTAGAAGCGATCTGAAATAGCACATCAGGTTCTAATTCGCTTAGTGGCGGCAATGGTATTTTATCTACATCAGGAATGCTCACTTCAAAAGGCTGCCTAGCATCTAAGTTCAATAAGGCAATCAATTGCAGTTTGTTTTGCTGCGCCGAACTTACTGCCGTAATATAAGTGCTGCTGTCTAAGGCAAGCTGCGATTCAATTTGAGCTGCATTCAGTTCCGGCATGCTACCTGCATCAACTTGCTTACGGGTAATAATACGTTGTGAATCGCTCAACGCAATTTGTGCTTTGGCAATGTTGATCTGCTCCATTGAAAGTATAAGTTGCAAATAAGCAGCTACCACATTCAAAGAAATATCATTCTTTACACGACTAACATCCAATCGCCCGGCTTCTTCAGCTACCTGGGCTGCTTTTACCTGGTTTTTTATATTGAACCAATTGAAAAGCGTAATATTGGTTTGTAACGAATAACTCTGGAAAAACACTTTCTGGTTAATAAATTGGTTGGAAGTAGGATCAATACTACGCCCGAACTGATAACCGGCTTGTGTATTAAAGTTCAGGTTTGGTATTACTGCGCCCTTTGCCAGTTCTGTTTGCAAAGCAGCAATGCGCGCCTGCACATCGCTCTGCTTAACCGAAATATTGTTTTGCACGGCATAATCTACAGCACGCTGCAAATCCCACTTATCGGTCTGGGCAGATAAAAAGAAAGGAAGAAATAAGCCGGTTAGTATTAGGAACTGCTTTATCATAAAACAAAAATAGAAGGTAGCCAAATGTTACTGCCCGAAAATACATAAACGGAAATCAGGTTCAGTAAATAGCGGCTGCAATGTAATATTATTGTTAGTAAACAGGTTTCCGCCGCACTTCTTTTTTCTTTTCTCCGTTATACTTTCGTAGTTGCGTTTATGAAAAAAGGATGGCTGGTCATATTTCTATTGTTTATCGTGGTTGCAGGTAGCAATTTTATTTTTATTGATACTGCAACAACTGTGGCTACGCCCATTCCTTTCGTTGTACCCGATGGCTGGCCAAAGCCGGTGTACGATTTTTCGAAAAACCCGGTTACAAAAGAAGGCTTCCAACTGGGAAGAAAATTATTTTATGATGGACGGCTCAGCAAGGATGGAAATTTCCCCTGCGCGAGTTGCCATCAGCAATTTGGTGCCTTTGCCACCTATGACCATCCATTGAGTCATGGCTACAACAATTCCTTCACGATGCGCAATGCGCCGGCGCTTTTTAACCTTGCGTGGCAAAAAGAATTTATGTACGATGGCGGCGTCAATCATTTGGATGTTCAGCCGCTAGTGCCAATCACGGCAGACAATGAGATGCATGAAGTGATTGATTCCATCGTTGCCAAACTCAAGCTAGATAAGGAATACAGACAATTGTTTAAATCAGTGTTTGGCAGCGAGACTATTAACACACAACGCATCACCAAAGCGCTAAGCCAGTTTCTGGTGATGATAGTCAGCGCCAATTCTTACTATGATAAAGTAAAGCGAGGCGAAGCACAGTTTACTTTATCGCAACGGCTGGGCTATGAAATTTTTGAGAAGAAATGCGAAGCTTGTCATACAGAACCTTTGTTTACCGATTTAAGTTATCGCAATGTTGGATTAACGGTTGATAGTGTTTTGAAGGACTCGGGTAGAATGCACATCACGCGCTTATCTTCCGATTCTTTAAAATTTAAAGTGCCGAGTTTGCGCAATGTAATGGTTACATTTCCTTATGGGCATGATGGAAGATTTTTTAGTGTTTTAGATGTAATGAATCATTATCGCAATGGCGTTGTAAATGGACCTACAACCGATTCGTTAGTAAAAAATATGAAGTTGTCTAATTTTGAAATTGGTCAGCTTACTTCATTTTTATACACACTTACCGATACTGCTTTACTGGCAGACACCCGCTTTGCACCGCCAGGCTTAAACCGGATATTAAGTGCGCCGTTGCAGGATATTCATTCAAAAAGTCAATGAAAACTTGTAGAAATATGGAACATTAAACTTTCGTTTGAAAATATTTGCTATATCATTCGGAATTTTCCTTTATAAATCCTACTTTTGCCGCCCTAATTTCAGAAATTATGTTTGCAGTTGTAAAAATAGCCGGACAGCAGTTTAGAGTGCAGGAAGGCGATAGCCTGTACGTTCCGCATATTGCCGGCAATACGGGCGATATCGTTGAGTTCAGCGATGTATTGCTTGCCAGTAACGATAACAATCTTTCGCTGGGCGCCGATGTAAAGGCAATAGTGAAAGCCGAGATTGTAAGTGAGCTGGTGAAGGGTGATAAAGTAATTGCCTTTAAGATGAAGCGCCGTAAAGGCTTTCGTAAAAAGCATGGTCACCGCACACATTACACGCAAATTAAGATCAGCAGCATTGCCTAATCTTTCTTTCAGTTAACAATATATAATTAACCATATTCAATAAATGTTATGGCACATAAAAAAGGCGAAGGCTCGGTAAAGAACGGTCGCGACAGTAACAGCAAACGCTTGGGTGTAAAGATCTATGGTGGTCAGCCGGCAATAGCTGGAAACATTATTGTACGCCAGCGTGGCACACAATATCATCCAGGTAAAAATGTTGGTGTGGGCAGAGACTTTACGCTGTTTGCATTGCAGGATGGCATTGTCGTTTTTAAGAAAACGAAAGATAATAAGACAACGATTTCTGTAAGCGAAGCAGAAGCCACAGCTTAAGCATATTTTAATTTTTGCAGTTGGCATAATGTATGTACTTTTGATGGCATATTTACTAACCATTAAATTGTACGATTATGGCAACTGCAAAAAAAGCAGCTACAAAGAAAGCTGCTACTGCAAAGAAAGCTGCACCGAAGAAAGCCGCAGCTCCTAAAAAAGCAGCGACTGCTACTGCAAAAAAAGCAGCTCCTAAAAAGGCAGCAGCGGCTCCTAAAAAAGCAGCTGTAGCAAAAAAGGCGGCTCCTAAAAAAGCAGCTAAGAAAGCAGCTAAGTAATTAGAATTTATTCTTGCTTTACTTACACAAAGTCCCGGTTTTTTACCGGGACTTTTTTATTGGTGTCAACCTTTACATTCTTCTTTTCTTTCTACTTTCACAGCATGGATAACGAGATTATTGCGCATAATTTTTCTTTGCTTGCCAAGCTCATGGACATTCATGGAGAAAACAGTTTTAAAACGAAATCTTACGCCAGTGCGGCTTTCACCATAGATAAGCTTACGACTGAACTCGGCAACCTGCCGGAACAAGACATTCGCAACATTCCTGGAATCGGCGACGCGATTGCTAAAAAAATAATGACGCAACTACAAACCGGCGAGTTGCCTGTCCTGAATGAATATCTTGAAAAAACACCCTTAGGTCTGGTAGAAATGCTCAACATAAAAGGTTTGGGTGCAAAGAAAATTTCGATCATCTGGAAGGAATTAAATATTGAAGATTTAGGCGAACTCTTATATGCGTGTAATGAGAACCGCTTGCTTCTTTATAAAGGTTTTGGCGAGAAGACACAGCAGAACATTAAAGAATCTATTGAGTTTTATCTACGCAATAAAGGCAATTATTTATACGCAGAAATTTGTGGCTACGCGAGTGGTTTAGAAAAAGACTTGCAAACATCTTTTCCTGATGATAAAACATTTCTTACCGGTGATTTAAAACGACACAACGAAATCATTGAAAAGATAGAATTAATAACAACCATTTCTGCAGATAAGGTCAACGCTTTTTTAGTAAGTAAACAATTTGCGAAAACAGGAATGATGGATGATAGTGTTATGTATAAAAATGCAGACAACCTGACAATACAAATTCATCACACAAGTTATGATAATATTACTACAAGACTTTTTACTACCAGTAGCAGTGACGAGTTTGTGACTGCATGGCAACAACAATTTTTTCTTGAAAACAACGAAAACGACGAGCAAGATATTTTTATAAAAGCAGGTGTTGATTTCATTCCTTCTTACCTGCGCGAAAGCGCTAACATAATTGAATTGGCAAAGCAACATCAATTGCCAAAATTGATCGCGGTTGAAGATATTACCGCTATTATTCACTCTCACAGCGTATGGAGCGATGGTAGCAACACAGTTGCCGAAATGGCGAAGGCTGCAATGACAAAGGGCTTACAATATCTTGTGCTTAGCGACCATTCTAAATCGGCGTTTTATGCTAACGGGCTGAATGAAGAACGGCTCATAATGCAACACAAAGAGATTGATGAACTGAATAAAACCTTGGCGCCGTTTGTCATTTTTAAAAGCGTTGAAAGTGATATTCTGAACGATGGCAGTCTTGATTACAGTGATGATGTGTTATCAACCTTTGATCTTGTCATCGCCTCTGTTCATTCCAATTTAAAAATGAGTGAGGAAAAAGCGATGAAGCGCTTGCTAACGGCGATTGAAAATCGGTATACCAATATACTTGGGCACATGACCGGAAGGCTGCTGCTAAGTCGCAATGGGTATCCTGTAAACCACAAAATAATTATCGATGCATGCGCTGCTAACAAGGTTGTTATTGAGCTTAATGCTAACCCGCACCGGCTTGATATTGACTGGCGCTATTTGCGCTATGCTTTAGACAAAGGTGTGTTGACTTCCGTCAACCCGGATGCGCATTCTATTAACGGCTTTAACGATATTGAGTATGGTGTGCTGGCAGCACAAAAAGCAGGCGTTACCAAAGAGCAGAACTTAAGCAGCTTTAGCTTGCAGCAGTTTAAAGATTTTATTAAAGAACAACATCAAAAGCGATAATTTAACACAACCCTTTTTTACCACTGATTTCTGCCTAAATCTAACCTTTCGCAAAATTAAAAAACATGAAAGGGTTATTGATTACGGCACTTGTTTTTTGGTTTGCTTCCTGCCAAAAAACAAATGACATGGTAGGTTCTTTATCTGCTATTACTATATCTACATCCAATCCGCCTCGTTCACAAGCTCCTGTTGGTGTAATGATAGAAGGTACTCCTGAGAACAATCGCATCGTCACTGCAAAGGCTTTAGGAGTAAGTTATGTTCGTGCAGAAGTGGGTCTTGAAAATTTCTCAGAGCCAAGTTCTTACATAGATTCTCTTGTTGCCGACAGCTTTAAAGTCGTTGCGAATTTTGACTATTACGGTTCACAGGCAAAAGCACCTTTTCCCAAAGATGCCGCCAGTATTACAAGCAATATCGCTAAGGTTATAAAGACATTTCGCCCATATTTGGTTGCTATTGAAAACGAAGAGGAAAATGAAAATTATCATACCGGCCCGGCGCAGGATTATATCAATGAATTAAATACAGCTACAGCGGCATTGCATGTCAACAACATAAAAGTTATGAATGGTGGTCTTACAGAAGATGTCCTTTGTATTTTAACCTACCGCAATTACCTGAGCCAAGGTCTTACAGCACAAGCAAATGATTTTGCCAAACGCACTATGCCGCAGGCAATCATAAACGATTTGCCCAACTTAGCTAACAACCCTCAATTAGCCAATCGGGTAGCCTTCACCGATTCTTTACTTCAGGCTTATAAAAACATGAGCTTCGACTATGTCAATTTTCATTGGTACGAGCCGGTATTAGCCCGCTGGACAAATGCCGCTCCAAATGCCGATGCTGCTACACAAGTCGACACCCGTGCGATGAATGAAGTAATCACTTATCTCAGAGACGCCACCGGTAAACCGGTAATTTCTAATGAGGTGGGCGAGTTAAACACCTCGCCTGCCATTGTTCAGGATATGATGCAGCAATTTCGCACCAGCAATCTGCCTTATGTGCTTTGGTATAGCGGCGATGGCACAGTTACAAACGGCATGTCAAAAGCTGTTGCGCTTAATAACAGCGATGGCAGTTTGCGCAGCAATGGCGTGGCTTTCAAAGATTTTTTGCAATCTAACTATAGCTTGGTAAACTGACAGGTTAATGACTCTATTTTGCAACAGCTAGTTATCTTTACATTTTAAAAACCAGGGCAGCTTGTAATGCAGGCTGCTCTTTATTTTATATGAATATGAGCAAACTGTTGTCGCCGATTACAATTAAAAATGTCACCTTACGAAATCGTATCGTCATCTCTCCCATGTGTCAATATTCTTCTGAAGATGGCTTTGCCAACGACTGGCATCTCGTGCATCTTGGCAGCCGCGCAGTGGGTGGCGCATCGCTTATTATCCAGGAAGCAACAGCTGTATCACCCGAAGGGCGCATCACTTATGCAGACATGGGTTTATGGAAAGACGAGCATAGGGAAAAGCTAAAACAGATCGTTTCTTTCATACATCAACAAGGCGCTTTAGCTGGTATCCAACTTGCGCATGCCGGAAGAAAAGCGAGCACACAAAAGCCCTGGGATGGCGGCAAGCCAATTCCATCCAATGAAGCCAATGGCTGGCAAACTATATCTGCCAGTGCATTGTCTTTTCTTGAAGGTACCGAAGCTCCCTTGACACTCGATAAAGACGGTATTCAGAAAGTGATTGATGATTTTGCAACTGCCGCCCGGCGTTGCCTGGAAATTGGTTATGATGTAATTGAAATTCATGCGGCGCATGGTTACTTGCTTCACCAGTTTTATTCGCCGTTAAGCAATGCCAGAACAGATGAATACGGTGGTTCTTTTGAAAACAGGGTTCGCCTGGTATTGGAAATTACAGACGCTGTTAAGAAAGTATTGGGTGATGAAAAGCTTCTTTTCGTGCGTGTTTCTGCGACCGACTGGACGGATGGTGGCTGGACGATTGATGATTCTGTAAAGCTATCTTCTTTATTGAAAGAACATGGAGTAGATGTGATAGACACTTCTTCCGGTGGTAATGTGCCGGGAGCAAAAATTCCAACTAAACCTGGCTACCAGGTTGAATTTGCAGAGCAAATTAAAAGAGAGACGGGTATTCTTACTGCTGCTGTTGGCTTGATAACAAATGCTCAACAAGCTGATATGATTTTAGAAAAAGACGGGGCAGACTTGATCGTAATTGCCCGCGAAAGCCTGCGCGATCCTTACTTTCCATTACATGCGGCGCAACAGTTAGGCGACAATTACTCTTACCCGGTTCAGTATGAAAGAGCGAAGCCGAAGTAATGCACTAAATGGAGATTGCAAATAAAAAGCTGTAACCACATCTTCCAATTCAAGGCAAAAAAGATAGATGAGTTGATGAACTCTTCATAAACTATGTATGAAGAAGGTATGGAGTAGGCAGGGAGAATGTCCAAGCCCTGAAACAGCTTTACGGTGCTGATTTCTCTGAAAATAATCAGAATAGGCACTTGATTTCAACATTAATTCATCGAGCGTTCTTCCTTCCTGTATTCTTTGCGGATGGCTTCAATAATATCATGATATCGGATCAATTCATCGCCTCGCGAAGCAGCTTTCAGCATGGCGCCCTGTATTACATTTAATATCGTTGCACCATTTAACTCATACTTTTCAGCCAGTTCATTCAACCGCACCGAAGAATCGAGCTGGTAAGTAACCGGCAAGGTTTTTTGCCAGAGTTTCAAACGGTCAGAAGCATTGGGATTAGGAAAATGAATGATGCTTTGAAAGCGACGCAAAAATGCATCATCCATATTGCTTTTAAAATTGGAAGCCAATATCAGCAAGCCCGGGTAATCTTCTACCCGCTGCAACAGGTACGATACTTCTTGGTTGGCATAGCGGTCGTGCGAGCTTTGTACATTCGTTCTTTTACCAAACAAAGCATCCGCTTCGTCAAAAAAAAGAATCCAGTCTTTATGTTCCGCTTTCGCAAACACTTTCTCTAAATTTTTTTCTGTTTCACCTATGTATTTCGATACCATCTGTGATATATCTACGCGGTAAACATCTTTGCCAAACTGCTTGCCCAACAAAGCGGCGGTAAGCGTTTTGCCCGTGCCTGGTGAACCGTGAAACAAGATGCGATAGCCGGGTTTTATTTTACGACCCAGCACGCCATCCGCATTTATTTTTTTAAAGTGCTTTAACCAGATAACAATGTCGTTAATCTGCTCCTGTGTATAAGCGCTCAGCACCAGGTCGTCCCATGTCATTTGCGTGGTAATCTTTTTTGCCGGGAAATCGGCGCTGAACTGATAAGGCAGCTCATGACCGGTAAGAAAGCGGTGCAGCCATTCTTCCGACAGAATCAAGCGCCCGCTCATCACCGGCTCGCCTCGCTTCACAGGTTCTATTTCAATGATATTATCCTGTATGAGTTTACTATCACCCAGCAACAGTTTTTGAAGTGCTATTTTCTTTTCAAAATCATCTGCTGCGATGATGAATTGCAAGGTCTCGCCGGTGGGCAACAAGCCACGATGATTAGAACCTCTAACACCGCCAAATTGAGGAAAATCGCCACCTTGCGGAAGTACTTCCTGAATAACAGATTCAAAAAAGTCGGGTTGAATATGGGGCACTAAAGTAATCAGTAAAACGATTTGCTCATCGATAGTCAACTGTAATTCATTGCCAGAAAAAAGGCGGAAAGAAAGGGATGGCGGTTCATTATCGGTTTCGTTTATAAATTGCTGATGCAAGCGTTTGCTGACGAATGCCCGCAAAACAGCAATATCACTTTTTATATTTTCGGATAGTTCAGTCATTCTTTTTCGCTGCAGTTATCTTCTGTGAATTCGATCGCATTATTATCATTACAAGTATAATTATAAAAGCACCAGCTTTCCGTTCCGGTTCCGTACGGTTCCTTTGCCAGTTGCACTTTTATTCGGTTCTCATCGGTAACGATAACTACGTTTCCACGTCTTTTATTCGATAAAGTAAAATCACAGATGTGGGTATTCGATTGTGGTATCAACTGGCAATTGTCAATCTTCGACACCATAACACCCGGCTGCTTAAGATGCGAACGGAAGTATAGATTGATTGCTTTGATGGCAAGGCTTTCTAAGTCTCTCTCCCAACTTTCGCAACTTTTACTATCTTCTTTTCTTTGTAGCGGAATACTTTTAAAAAAGGGTTCAGTAACACGGCTGCCTGACGCAGAAGAACTGGCTAACTCTTTTGTAAACATAACTGGTGATTGTAAAAAGTTAGTAAGAGCAATGGATGAAAACAATAGTAATGATGACTGAAAAGGTAAGTTCAAACTAAGGGCTTACTCTTACTTTTTTTATTTTAAAATCGCCCTTGGCATGCCGGTAACTATTGGCGACTAAACGGGTTGTATAACCACTAATGTCGTCGGTTACTTCTTTGGTATAAGCATCTACCACAAAGTTTTTATCTTTTATATTTAGTATCAAAAAGTAATGCCACTGCGTGAGGTTATTATCCTTCGCCTGCTTCTCTGTCCGCTCAGCTTCTATCACCAGAAAGTCGCCATGCTTCTTCAGGTTTGGAGAAGCTTTCTTCCAAAATTTATCCCACCCAACAATCTTATCTGAAAACTCTGTATCACTTACATCATAGCCATAGTTTCCTTCGCCCAACGGGTCGCAATGGGTTTCCGGAAAGACGCCTGTTTTCAGATATTCTTCCAGTGCTTCGGCAACCGCCGGGCAGTTCTGCGTGCAGTATCTTCCTAAGGTTGCGGGGTTCAGTTTTTCAAATACTTCTTTTGCTTTTTTATCATCTTTCAGTTCTTCATAGCGGTCAGGCTTTTGCTCTTCACGCTGTACCTGGCTGGATGTTGATTGTTGCTGTACCACGTGCGTCAGTTCGTGCGCTATCAGCTTCTTGCCATCATTTGTTTCAGGCTGATATTCGCCTGCGGCAAACACGATGTCATTGCCATGTGTGTAAGCCTTAGCCTGTATGCTTTTGGCAGATTCGTTGGCAGCTGTATCGGTATGAAGTTTTACCTGGCCAAAGTCATAACCCATGCGGCTTTCAAAGAAATGTTTATCCTGCCTGCTTAGTGTATTGCCGCCGGAAAGAGAGTGGATATAATCTTGGGTTGATGATAGCTGACTGTTATTGTTTTGCAGCAATGTATTACTTGTTTCTTCAGTCAACGTACTTCTTTGTAATGAAGAAATAGGTGGCTTGAAGAAGGCGGTTGAGCCCGCTGCCGAATGCTCTGGCGGTAACATCTTATTAGCAACCGCATCAGCTTCCTGCTCATAGGTATCGTTAGGCTGGTTAACCGTAAGCTTGGGTTGAATAAAAGCACTCTTGTTTTGTTGCAACAAGGCATCCGAACGTTTGCAGGAATTATTAAAACCTCTCATGGTCAGTCATCTTTTATATAGAAAGTAAACCGGAATTAAGTAGTTTATTTTATCTTTTAATCTTTCTGTTTACAACTCATCAAGCAAGGCTTTCTGAGCTTTGAAAAACTGGGGTCCGTTCATAATCTTTCCATTTTCTGGTATCACGAACCATTCAAAATTTACACCTTCTGCAGCGGCTGTTTTCTTCATTTCCTGCAAGGCTTTCAATACTTCCCTGTTTTCTACTTTACTGATAAAACCTTGTTCAAAAATCAGGTGCAGGTTTTTAGACTTTACATTTCTTACAAACAATTCTCCATTACTGAAGGTATTTCGTTTTAGCGCAGCAAGGTATTTTTCCATATTGCTCTGCAAGGTTACCGGGTCGGTAATGCTTGTGCTTTTAACCGACAACACTTCTGCACCTTCAATCTGCCTTACCTGCTGACCTTCGCGCATCACATTTTTAGCGGTACCGCCCTTTACACCATCAATGCTTGGAAAGTAATCTGGCAGCCCGTTCCAGCCCTTTCCTTTCAGGTCGCTTAAGTGTGAATCTTCTATTGCGTAGCCTCTCGCCCTTGGCTCTACCGGCACCGGCTCGGTGCCGGAACTGATGCTGCGCGGCTTCTGTTTGTTGACGGCTGCATTATCCAGATGCAAGTCGCAGATCTTGGTACTAAACCTGCACCAAGTGCCATCTTCTATTTTCCTGCGATAGGTATGATCGCCTACTTTTACTTCAACATCATAATCTGCTATCAACTCTTTTTCTGTTACCTCCAGTATATTACCTGTTTCTTTTACTTTGGTTTCAAACAACTCTCTTTCCAATTTAATCAGCTCTGCCGATGGTTTAGATTCTTCGCTTGCCTTCTGGGCAGCTTTTACCATTTCTTCTATTTTCTCGGTCTCTGTTAGTGCCTTTGAGCCTTCGTCTGCCGCCACCACACCTTTCTCTCCTTTTATCAGCTTACCAACTTTGCCAATCATTTCCGACTCTCTTAATGCCTTCGAAATCATACCGCCTATTTTTGTGCCTTCCGCTACTTTTGCCAATGCAGCTACTTCTTCAACACCCACAAATAACAAAGCGATTTCTGTGGCTACTTTACCCACAATCTCGCCCAACGCAAAGCCCTGATTGAAGGAATTAACGTTCACAAAATCTTTCTTTATTTTACTACCCAAAGCATTGCCGGCCAGCTTTCCCAACTCTTCAGGATCGGTACTAATGACCTGCCATAAATTTGATATCTCTTCTTTTATTTTATTATAAAAACCAATGGGGTCGGTTTCCATTTCGAACTGTGCTTTGACCAGTTGCCAGGCTAGCAGAAAAATGCCTTTAATATTGTCCCATACATCTTCTGCCACACCTGCCGGAAAACCTAAGTTAATACCTGTGTAAAAGGCAGGCCCTTTCTCCCAGGATGTTGCATTGTCCTTCATTTTATTGTAAGTATCCATAAAAGATGATGACAACGAAGATTGCCCCAGTCCTTTGATAAAGCTATCAAGCCACGAATTTTCGTAATGGATGTCAAAGCCTTCCGCTTTTAACTCCTTTATCAGCTGACTGGCTTTTTGATCGACTACTTTATTCGCCGCTAATACCTTAAAAAACTCTTCTTTTGTTTTATTGCCGGTTGCATCCAGTATAATCTGTAGAGCGCTGTCATAAACATTTATCGTTTTTGTCTTCTCGAAGTTTTCTACTTGTTCAAAGTCTTTTAAAGGAACATCGTTGCCATTGTTTAGCAGGTACACAAATGAATTGTTCAACAATAACTGTCCAACAATTTGCTTTGCTTCCTCTTCACTTTTGCAAACCGGCCGGATGAAATAATACAGCGAAGCGAACACTGTTCCCTGCCATAGAATCTTTACCGATACCTGTTCTTTACTATCGTTGTTCTCTTTGCGTTGCACGGTTTGCTTGTTTCCTTGCTGTACCACATGCGTCAGCTCATGTGCTATCAGTTTTTTACCATCGTCTGTTGCGGGTTGATATTCGTTCGCGCCAAATACAATGTGGTTGCCATGTGCATAAGCCAAAGCATTTACCTCTTTTGCCGATGCGTTTGCAGTGCTGTCGTTGTGTACTCTTACATTGGAAAAGTCGTAGCCGATTCGTTGTTCAAAAAAGCTCTTTTCTTCTTCTCCTAAAGGCTTGCCACCGGAAAGCGTATTGATATAATTTTCTGTTGATGAATGAGTCTTTGTTTCCCCGGCATTATCTTCCTTTCGTTGCAGTTTTTCTTCCTCCTCGCAATGCGCACATTTGCGTTGCAAAAGAAAAAACGATTGAGGTTGAACCTCGCTTCTGCTTTGCATTACAGCGTTGGCTATGTTATCAGCTTCCTGCTCCTGGTTTGCCTGGCTTGGGTCAATACTTCCGTCTTTTTTCTTAAAATTTACGCCTGGTAAATTGATGATTGTTGGTGCCGGCAAGCCACCTCTTCTTTCTTCCTGTTCATTCAGGTTGGGATAGTCTTTTGAAAGCGCCGAATCAATCGCTTTTGGCGTAGTTTGATTCGAAAGCCAGGCGTTCCAATCGCCGTCCGGCGGCGTAACGCCAAAGAAGCGGAGCGTGCCTCCAATAAAAGTTTTATCGAGTACATTACCGGCACCTAATGTTGAATACAATTGGTATTGCCGGCTCCATTCCTGCTTAGCGGCATCGCCATAACCATAGGGCGACAGGCCGCGGTTGAGAAACGAGCGGTTGATGCCGAGATAATCGATAGACTCGGGCGGCGGTAGCTGGAAATTAGGAACATTGGGTAAAACGGGCGCAGGTGTATCTACCGGCTGAGATGCCGGCTGCGGCTGTGTTTCAGGCTTATCATATTCGTCTGTCGGTTGCCGTTGTATAAGCGATGGATCTGGCTTTAAATGAACCTGACGTTGCTTTTCTTCCTCTTCGCATTCTGCACATTTTCGTTGTATCTGCGACAGCGAAGGCTTAAAGAAACCACCTGTGTGCAAAGAAGTATCTTTCATCCGCATCACTTGGTCAGCTACCGCATCAGCTTCCTGCTCGTACACATCATTGGGTTGATTGATGGAAAGTTTGGGTTGAATTGCCGGCGAAAAAAAAGGCATGGTTTTATCCTTCTGTTTGGAAGAAGGATTGACAGATTCTTTAGCAGTTTGTGTCGTCTTCATAACCTCGTTTTAGCACCAGTCAACACTGATCATGTCTTTCATCCATGGCAGCCGTAGGGTCGAAAATCCCCAGGGAAGTTTATCTAATAAAATATCTACTGTCTTTGATTCAACGGTTAACAGCCAGCCATTTTCTTTTTTCTCTACTTTTCCTTCACGTTGCAGAAAGGTGCTGCGCAAACCTTCTGATGAAGTGTTCTTTAAAGGCGCCCAATGGTTGATAACAGACTGTAATAATTTTTCTGATTCTTCTGATTCTTCTTCCGTCAATTCCATGTTGTTGGGTAACGTTTCTTCTAACGGCAAGCCGCAGATGATTTTCTGTAACAACAAATCGTACTCTGCCATTTCTGTTTCCCCGGTTGATAAATAGTGCAACAGCAGCACGGCTTTCTTACGGGCGTCAAGGTTTATAAAATCTCTTTCTTTCAGTAACAATAATTCATCGAAATACATTTCTAAAAAAGGATGAAGAAGAACGACACCACTGTTAATTACATACTCTGTTTTTATCGGGATGATTGCGCCGATTATTGCCGGCTTTTGTAAGTGACCAGTATTGCTTTTATTCAGAGACAACGCAATACTGCTCTCATTATCATCTATATTTTTTTTTGTTGTCCAGACTTCATCGCTGCTTGCTTTTTTTTCAATGGCATTGCGTACAATCTGTGTTTTTATCTTTTTTTCTGTTGTCTTTTCTTGTTGTTTGTTTAAAGAGTTTCTGTTATCTGTTTTTGAAAGAAACAATGCTTTTATTACGGAATACAAGGCATTTTCTTCTCGCGGCTCAACTAAAAAAGAACGGAAACAAAGAAGCCAAATATCGCTTTTCGTCTTTCGCTCATTTCTTGCTTCTTCCGTTTCATTTAATGTTACCAAGTCTTCATAAACTTCTTCCCATTTGTCTGTTTTCAATGGAAAAAGCGCATTGCTCAGTTGCTTCAAAAAAGCATCTGAAAACTGGTTAGCCAATCTTTCTATGACCACAGGTTGAGAGCTATATTTTTCCTGTAGCCATATCAATATTTTTTGCCAGTCTTGTTGCTGAAACCCTTTCTGTATCTGGCTTTCCCAATGCTCTTTGCTTTTTTTTGTGTCGAACCAGGGCTTCAACCCGGTTTGTAAAAAATACAAGAATCCTTCGCGCAGCGATTGTTGTTTGCGGATAACAACAACACCGTTTTCGTTATCGCTTTCTTGCCTTTTCTGAATAATAGCTTCTTTTATTTGCTGCGCAATTTTTCCTGCAAAAGATTGTTGTATATCCTGTATCGATACTGATCCTACATTTAATTGCACAGCATCAATACGGATAATTTCATCTTCTGTCGACAACTCATCAAACACATGTTGCAACAGATCGGGCAGCTCATTTTTCATGATATCGCTTACTGCATCCTGCACCGTTTGCGACAGCATTTCATTCTCTGTTTTAAGAACCACATGTTGTTTATGTATGATGTGCTGATTCAATGAAAAAAAAGATGTATTTACTTATTAGAAGAATAACTCGTTATTGCGCGCAAACATTGTCTATAAAAAATTCCTGGCCGCCAATCTTAAATGTTGTGATAGCGCCGCTTAGCGTTAAAATTCCCAGGCTGTCTGTTGCCATTTTTACACTGGCAGCTATATCTTTTATCTGTGGCAGAACTTGTGAAAGCTGTCCGATAAAAGGATCGCTGCCGTTGACAGAAAGATTCTGAAACCCGCCCTGCGCAAGGAACAACAAGGTTATCTGTGTCGGCTGAAGCGAACTGTTGCTGTAATCAAACTCCAAATTAATATTGTTCAGTTGCAGACATTGACCGCTACTCATTTCCTGCGGTGCAGCTACCACCATGGCAACGCCAAAAGTGCTGTCGCGAGGGAATAGAAACGGCCAGGCTTTGGCAGTGATTTTTTCGTCGGTGGTAAAGGCAGTATCACCTTCTTTTTGACCAACCTGCGGACCATATACTTCGTTCAGTTGAAAGTTCTCAAAGTCAATGCAGACGCTGGTTCGATAAGTTTGCGTTTGCGTATCAGACGCAGTAGCGCCGTTCCTTGTATAAGAAGTAGTAAGTGCAATAGAAAAAGAAGATGATTGTGTTTTGCTTTTTATTTCCTGAACGCTTACAATACCCGGTGAGTTTGTGTTCTCGAAGATGCCATCGATCTGGTTAACCGACCATTTATAACTATCCGCCTTTACATCTGTGGGCACTAATTGCAAGGCTCTGCTGCCGGAGGCATCTTTTGTTTCATTGATGGTAAATGTTGCATTTGGCTTTATGATAGTAATGTCGATCGGTATGTTTTGATAAACAACTGTTGCTGTTTTGGTGGCATCCAAATCTTGCATAAACGGTTGCAGGTACAAGATGTTTTTATCATCAGTCAGCAAATGCAGGTTGCCCGTATTGATTACATCATCCGATGCAAACGGATCTGTTGCCTTGTTATCACTTGTTACCAAAGGCTTTGCAGTAAATGCATAATTTTTATCGTCGGTAAATACATACTCTTTTGATGCAATGGTAAATTCAGGTGTTTCTACCGGCGGTGGCGTGGGCTGCGGTGCTTGTACAATATAAGTAACCGGCGGGCAATCGGAGCAGCACAGATACGGAACATAAAAATCGGCGATTACCACGTTATCAGCTACGGCAAACTGACTGCCGACAAGCTGCAAGTTTGCCTGGTTCAAAAAATCAAGAATAGATTGTTTGTTGTCAGTTGTAAGGTTCACCGAACTGTTGGCAAAATTCTTTATCAGATTTAAGGTATTTTGATCAAGCAGATTCGATACGCCCATTGAACCCGACAAACCGCTTGTAACCGTGCTTGCCGGTTGTGTAGACACCGGATTTTGCGGCTGGTTAAATACCGGATTTAAAACAGGTGTGTTTGCAATCCCAATGCCAGCGCCCGTTGATGTTAGAATAGGGTTCTGTGGCTGATTTAATATCGGGTTCATCACTGGTGTTGTCGCTCCTATGCCTGGTTGTGTGGTAGTAAGTATGGGTTGCTCAACAGTTGATAACACAGGCCCGACAGCCGGTTGATTTGTGTTAATCGTTCCCGTTGCAACGGGTTGTTCAACGCCTCCGGCTACTACTCTTCCGGGGTCGGTTGCAGTTAATACATGCGGTTGTTGCGGCGTAGTGGAAATACTGCTGGTTCCCGTTCTTACCGACTGTTCGGTTATAGTTTTTATCGGCTCTGTTACCGGGCGGTTCAGTATGGTATCTTTTTCTGTAACAGCAGTAAGCTTGTCTTTTTTCGATGTTGCTTTTGTATTCTTTGCAGTGCTTTTATCGGGCGTAGCTTTCGGCGCTTTTGCCATGAATAATTTTGCGCCCGTTATTGCTGGGCTTAACTGTTCTGCCTTACTGATATTCGGATTCAGTTGCGAAGAAGCCACAACGGACCCTAATGAGCCAGCCACGCTACCAGTACTTGTGCTTTTTTGCGAAGCCGGATGATAAACAAGTACAAACGTGCCGCCTTTGGGCACGCCGGCTTTATGCTCCAGCCCATAATGATTATTGTAATAATTATAAAAGCCAAGTTGAGCCTGGTACTGCTGAAACCGGCTGCTGTATTCACTTTGCAGCGTTTGCAGGCGTTCATCCAGGCAATCATATACCGGCATACTCATTTCATCTACCAGCACATCCATTTCTATAGCTTTAAAAAATTGCAAGGCGGTACTGTCTGATGTTCCGAAGGCATCATTCATGATTTCGGTAACAGCGAAGGTTACAGCAAACAGACTATCCGTAAAGCGTTTATAGGCGGTAGAAAACGCATTCATATCAATGGTAGTAAGCGTAGCCGGCATCAGCACTTGCATCAGCGATTCTACTGCATCTACATAATCAAACAATCGATAGTACGAGATAAGACTGCTGTTGGTGGTACTTAGTTGAACAGGGTTGGTAAACACACCCGTGCTGCTTAAAGAATTTAAGTAAACACTGCCGATGGTGTTAGCAGCAGGCGGGCAATACTTACGCATGAAATCGCCTTTGCGATAGCCTAACTGAAAGATTGGAAAATTAAGCTTGAGCGTATCAGCAGCGGTCTGCAATTTAAAGTTAGTAAAAGAAGTAGAGGTCAAGACAGAAGCGGTATTCATCTGTGGCGTTTCTGAAGCGGCCGTTAGGTTTGAAGCCGCTTCCGCATGTGAGGCGGCGACACCTATATTGGCAGCTGTGTTAATAATAGAAATGGTGCCGATATTGACATTGCCAACACTACTTACCGTGCCTGCTACAAACGTTGACTGCGGCGGATAAGCTAGCTTCGTTATAAAACAAAACGGTGTATGCACTTTGCACGAGAACTCTGAGAGCAGCAGCTTGTAATCGGTATCTAAATCCTGCATATTGCATTGCGGCAATGTGCCACCGGTAGGTAACTGGTCAGCAGAAATGGCCACCACATCAAAAGGCAAATTATAGCTCTTCTGTTGTTGTAAAATATTAGTCAATGCTGTTTGATAGTTGATGCCAATATGCCCTTCAATGCGAAAAAAATTATACTTTTCTATATCATATAACAAGGGGTTTAGTGTCGCCACATCGTTGCTGTACAGGTTTGCATTGTAGCTGATGTTGGCCGCCGCTTTACCACGAATTGTTTTGTAATAATTCCAGTATTTATACAGCTCGTTGCCGCTTTCGTTCACAGTGTAGTAGTAAGGAATAGCACGTTGCGAAAGCAGTGCCTGCTTGTATAAACTCGGTAATACAGAAATGCCGAACGACTGTGAGTTATCGGCATTCATCACTACAAATTCTTTTACCATAATCTGTATCCTGCGAAACAAGAACTGCATTTCGGATATTTCATTTTCCTGCCTGGCAAAAAGTGGCGAATACATAAAGTAAGCACGGTAGGCATCCTTCGCAAAGTCTTTGGTAGTGCCGGTTGCAGCGCCTAACACTACGTGCAGCGGAAATAGATTTTCATCCGGACAGCAAGCTGATAATAGCAGCGAAACCTTTGCCCGAAACTCGTCATACGCCTTCTTCAGATCATCAATAAAATCGTAGAAATATTGAATGAAAATCGGATCGCTTTTGACAATGGCATCCCGTTGCGCTTTCAAATCATCAAACAAAGTGGGGAAGCCGGTTGCGGTATCATCCAATAAATTCTGATACTGGTTATAACAATAATTCAATGCATAGGCAACAGATGACAATGTAGTGTCATCAACCAGTTTCAGAAAGGCATTAATTACATCGTCGCTTG
>CAZZZH010000049.1:20838-21100 GCA_964658445.1 Ilyomonas sp.
TTTTGATATCGGTGTAAGGAACATTAAACCGCTTCAGATTTATTTCTGGTGGAGTAATAATGAAAGGATGAAATGGAAGTAAGCCGGTGTTGAATAAGCCTGTTATTGTATTTCCTGTCAGATTGCCTAATGTTGTAGCGGTAGCAAGCTTACTAATATTAGTTGATCTGACAGAAGTAAGCGTGTTCGTTGCTCTTATACTCGTTGATAAGTTAGGTGTTTTCGCAACATCAATAGGTATAGATGAAAGCTGTTTTTGCAA
>CAZZZH010000050.1:0-9473 GCA_964658445.1 Ilyomonas sp.
CGATCTGTATCATGTTCCTGTTTTCCCATGTGTTAAGATGTGTGTCGCAATCCTAATGCCAAACGGAAACAGGAGGGATAGGCGACTACATACTGTATGTGGATATACGCAGGAGTAAGGGGTGTGGTTTGCTGGTGGCAACAAAATAAAAGTACCAGTGTAGTAACGCCAGAGTTATGCCAGACGGAAATCAATACAAATTTGCTGGCATCCGCGTACTCAAGGTTGAGAAAGACCGTAAAGCAGAACATCGGCGTGCGCGGCAGCCGTTTATCCTTTCCATTAGGCTTTCTTATAAAAGGTGTATAAAATACTCTTTTCTTCATCGTATAGCCACGTGTGGACATTACATTTGCGGAAAATGATACACATGAAGAAACGAATACCATGCATGCTGGTAGCAGCTGCGTTGTGTATGGTGGCGACATCGTTCGCGCAGAAGAAAACCTCTTCGCTTAAGTACATCGATCCTTCTAATATGGATCTGTCTGTAAAACCCGGCGACAACTTTTATCTCTATGCCAATGGCACATGGCTAAAGAACAATCCTGTACCCGCTTCTAAGACACGCTGGGGCAGCTTTGATGTACTGCGCCAGACCAGCCTGGATCGCCTGAAGAAGCTGTGTGAAGATGCAGCCGCAGGTAAAATAAAAGATAGCGCAGCACAGCGTGTAGGCGCGCTCTACACCAGCGCAATGGATAGCGTAGCCATTGAGAAACTGGGTGCAACACCTATTCAGCCCGAATTACAGCAATTAGGTTCTCTAACCAGTAAAGACGAAGTGCTTCACCAGATTGCCACACTCCGTCAAAAAGGCGTGGGTGGTTTGTTGTTTGGTTTCGATGTGGGTCAGGATGATAAGAACGTAAACCAATACATACCGGAACTATCTCAGGGCGGCACGTCATTGCCCGACAGGGATTACTACCTGAAGACCGATGCCCGCAGCAAGACTATACAGGCTGCGTATCTGTCATATATAAAAGACATGTTTGTGCTAACCGGCGATGATTCTGTAATGGCGAACACCAAAGCGCATAATATCTTCAACCTAGAGAAGGCGCTTGCGCTGGCACAGATGAGCCGCGTAGAGATGCGTGACCCGGTAAAGACGTACAATAAATTTGCCGTTGCTGACCTAAGCAAAACCACACCTGATTTTAACTGGGCTTCGTTCCTAGCCGAAATGAAAGTAACCGGTGCAGACAGTATCTTAACCAATAACCCTAGCTTTTTAAAAACCGCTGATGGCTTGTTTAATGCTGTGCCATTAGACACCTGGAAGGCTTACCTGCAATGGGCAGTGATTAAGAACAGCGCCGGCTATCTCAGCAGTGCGTTTGTAAACCGCCAGTTTCAGTTCAGCCAGGTATTATCGGGTCAGAAACAGATGACGCCACGCTGGCAGCGCATGAGCAGTTTAGTAGATAATAACCTTGGCGATTTGCTTGGACAGTTGTATGTAAAACAATACTTCAACGATGCCGCTAAACAGCGCATGATTTCGCTGGTAAAGAATATTCAGGCAACCTTTAGAAGCCGCATTAACAGTGTTGATTGGATGACGGACAGCACAAAGCAACAAGCGCTGATAAAGCTGGATGCAATTGTAAATAAAATTGCTTTCCCGGATAAATGGGAAGCGTATCCTGGCGTTGTGGTTACTTCAAACAATGTACTGGCAAACCTGCAAAGCATCGATCAGTTTGAATACAACAAAATGGTAAGCCACATGGGCAAACCGGTGGATAAAACCGAATGGGGCATGACGCCGCCTACGATTAATGCGTATTACAATCCTGCAAATAACGAAATCGCTTTCCCGGCAGGCATTCTGCAGTTTCCGTTCTTCGATTTTGGTGCCGATGATGCGGTAAACTATGGTGGCATTGCGGCTGTAATTGGTCATGAGCTAACGCATGGTTTTGATGACGAAGGCAGACAATACGGCGCTGATGGCAACCTGAGAGAATGGTGGACGGCAGAAGATGAAAAGAAGTTCAACGAGCGTGCAGACAAGGTAGCCGCACAGTTTGATGCCTTTACTGTCAACGACAGTGTGCATGTAAACGGCAAGCTAACGCTGGGTGAGAACCTTGCCGACCTTGGCGGACTGAACATTGCCTACCAGGCCTTCAAGAATACAGAAGAAGGTAAGAGCGACAAAAAAATTGATGGCTTCACGCCCGACCAGCGCTTCTTTCTAAGCTGGGCGCAGGTATGGCGCGCCAACATTACACCCGAATATGCTGCGCAACTGGTCGTGGTAGATCCGCACTCGCCAGGTATGTATCGCTGCAACGGACCCGTGAGCAACATCGATGCATGGTACAAAGCTTTTGACGTAGCGCCCGGTGATAAGATGTATAAGCCGGAAGATGCGAGAATAAAGGTTTGGTAAGCTGATATTACTTTACTACATAGAAAAGCACCGATGTTTGTAACAACATCGGTGCTTTTTATTGAGTAGTTGGTAACTTCATTTCCCTGTTTATTATGAAGTGTCTTTTGTTTATTTTACAAACCCCATTAGTGTATGAAAATGAGAAAACACATCTTACCTCTTTTTATTTTATTCTTCAACTTGCAAACAACTGTACACGCGCAGTACGACAGATCAAACAACAATGACAGCGATAAAATCATCAATGCAAAATATCGGTTTTATACACTAACCAGGGATAAAGATGAAATGACAAATACCGATCTTCCTTTTCATCATATTACTTTTAAAGATGTTCGCTACGATACTACTTTTATTGCCATTAACTGGCAGTCGGCAGGCAATCGGTCTGGTAGTACTGCTTCCGTCAATAAAAAATTTAATCTTGATAGCGGCTTAGCCAGTGGTCTTACCATTTATTTTAACCGCTACAACACTAATACTTCACATGATACAGGCGATGAACTGATTTGTTATATCAAAAGCTTTTCTATCTCTGCAAAAGATACGTCGCTACAGTATTTCAATCCCAAAGAGCAGGAAGCGCGCAGTAAAGACAATATTGTAAAGCTAGGAGTAGAATGTTACTATAAGAAAGATAATGGATTGTTTCCAGCATTACGTGTCGATACCGTTTATACCTATCACCTCACCGGCATCCGGCGCGACTTTCCGGATATTATAAAAGATATGGCCGACCTGATGATTCAAAAAATGAAGGCTGCCGACATTGACAAAATTGTAAAGCGAAAGGCTTATACAGAACCGGAGATTGAAGCCAGGTATAACGGGCGGTTTAATCTGCCGATTCTTACAGCAACTACTTACCAGAGGGGTATTTATAAAACATTTGCTGAGTTTATAAACAACGCACCTTCTATCACTACGTTCGATATAAAAACGGAAAAGATAAGGGTAGGCGGAGAACAGAAAACAAGACTGCTAAATCCCTATAAGTTTGAACAGCCGCGCAATACGGCCGTTTATCTTTATGATGCCAATCATGATATCATCAGTGCTTCTACTGTGTATGGATTCTGCGATGGCGCCACCTGCTGGATTCAGCATGGCGCGTTCTACTATTCACTTATCAGGGTCTGCAATACGTTTGAGTTTTTATACAATTATTATTACACAAATAACAACGGCGATACCTTTTATACAAAAAATATTTTCTCTCTGAATATGGATAATGGAAACGTCAATTGATGAAGCATAAAACGATTTCTTCCTCAATCTGCTATCATGTCAAAGTAATAATCATTGTAGGATGAAAAACAACGAGTACAGGTTGTTAAATACAGCTTTTCCACTAATATCATTCCTTCACTGGATATCCTTTGCTGATCCAATCTGTTTTTATATTGGTTGATAAATTTAGCAGGTAATAATTAGTGAATCCTTTTGCCTTTAAGGCATCAATGGCAGGACGCACATTCGGGCAATGCTCAAACGGGCAGCAGCCGCAATAAATAACAATCTTAGTGTCTTTGGATAAAGAATCGAGCTTCGTCGTCAACGCACTCATGCCTTCGGGCGTGCTCGCCATGTGGGAATTATAAGAATTCGGAATAATAGCACCCGGACCTACGCTAATGATCAACGGAACATCTTTACCAGATGTTATTTCATCTGCCAATACAGAAGGTTCTATCAATTGATTCGGTGTCCAATTCACGGGCTTTTGCGCATAGATGGTTAAGCTCGCCAACAGGGTTATGATTACGGTTACTGCTTTTATCATTTTCTTATTTTTTTGGATAAAGGTATTGTACAAACGAAGTTGAATGACAAGTCTCGATTGAATGTTTTTTGTAAGAAGAAATTGATTCTCTACTTGCATTTTTAGTTGTTCTTTCAAAAAGAAAGCCTCCGTAAAAACGGAGGCTGTTATATCAATTGCACATGAGAGACTATTGTTGTCCGCCCGATTTCACACGGTTGGTTTCATCATCAGCGCCGGTATTTCTGTGGCGCTGCGGTTGGTTGTTTGTTTTGCCAAAGCGATAGGTAAACGTTAGGTTAAGCCTGCGGTTATCCCATTTAGAATTGATGATGGTAACGCCTTTGTCAAGGTCGGTACTGCCGCGAAACTTAGCCAGCCAAAACGGGTCTCTTACGTTCAAACGAATCGTACCCTTTTGCTTGAATACTTGCTTGCCGGCACCCAACGAGAACATGCCCATCGGCTTTGCCAGTATGGCGCTGCTTACTAATTGCTTTGTATTGAACCACCCGCTTACTTCGCCGCTCCAGCCTTTGCCCCAGGTAAACTGGCTGCTGGCATCGCCGTTAAAAGCAGTAGAATTCACGTTGATGTTTTCATTGTCAATCACACCTTTAAAATGGTTGTTGAATACATTGGTATAAACATTTATTGTCCACCATTTCTTAAGCTGTTTATTGTAGCTGATAGATAAGCCGATGTTCTGGCTTGAAGCAATGTTTTGAGAGGTTTGGAATGTAGTATAGTTTGAATCGTTGCCCAGCTTTTCAGTGATCAACACATCATTAATAATGTCTGATGTATTGGTATAGTTGGCTGATACATTCAACTGCCCTTTAAAGTTATAACTCAGTTCAATATTATGGCTGAACTGTGGCTGCAGCAAGGGATTACCCTGCTGGTAAGTATAACGGTCAAGCTGCATCTGGAAAGGGTTGAGCGATTCATAGTCCGGTCTTTCAATGCGTCTTCCGTACGACAAAGCAAACGTGTTGCTGTCGTTCATTTTATAAGAGATATAAGAGGTTGGGAAGAGTTTTGTATAATTCTTATGAAACCTTGCATTTTGTGTCATCTGGTTACCGTCGGCAATGGTTTGCTCAGCACGTAAACCCAGTTGAACACCCCATTTCTTTAGTTGCTTGTTTACGTTTATGTATGCCGCATTGATGTTCTCTTTATAAATAAAATGGTTGCTGCGCGTTGAGTCGTATTTCCAGCCTCCATTGGCTGTATATAACGGATCGAAGAGCGTGTACTGGGCATCGTTATCCGTTTTTACATAACTCGTTTTTATACCGGCTTCTAAGGTGGCATCTTTTTTCATTGGATGATGAAAATCACTTTTAAAAGTATAGATGTCTATGTTCGATGGCAAATTGCCCTGTAGCAAATATGGGTTTGGGTTCGATGGGTCTTTGGTATCAATTAATACATTGTCGGGATTGTATAAATAGTTATTGGAATACTGGCTGCCTTGCGCATTGTAAAAGACATAATCTGCATCGGCAGTCAGCTCTGTGCCGCTGGTATCCAGCTTCTGCTGGAAATTGAGATTAAAGCCAAGGTTCGTCCACGTGTTTTTATTCTGCGATTGCGCACTGTTGTATTGCACGAATGTTTTCAGACTATCGTAGATGTCAGCGCGTGAACTGGAACTGAAATTATCATCACGGATATTACCGGTAACCACTACACCAAGTGTTGTTTTTTTGGTGGCAAAATAATCGGCACCTACTTTAAAGTTCTGCGGGCGCCCACTGAATTTACCTTTCGTATATTGATAGCTATAGCGGTCGTAATCTGCGGCGCGACTGGCGCGCGAGCTTCTGTCTATATGAATATCATTAAGGCCCGTCCAATGTGAGTAGCCATAATTAAGAAACAGGTTTACTTTATTCTTGCGCCAGTTAAGGTTGATGCTATTGGTGTTTTTAAAGTAATTAGCGAAGATGGCTGTGGTAGAAATGTTGCCGTTAAAACCTGCTGTTTTTGTCTTTTTTGTTTTGATATTGATGATGCCCGAATTGCCCGACGCATCATATTTAGCCGAAGGCTGGCTCATCAGTTCTATCTGGTCAATCTGGTTCGCGCTCAGGTTCTTTAAGTAATTGGATAAGTCTTGACCGCTCAGGTAGGTTTGCTTGCCATCAATCAAAATTACCACGCCCTGCTTGCCTTTCAGGCTGATGTTGTCGTTATTATCAATGGTAACGCCCGGCGATTTTTCCAGCACTTCCAGTGCCGTTAAGCCAGAGTTGGTTGGCGAAGCATCAACGTTTACAACCGTTTTATCTATTTTGTTTTCAATCAAAGGTCGCTTACTGCTGACGGTAACATTGCCTAATGTACCGGTTGCTGCTATCAACTGTACACCTGGCAGTTGATAGGATTTATTCTGCTGGTTAATAGCAAACGCAGCACTATAATATTTTTGAAAACTAATAGCTTCGATGCTAATAAGGTAGTTGCCATCTGATGCTTTATCGAATTGAAAATGACCATCTTTGTCAGTGATGGCAATCTTTACTAAAGAAGAATCTCTTGCGCGCAGCAAGTTTACCGTGGCGGCTTCTATTGCTTTGTTGTTAGCAGTTACAACTCCGGTAACAACAGGAGAAGCCGTTTGTGCATATAAGGTCTGAAAAGCATTGAAGAGAGCAAAAGCAAGAAGAATAAAAAGCGGTTTCATAAAACAGGTTTTGTATGCACTGCAAAAGTGATTTTCAACTCCGGTTGCGAATAGATAAATCAATATCAGCGGCTGCATTGTGTTACCTGTGGTACGTTCGTTTATTCTTCTTGTTACTTCATTGTGATGAATGGAAATTGTAAAGGATGAATGAATAAGAGCAAAGAAGTTATTGTTGGGTTTCTAATTGGATAAACACTGTTTATTACATAAACTCATAGCCAATATCTTTCCGGTAATACATACCATCGTAATGTATGTCTTCCAAAACATTTAACGAATGACTAACCGCTTCACCAATCGTATCACCGTAAGAAGACACTGCTAACACGCGTCCTCCATTCGTTATAATATCATCACCTTGTCCTTTGGTTCCTGCATGAAAAATGAAAGAGCCATGTGATTTATAAGTGTTGAAATGAATAGGAACACCTTTCTGATAAGAACCCGGATAACCTTCGCTTACCGCCATTACAGTGCAGCAGCAGCGCGCGTCTGTATTGATAATAACGTCATGTAGAGTTCCATGATGTACAGCCATCAGCAACTCAACCAAATCGTTCTCCAGGCGAGGCATTAACACTTCTGTTTCCGGGTCGCCCATACGGCAATTGTATTCAATCACAAACGGCTCATTATGTACATTAATTAACCCAAAAAAGATAAAGCCTTTATACACCAGATTCTCCTTACGCAAGCCAGAAATAGTGGGTTGTATAATATTCAGTTTTACCTTTTGCATGAACAAATCATCAACAAAAGGAACCGGGCTTACGCAACCCATGCCTCCTGTATTTAAACCTGTATCGCCTTCACCAATGCGTTTATAGTCTTTTGCATGACCGATGATTTGATACTCCCTGCCGTCTGTTATTACAAATACACTTGCTTCAATGCCCTGCATAAATTGCTCGATCACTACTTTTGAGGAAGCTTCACCAAACTGTTTACCCACAATCATTTCTTCAAAAGCCGACAGTGCTTCTTCGGTTGTATTGCAGATTACAACGCCTTTGCCTGCAGCAAGGCCATCTGCTTTTAATACAACAGGTAAACTATGTTGTTTAATATATCGTATGCCCAATTGATAAGTGCTTTCATCAAACTCTTCATAAGCGGCTGTGGGTATTTGATGTCGCTGCATGAAGCGTTTGGAAAATGCCTTGCTGCCCTCTAATTGTGCGGCCTGTTTTGATGGACCGATCACAATGCCTTTCCATGTTTCTGGTTGCTGAAAGTAATCGTAAATGCCATTTACTAATGGCTCTTCAGGACCCACCACCAACATGTTTATCTTATTGCTTTTACAGAAGTTGTCAATGGCTGCAAAATCATTTACACTCAGGTTTACATTGCTGCCGCACTGCGCCGTGCCTGCATTGCCGGGTGCAATAAAAAGCTGCGTGCAGAGTGAACTTTGTACCATCTTCCATGCGAGTGCATGTTCGCGTCCGCCAGAGCCGAGTAAGAGAATATTCATTGGATAAATGTGTTCTTTATTTTACGATTCAGGAACGAAAATAATTAACCGGTTTGCAAATGAATGATAACAATCTGCCGGATGCAAAATTCTCTTTACTTTACGGCAATAATTTTTACTAAGAAAAAACAAGTACATGTCGAACGTAATGCCCGCCGATGAGGCAATCTTGCTTTCTAATGCTGCTGCGCAAAAAGGTCATCCCAAAGGTTTGGGTGTTTTGTTTACCACTGAAATGTGGGAGCGCTTTAACTTCTATGGAATGCGCACTTTGCTTACGCTGTTCCTTGTCGAATCGTTAACCATGGGTGAGCAGCAAGCTTCATTTATATATGGCGGTTACCTGGGTTTGTGTTATCTCACACCGATGCTGGGTGGCTATATTGCTGATAAATTTCTGGGCAACCGAACCTGCATTTTGCTTGGCGGTTTAACTATGTGTATCGGGCAGTTGATGTTGTTTTTTAGTGCCAGTATTTTTGCCTCCAATCTAGGAATGGCTACCAACTTAATGTGGCTGGCATTGTTTGTTGTTATCCTGGGAAATGGTTTTTTTAAACCCAATATTTCATCTATGGTCGGGCAATTATACCCGGCTTCGCAAAAGAGTAAACTCGATTCTGCCTTTACCATTTTTTATATGGGCATCAATGTGGGAGCGTTCATGGGACAATTTCTTTGCCCGTTCCTTGGCGATGTAAAACACCAAGTTACCAATGCCGATGGATCTTTTTCTTTCATCAGAGATACAATGGCTTTTCGCTGGGGCTTTCTGGCGGCGGCTATTGCTATGTTTCTTGGTGTGGTCAGCTTTTATTTTTTAAAGAATAAATATATTGTAACGCCTGAAGGGAAAGCTATTGGTGACAAGCCTGTTAAAGCAACCTCTGTTCTTACAGATCCGGATGAAGCGCAGGCGCATTTTTCAAAGCAATCAATCTATATACTGGTCGGTATGTTAGTAGTGCTTTATTTCATCATTCAATATTTGTCGTGGGATAGAGAAGTGATACCAATGGCGGCCGGCTCGGGGCTTGGTGGATACTTTTCTGCCCTTACCGCATCGCCCATACAGACATACATCTATCCGTTTATTTATGCTTCAGGCATTAGCCTTGCCGTTTTTATT
>CAZZZH010000050.1:9483-20628 GCA_964658445.1 Ilyomonas sp.
CTCGTGTAGAAACGCAACGCATTTTAGTGTTGTACATCGTATCGTTTTTCGTTATTTTTTTCTGGGCGGCATTCGAGCAATCGGGCTCATCGCTTACGTTCATCGCCGACAAACAGACTGACACTAATATCCTGGGCTGGAATATGCCGCCGAGTATGGTGCAAATTTTCAACGGCTTGTTTGTAGTTATATTGGCTGTGCCTTTCAGCCTGCTGTGGAGTGCTCTGCAAAAGAAAAATCTGGAGCCAATTTCGACCGTAAAACAAGCCATCGGTTTGGCTTTAATCGGGTTGGGATATTTTATTATTGCCACGCAGGTAAAAGACCTTAGTAATGCCGGAAAAATAGGCGTTATCTGGCTGATTATTCTTTACTTTTTACATACCTGCGGCGAACTCTGCTTATCACCAATTGGCTTATCGCTGGTTGCCAAATTAGCACCCAAACGTTTTGCTTCTTTATTAATGGGCGTATGGTTTCTTGGCAATGCTGGCGGCTATGCGCTTACCGGAACTTTAGGCGCGTTACTCCCACCTACGGGTGATAAATACATGGAGGCATCTGCACACGGGATTGATTTAAAAGGAGTGTTAGATAAGACTGTAACACCTACAACTGATCAATTATCATTTCTTACAAAAAGCAAAATTGAAACGGTGTACCCACAGTTTGCTGGTTTTTCTATTCATAATTTGTACGAGTTTTTTATGGTGTTCGTCATTCTGTGTGTGGGTGCTGCTATCTTGCTGTACTCATTAACACCATTGCTAAAACGAATGATGCATGGCGTGAGATAACAGGATCTGACTGGTTTACGAATCGGGTTTTACAGTGTTGCTTAACTACCTGCTATGATTGTACTTGCCATACTTTTGCTGATCGCGACTATGTTAGTATTGCTCTCTTTTAAGAGCGATACTAAGCGCACGCTGAAGCGATTGGAAAACGAAATAACGGCACTAAGAAAACAATTGCTTCAACAACCTGTTGAAACTGTTGTGCCACCTGCTGAAAAGCCTGAAGAAGCAAAACCTGTCATTCCTGAACCTGCGGAAGCAGAAGATAAATATTGGAAATCAGGCTTCGATGTTAGTGAAGAAAATCCGACTTCCTATCGGTTTGAAGAAAGAGAATCAGCCGAGAAAATACAATTGCAGCAAGCATCTTTTACTGAAGAAAAAGCGATACAACCCAATGAAGAATCTATCACTTCTGCGCTGCCTGTTTTTCCATTACAACTACCCTCAGATACCAAGCCGCGCAAGCCTTCTTTCTTCGAGCGCAATCCGGATCTGGAAAAGTTTATCGGCGAGAATTTAGTCTCTAAAATCGGCATTGCTATCCTCGTGTTAGCCATCGGCTTTTTTGTAAAATATGCTATCGACAACGCATGGATCGGTACGGTTGGAAGAGTAGCGGTTGGCGTTGTTTGCGGCGGCATTCTGATAGCCATTGCACACCGGCTCCGCAATAGTTATCATGCTTTCAGCTCGGTACTGGCGGGTGGTGGGCTGGCAGTTTTATATTTTACCATCACGCTTGCCTTTCAGCAATATCACATGTTTTCGCAAACGACTGCATTTGTTGTAATGCTTGTTATTACTGCATTTGCGGTGGTGCTGGCGTTATTATACAACCGACAGGAGCTTGCTGTTATTGCCATGACCGGCGGTTTTGCAGCTCCCTTTTTAATCAGTACCGGAAGTGGTAATTATATCACGCTGTTTATTTATCTTATTGTCTTGAATACCGGCTTGCTACTCATTGCTTATCGCAAAGCATGGCGTATTTTAAACACAACGGCTTTTGTATTTACAGTCATCCTGTTTGCTTCGTGGCTGTACTCGTTGCCCTACAATGAAAAAGCTTCCGTTTATACAAACGGATTTCTCTTTGCTGCTATCTTTTATGTTCTTTTTCTTGTTATCAACATTGCCAACAACATTAAAGAGAACAAGCAGTTCATTGCTTTTGATTTCAGTATTTTATTGGCAAACACCGGCTTGTTCTTTAGTTCCGGTTTGTATTGTCTTTACAACATGAAAGCGGTTGAATACAACGGTTTGTTCAGCGCAGCAATGGGCGTTTTCAATTTGGCGCTCTCTTATTTTTTATTGCGAAAACAAACTCTCGACAAGAACATATTATACCTGCTTATTGGCATTACGCTTACATTCGTTTCGCTGACTGCACCGTTGCAACTGCATGGACATTTTATCACGTTGTTCTGGGCTTCGGAAGCTGTGCTGTTAGGATGGCTGTATCTAAAATCAAAGATTGTCATTTTGCAATATGCAGCTTTGATTATTTATGTGTGCATGTTGATCTCTTTATTAGGAGATTGGACAAACATTTATTATTCTATCGATGACAAAACTGCTGCAGAAAGCTTGCTTCCAATTATTTTTAACCGAGGCTTCATCACTGGTTGTTATGTGGCTGTGGCTTCTTATCTTCTTTATCTTTTGCTTCGCAAAAACAATAGTCAGCTGCTGTTTGTCAACGCTTCTTTCTTTCGCATTGGCGCATTAATCATTTTGTTCCTTGCAGGCAATTTGGAAATCAATTACCAGTTCAACTATTACTATCCGTTTGCCAACATTGCAGCTTTGTATCAGGAGTTATACTCTATTGGATTTATATTGGTTACTTTGTTTATCAATCGGCAATTAAGAGACTCGTTTCCCAATCGAAAGTGGGAAACCCTTCTGCTGGCAAGTTGCGCCGTTATTTACTTCCTGATGCTTCCGCGCACGACTGATTCTCTTTATACGTTACTATCCGAAAATTATAAATCTTACAACTTTCTCTTCATTGCACATTGGGTTATTGCCGGACTTTTGTGTTTTGTTTTATACAGAATAAGTAAGCTCATCGCGACTCTTGCCCCCGATCAAAAAGAAAAGCTCACCTGGCTTATAAGCCTTGCTGTTGTTGTATTTCTGAGTGCTGAAGTATATTTCATTACGTTGGAAATCTTCTATACAAATGCGCAAAGCGAAGATGTAATCAACCGTGTTTTTATCAAGGCAGTTTTGCCTGTCTTGTGGGGTTTATGTTCGTTTGCATTCATGTGGCTGGGCATGAAATATAAGTTTAAAGTATTGCGTGTTATATCGCTTAGTTTGTTCTCGCTTACATTGCTGAAACTGTTTGCTTACGACATCAGCAATATACCGGTAGCCGGTAAGATTATAGCCTTCTTTTGCCTCGGTGTGTTGTTGCTGATTATTTCATTTATGTACCAGCGATTGAAAAAAATACTTATTGAAGATGAAGCCAAAGCAGGTGTGTAAGGGTGTTCTGGTTGTATTGTTTTTTTTGCTGCAGCGCAATGGTTCTCATGCACAAAGCAACTTTTTTTATAAAGCGCCGTTAGAAACAATTCATCAAAGTGGTTTTTACAATATTGCACTTACGCCAGGTATTATAGCCAAATGCAAAAATGAGCTGGAAGACGTGCGAATTAAAGATGATAACAACCAGGAAGTACCTTATATTCTTTACACCGAAGCGGCGCGTCCCAACGAAGAATCGTTCATTGAATTTCCACTGTCTTACGATGAAAACAGATCAGCGATTATCCTAAATAATATCCTTCCCAACAGTATTAGTAAATTGTTTTTGTTAATTAAAAACAGTGAGGCGCAACGCATAGCCATGCTTAGCGGTAGCGACGACGAAGTGCATTGGTTTATCATTAAAGAAAACATTGTTCTGCAAAACGAATACACTGCCGGCAGCGATGCGTTTGTGCAGTCTGTTTCGTTTCCGCCCAGCAGTTATAAGTACTTCCGGATTACGATGCCGGGCAAAAATATACTGCCGTTGAACATTATAAAAGCAGGTGTATATCGGCAGAGTTTTCGGGTAATATTTACGATTCGATACCTATGCCAGGCATTGTTCAAAAAGACAGCTCAGATAAGAAGAGTTATTGCTATTTATCATTTGCAGACGATTACATCATTGATAAACTAAACCTTGTTTTTTCGGGTACAAAATATTATAAAAGAGCTATTGCTTTATTTGATAAGAACACAGTGAGTTTGCCGCTTGCCTACGATACCATTTCTTCTGTGAAGCAGACTGGCATTGAATTTCACGCAAAGACAAACCGGTTGTTGCTAATAGTAGATAACAAGGATAATATACCGCTCGCACTTCAAAGCGCAACTGCTTCGGGGCTGCATACATCCGTTACGGCTTACCTGGAAACAGGCAAGCACTACACATTATATTTTGGCGATTCGGTAGCCATTGCGCCGTCCTACGATTTGGAATTTTTTAATGATAGTATTGGCAATAACATTCAGCCGCTTGGTCTAAAAAATATAGAAAAAATCAAGCCTGGAACCGCTGTAAAAAAAGAGGCGAACAACAACGGCAAATGGTTGCTTTGGAGTATTATTATTTCGGTATTGCTGCTGCTTTTGTATTTCTCTTTGCGAATGATAAAAGACATCAGCCATAAAACAAACAACGATGCTCATTTATAATATTACCTTGAAAATAGATTGGGCAATACAGCCGCAATGGCTTGCCTGGATGAAGCAGGTTTATATAAAAAAAATTATGGAAAGCGGCTGCTTTGTAAAGCAACAATTGGTTCGCCTGTTAGAAGTAAATGATGAGGAAGGTCCTACTTATGCGTTGCAATTGTATGCTGGCCATAAGGAAGACTTTGACAATTATGCAGAGTATTTTCTAGTAGAGAATGAAGCTTTTGGTTATGAAAAATGGAAGAACGGTGTTCTTTCTTTCAGCACCCTGATGCAAATTGAAGATCAAGGATAAGATAACAGGAACTCTTACTGTTACTGATTTTTAAAGTGCTTAGCTAACTGAAACGCAACACCGGTAAGACTTTCAGCTATTTTGGCGTTTGTTCTTTCGTGTAAAAAAGTAGAAACTGATGGTAAAACCCGCATCCGGCGCGGCTTTCAGCTCTTTCTTTCTAATTCTTTTTTAATGAAAAATATTTTGCTGGTTGCTAAAAGCGAATAAATTTGCCGCCACATTATTAATTATTTTAAAATAAAAACCATGAACAAAGCTGAATTGGTTCAGAAAATTGCGGATGATGCCGGCATCTCTAAAGCGCAGGCTAATGCTGCATTGGATTCTTTTACAACCACCGTTGCCAAAACACTGAAAGGTGGCGATAAAGTAACGCTGGTGGGCTTCGGTACTTTTTCCGTTTCTAAGCGCCAGGCACGCACAGGACGCAACCCACAAACCGGCGAAGCGATTAAAATTAAAGCGAAGAAAGTAGCTCGTTTTAAGGCCGGCAAAGAGCTGTCTGCTAAAATCTAAATAGGGCTTGCTGTTAATTTTTTGTAAGCAGAAGACGTTAATTCGCTTCTGCTTTTTTATACTTTATTTTTGCTATTATTCATTATTATAATAAAAACGAAACACTATGGGTAGAGGAGATAAGAAAACCAAAAAAGGGAAAATTTTTAAAGGTTCTTTTGGTAAGTCGCGCCCGGCGAAAGCAGCTAAGAAAGCCGCTCCGAAAGAAGCCTAATTATTTATTGTTGTCAGCTTGCAAATGCAGTGTTGATTGCATTTGCAAGTTTTTTTATGGCGCCAGCCTTGCTGTTTTCCAACTGCCATCTGGTTGCAGCCTGTATTCAATTCTATCGTGCAACCGGCTGCTTCTGCCTTGCCAGAATTCGATTATCAAAGGCTTTATCCGGTAACCGCCCCAATGCCCGGGGCGAGGTATGCCTTCCTTCATTTCGGACGTATATTTTTCTACGTTATCTTCCAATATGTGGCGACTTTCAATCACTTCGCTTTGCGGCGACGACCAAGCGCCGATACGGCTTGACACCGGGCGGCTATGGAAGTATTCATCGCTTTCTTCAGCACTTACTTTCTCAACGGTGCCTTGTATGCGAATTTGTCGTTCCAGTTCTTTCCAGAAAAAAACGATGGCCGCTAGCGGATGCGCAGCTAACGCCTTTCCTTTAGCACTGTTGTAATTAGTAAAGAAAACAAAGCCACGTTCATCGTAATTTTTTAATAAAACAATTCGTGCCGATGGCATTCCATCCGCCGCAATGGTAGCCAGGGTCATGGCATTTACTTCATCTATATCACTGGCTATAGCTTCGTTCCACCAACGGGTAAACTGTTCAATAGCATCTGCCGCCACATCGCTTTCGTTCAATGTTTGCAGGCGATAGTCTTTGCGGAGATCAGCAATTTCGTTTTTCAACATACAGCAAAAATAAGTGTTGTTATGTTGTATGAATGAGCAACCAAAGAGTTGCAGGAGCACAGGCGTACAAGTTTACGATATGCGGATTCTCTATCTTTTATGTTTAGATATGGCTTATTTTAGCGCAATTCTTACTTATGGCTTTTAACCTGCAGGTATTTAAAACGAGAGCCTTAACGGCAGTTGTTTTTGTTGCGGTAATGCTCGCAGGCTTGTTATTTAACTATTCTTCTTTCTTTGTTCTTTTTTCAATTATTCATTTTGGTTGTTGGATCGAATATCAGAGACTTATCGGGTCCATTGATATCAACTATAAGAGGATTTCTCTGTTTCACAAATATGGTATTATGCTCTTTGGGTGGAGTTGTATGCTCTGCATCACCCGGCATATTCTGCTTTATAAAATTGGTGTATGGCTGTTCGTTGCCATGCTTGTTTTATTGGTTGTTACCGAAATCATTCGCAGGCAATCTTATTCTGTTAAAAACTTAGGCTACTCATTGCTGGGATGGCTGTATATATCGCTGAGCTGGACGTTGATGATAAGCCTGAGAACCCGGCCGATATCGCCTTCTTCTGATGGCAGGCTACTTCCGGTTATTCTGATTGCTTCGATATGGGTGAACGATACAATGGCTTATATTGTAGGGTCCTTTTTGGGCAGAACACCCTTGAGTTCTATTTCGCCAAAAAAAACCTGGGAAGGCACAGTAGGCGGCGCTTTGGTTGCTGTGGCGGTTATTACATCCGTATGTTATTTCGTCTTTCATTTGCCATTAGTTCATGTACTGATTATTTCAACAGTTGCTGCAGTTGCCGGTATATTCGGCGATTTACTGGAAAGCAAGCTGAAACGCATGGCCGGCGTGAAAGACAGTGGACAAATTATGCCCGGGCATGGTGGCTTTTTAGACCGGTTTGATTCCCTTTTGCTGGCTACGCCTTTTGTATGGCTTTATGTGTGGCTGGCAATCTGAATGCACTGCGTTGTAACACCTATCTTTGTTGCTTCATCATTGTTTACGCTGAATGAAGATTCATAAAGAAGGCTATCGTTCCATAGCCATTGCTGCTTTGCTTTTTGGCATCATCAATTTATTTTCTTTCCATTTTTTGGGCATTAATTACAGCTGGCTTTCGCTGCTTGTCTTTATTGTCTCACTCGTACTGTTTCTCTTCATCATCTCGTTTTTTCGTTTGCCAAACCGCGATTTATCGTTACACGAAAACCAAATTATATGTCCTGCTGATGGTAAGGTAGTGGTGATAGAAGAAGTAAACGAAGAGGAGTATTTTAAAGACAAACGCATACAGGTAAGCATCTTTATGAGCCCTGCCAATGTGCATGTAAACCGCAATCCTATTAGTGGCGATGTAGTGTATAGCCAGTATCATAAGGGTAAATATTTGGTGGCATGGCATCCCAAATCTTCTACCGAGAACGAACGCCACAGCGTGGTGATTGAAAATGAAAACGGGCAATTGTTGGTAAAGCAAATTGCCGGCGCACTGGCGAAGCGCATCGTCAACTACCTGAAGCCAAACATGGAAGTAGACCAGGGAAATGAGATGGGTTTTATCAAATTTGGCAGCCGCGTAGATGTATTGCTTCCCCTGGAGGCAGAGATACAAGTGAAGCTGAACCAGAAGGTGAAAGGTGGCGTAACGGTGCTGGCAACATGGTAAGAGAAAAGTTAACAGCTAAGAGCTATCAGCCGTAAGCAAGAAGTAATGAATAGTGACGGTTGCAATTGGGTTATTTCATTATTTCTGGGGTGGTTTCGGTTTGCTCAATTTAATACTGACAGCTAATAACTAGTAGCTTACTGAAAATTATAACATTCCGATATTGTCAAACAATTATTTTTGTTCTGTTTACTCTATTTGTCATCTGAAATTTTTTGCAAGCAGCAAGGATGAATAACACTTACACGGACCTCGTACACCAAACCTTTCATTTTCCGCAGGAAGGCTTTGAACTCGGCGATAACGGCTATCTTGAATTTAACGGTCTCGACTTAAAACCTTTGATAGAAAAGTATGGAACGCCAATGAAGCTTACTTATCTGCCAAAAATAGGGCAGCAGATAAATAAGGCAAAAAAGATGTTTGAGCATGCTTTCAAGAAGTATAAATACGAAGGCAATTATTTTTATTGTTATTGCACAAAAAGTTCTCATTTTTCTTTTGTTGTAGAAGAAGCGCTAAAGCACGATATTCATCTTGAAACATCGTATGCTTATGATATTGAAATCATCAACCGGCTTTACCAGCGGCGCAAAATCACCAAAGACACATTCGTCATCTGCAATGGCTTTAAACAAAAGTCTTACACGTCTCGCATTGCAAAGCTGATCAACTCCGGCTTTAAAAATGTGATTCCTATTCTTGATAACAAAGACGAATTGCAGGCTTACAAACGCAGCGTTAAACAGCCTTTTAAATTAGGCATTCGCGTAGCGGCAGAAGAAGAGCCGAGCTTTCCTTTTTATACCTCCCGTCTTGGCATTCGCCCCAGAGATATTCTTGAATTTTATGTAGATGAAATTGAAGGTTATGAAAACAAGTTCCAGCTTAAAATGCTGCACATATTTTTGAACAAAGGCATTAAGGATGACATCTATTACTGGAGCGAGCTGAACAAAATCATCAACCTGTATTGCCAGCTCAAAAAGATATGTCCCGAGCTGGATTCTATCAACATCGGCGGCGGTTTTCCCATTAAACATTCACTGGGCTTCGAGTACGATTACCAGTTTATGATTAATGAAATTGTCAGCAATATTAAAAAAGCCTGCAAGCGCACCGGCGTACCAATGCCGAATATCTACACCGAATTTGGCAGCTATACGGTTGGTGAAAGCATGGCTCACATTTATAGTGTCATCGGGCAGAAAGCGCAGAACGACCGCGAGAACTGGTACATGATCGATTCATCCTTCATCACTACTTTGCCCGATACCTGGGGTATTGGTGAGAAGTTCCTGTTGCTACCAATCAATAAATGGGACAACGATTACCAGCGCGTTGTTCTTGGCGGTCTTACCTGCGACAGTCATGATTATTACGATTCGGAAGAGCACATCAATGAAGTGTTTTTGCCTAAAGTACAAAGCGCTGATCCAAAAGAAACACAGCAAAATTCGGAGCCGTTGTATGTTGGCTTTTTCCATACCGGCGCTTACCAGGATCAGATTAGCGGCTATGGCGGCATCAAGCATTGTCTAATACCTTCTCCGAAGCATGTAATTGTGGAATATGATAAAAATAATAAGTTGGTGGATTGGCTTTATGCCAAAGAGCAGACAGCGCAAAGTATGCTGAAGATATTGGGATATCTATAAAAGAAGAAGCCACTCTCGCAAGTGGCTTTTCTTTTATAAAGAACATCAAAATTCCCTCTAAAACAAGCTTATTTTCTCCTTGCCCGAATATGTAAACGGCACATTAATGAAGATGCCCGCTTTACCCACGCGCGTGGTGCCCTTTACGTCTATCTGAATTTCGTTGCTGAACAAAACATTCAGCGAGTTTTTATAAATATTCTGCATGTTCACCTGCATCTTCGAGGGCAGCGAAAACTCCGACCGCCTTGCAATGTGCATCGTTGTATCCAGTGTGTATTTGCCTAAGAAATTTTTGTTTACAAACACATCGCAGTCCACATGCTTCAGTTCTACGCCAAAATTATTCGGGTTAAAATATACTAAGCTCATAGAGAGTGTTGACCGGTCGAAACCCAAGCTATCAATGGAAAAATTCTGCACGCCACGATAGTCGAAACCCTGTGGTTTTTTACACGAAAAAAGGAATAGAACAACTACGATACAAGCCAGCCAGCGCATAGAATACAATTTCGCTGCAAAATAAAGAGGTTCGCCTTTATGAACCCATATCTTTCGCTGTAAAATGCTAATGTTATCCCATAAACAGGCATTGCTTTTTACCACCCTCTCTCTTATATTTGCGCTGCATAAAAAACAAATCACCAAACAACAAAACCATGAAACTGCTTACCAGTGTTACTGCCCTATTGCTATGCCTGTTAGCCACCCAAAGCTTCGCCCAGTTAGAAGGCTCAAAAGAAGTGTACGAATCTCCAAAGATGAAAGCCGAGATTCCAAAGCACAAGATCGTCGCCATCCTACCTTTCGATGCTTCTATCACCTACAAGCGGCCGCCTAAAAACTATGATGACAACGCCAACAAGGGCGAAGAGAAAGCGCTCACCACCAACCTTCAATCTTCTATGTACACCTTTCTGCTTCGCAAAGCCGACGATTTTTCCTGCTCTTTCCAGGATGTAGGTCGCACCAACGCGCTGCTGAAGCAAAACGGCGCTTACGATAAGATTGACGAAATGACACAGGATTCGCTTTGCAAAATTCTGAAAGTAGATGCCGTTATTAAATGCAAGTATGCCTACGAAAAAACCGCCAGCGAAGGCGGCGCCATTGCCAAAACCATCCTATTCGGCGGCATGGGCAGCAAAACAGGCAGCGGAGGCCTCACCATGCAGATTTACAACGGCGCCGATGGCGAACTGCTCTGGCGTTTCTACAAAGCCATGGACGATAACGTATTTGCCTCCACCGACCAGCTTATCGAGCGCATGATGCGCAAAGTAGCCCGCAACTTTCCGTACAGCAAGTAAAGAACAGCCAGCTACCCAACAGCCATTTTGGGCCAGAAGCCAGCAACTCCGGTTAAGCTCGGTTGCGTCGCACTCTTGTACGCCTTATTATCAATTGGGCAAAGAAGTGAGTACTACCGGCAATCATAAAGGCAAAAAGATTTGAAGTACGTCGTTAACGACGCCTTCCATTACACAAAGACTCCGAACCAAAAGTTCGGAGTCTTTTTCTTTGAAAACCCAGATTCGCAGATTTAAAAAGGATAAACCTTTTACCAAAAAG
>CAZZZH010000051.1:0-20518 GCA_964658445.1 Ilyomonas sp.
AACCGAGGGTGTTGTTCGACGGCCTTCGTCGTTGGCTATCACAACGGGTTCGTTACCTTCCATAACGGCAACACAACTATTGGTGGTGCCGAGGTCTATTCCTATTATTTTGCCCATAATCTTTATTGTATTCTGTTGGTTAGATTTTTATTTACAGCCTTATTACTCAATCACTATGCCACCGGAAAAAAGATGCAAAAATGGCAGGTTCAATTTGCACAAACTTATCATTCCCTCGTTTTCGGGCACTTTAAATGTTGGGTGAAGCTGTCATCTCAGATTTTTAATGTTGCTTCAGTCAGGGCCTGTCCGTTACAAGTCGGCAGCGCTTTACGGCGTTTTACTTCCATCCTGCAGCCTCCCAACACTGGAATTTACACAGGCAATAACCAAACACAAGCTGCACCCGGTAGCCATAAGCCGCTTACATTTACTTCTTCACCCGGGGGGTAAGGTGCTTCACCGCACGGATTAAGCACCTTAACCCGCCTTTTCACATTCCTTAACCCTGCTTTTCCTTCACCAGGAAAAGTGGGTGCAAGTGATGGAAAAGGGGAGCCCTAATAAAAGATACTGCAGGCCTACTGTATGGCCACCGCATTCTCAAGCACCTTGAGCCGCCTTATCCGGTACCTTAAGAAGGCGGCTCGTACAACCGGATAAGTTGACGAGCTTCTTTCAAACAGGTAAAATCACATCTTCATCCCATCCATCTTTCCCGTTTTCATCAACTTCGGACGAATCTCTATATAAACCTGCCCACTCATTGGCGCCTTGCCATACAACGACTGCAGGGACGGTGGCGGAACATTAACAGACGTTTGTAAACCGCCGATAAGCTCGAAAGCGCCAAACCCAAATAACTGACGATTTGTACCCAACGTAAGCTTGTGTATGTCAAAAGAGCGCTCGCCAAAGACATTTTCTAAATTCAACTCTTCCGCTGATTTCTGTACAAACTCGTATCGACCATAAATTGCCTGTTTCACCAACTGTTGTGTGCCTTCAGCAAGAAAGGAATGCTCATTATGTTTATCTGCGCCTTCATGGTTCATTCCCCACACCAAAGCCGATGAAAAGTAACTGCCATTTGCCGTGACCGGCGTACTGTACAATGCCGAAGCTGTGTATCGCATTACATTTTCAGCCGGATGTAAATCTTCCGGGCTTTTGATAAAAGCCTGCGAGACCTGCAGCGCCCAAGCTTTAGAAGGATTGAAAGACAAACGCCATGAATAACTGTCAAACTTCGGCTTATCAAAATTATACCGGTGCTCGTCCGGCTCCCTTCCTGTAAATGAAGAGAACTCGCCTTTGAATTTTCCGGCTTGAAGGCCCAGTGTAGCCACACCGAACGTAATGTGTGTTGCATCCTGCCAGTGATGACTCAGCGGTGCATCGGGATCGTTCAATGCAATGGTACGGTGCATAAATGTGGGTGCGCTGATGGCAGGCTCTCCGGGATAACCGAAATAGCCAAATACATCTATCTTCCTGCTCAGCCGCTGCGTATAGGCAATGCTCAATCCTGCAAACAAATCGTGCGGATGCTGTCTGTCAACTAAAGGCTCACCTCGATACGATTCGCCCGACTGAAACAGCAAAGGATAACCCCGTTCTGTAACCGTCAGCGGGTCGAGACTAATCATTGCCGTAAAGTTGAACAAACCATTTTTGCCAACGGGACGATTGTACATAGCCATCACCCAGTTAGGTGCATCGAACTGTGCACCGCTACGCGATGTTTTTTTGGTCAACTGCTGATCGTCGTACCGGATAAAAAGGCTGCCATGAAACATCCACATACCTTTTTTAGAATGCACCATAATCATGTACATCGGATCGTTATCTGCCGACCAGGAAGTTCCGGAACCATTGCGCGTCATGGGTAGCGATAAAGAGAATGAATGACTCATGCCAGGCATGTCATTCATCTTCATGGTGTCGTTATCCATCATCTTCATGGTATCCATATCCATGTTCATGCTGTTCGTATCTGCTTTCAAAGTTTGGGCAAAGGAGAAGAAAGATAGCGCAACGAAAGTTGCTGCAATAAAGAATCGTTTCATGAGTTTTGTTTTCAAATTGTATAATCGTTCAACGGCAGGAGGATGCGGTTGATCTATTATCAAATAAGAAAAACACAATGTAAAAACAAGCGGGAAACGTTTGGCGAAGGAGGGCTATGCGCCGAATGAAAAAGTAAGGTATAGGGGTTTATAAATAAATATGCTACTGAAGAATAAATGTTTTGTAACTGACAAGCCGAAGGTGCTAAAATGTTATTGACAGAAGACGGCAGCTGATCTTTGTTAAGTCTTATCGTCTCTTGCTTATCGTTGCAGCAACCTTTTCTGTTTGCCTTTACCATGCCGCAGTTGCTGCATGTTTTATTGTCGGGCGCATAGGCAGAAACGTTTATGCCTGTCCGTTTTCCCATGCAATAATGCACGGTTACAGTGGCGTCCGCCGAGAAAGGCAGGTATAAGATAATTAGCAATAAAGCAATAAGCCGGTTCATAAGATATACGCCGAAACGTTTATCAAAAATAAAGCAATAACAGTTAAGCGACATTGTATAACGACCTTTAGCATAAGCTTTGCAAACTTTGCCGTCTTATATTCAGATGAATAGGAGTGAGGTATAGGCATATAGCTGCGCTATTTATTAATTCCTTATCCTTCCACTTCTATCTTTCCCAGTGAAGATGCATATACCACCTTCTTATGCCCTTTCAAGTGCGATAGTTTTGGCTCATCCAGCAACAAGTTTTTCATCTGAAAAGGTGGCAATACAAAACAAGTATCGTACGGCTGATTGTAATCGTCATACTCTACCAGTAATACCCACGCTTCGGGTTGTTGTAGGATAATGTCTCTGCGCTTTGCACCGCATTGAAACGTCCACGATAAGCCATAGCGGATAGCAGCCGAAGTAGCTTGTGTTTTAACTGCCAAAGGTATTTTGTTCACAAACAAATCGGCTTCCCACGATTTTTGTTTTGCTTCATATATAGCATAGTCAGGCCCGTCCACTAAAGCGTATCGGCTCATTACTGTTCTGGCTGCTTCTTCGCCTACTTTGCTTACAAAATGGTCATGGATAATTTTATCTTTCTGCCATTGGTTGGCGTCGCTGTAATCTGTTGTAGAAGCCACCAATGCAGCAAACAATTTGGCTTTATTAATTGTTTCACTACTAAGTTTTACTCTTTGTACTAAAGTATAAAATGTCATTTTTACTGAGACGATGATGAGAGAAAAATGTGGTTGATCTTTTTCACAAACTGTTTTCGACAATAAAAACAAACTTGCTTTTTTGTAAAGTCAACACAGAGAGCACAAATGATAAAAATAAAAGAAAGGCATCCTAAAAAAAAAAGATAGCGATGCACATTTGTAAAGTTCCTGTCATATTTTTGCGGCCGTCCACATGATAACTCCTCTCATTCAATATAGGCTGTGATATGACTCAGTATAGAAGGTTCGGTTGTAAACTCAATATTGCTCTTGTCTTTTTGCTTTTTTTATTCGCTCATCCTACTGCCCAGGCGCAGAACGGACAGGCTTTATTCTCGCAAAATTGTGCTTCCTGCCACCAGGTAAACAAGGTGTTGGTGGGTCCGGCATTATCGGGCGTAGAGCAACGCTGGAAAGGCAGAACGCAAATACATGCATGGGTGCACAATCCGGCCGGCTACATGAAAACAGATGCTTATACAGCAGGTCTGTTTAAGCAGTATAACCAGGTATTGATGACGAGTTTTCCGCAATTGGCAGACAAAGACATCGATGCTATCCTTGATTATATAAAGACCGTTCCCGCCACTCCGGCGCCTACCGAAGGCAGTCCCGCTGCCGCTGCTGAATCAAGCGATAACACCCTTCTATTCGGTATCCTTACTTTAATATTAGCTATTGTTTCCTTTGTTTTATTACAAATAAACAGTAACCTTAAAAGATTAACCGATCAGAAAGAAGGTTTAGGCGGTATAGAGCCTGTGCCTTTCTATAGAAACAAAGCCTACATTGCATTTGCCACGATTATCCTGTTTCTTTTTGGTGGTTATCTTACCGTTACAGGCGCTATTAATTTAGGTCGTTCGCAGAGCTACGAGCCTGAGCAGCCCATTTTCTATTCGCATAAAGTTCACGCTGGTATCAACCAGATTAGTTGCCTGTATTGTCATGGCAATACCGAAGCTGGCAAGCAGGCAAATATTCCTGCTGTGAATATTTGTATGAATTGCCACATGGGTATTAATGAATACAAAGGCCCGAAGATATACCGAGCCAATGGCGAGGAAGTAGATGGAACAGCCGAAATTCAAAAGCTTTATAAGTATGCCGGCTACGAAACCGGCAAATCTTGGGATGCTTCTAAAGCCACACCCATTGCCTGGACGCGCATCCACAACCTGCCCGACCATGTGTACTTCAATCACTCGCAGCACGTAAAAGTAGGAAAGGTGCAATGCCAGACCTGTCATGGCGAAATTCAGAAAATGGATGAAGTGTATCAATATGCAGATCTGAGCATGGGCTGGTGCATTAACTGTCATCGTAATACTCAGGTTCAGTTCAACAGTAATGGGTTTTACAGTATCTACGAAAAATATCACGACGAGATAAAGAACGGTACGTTAGATACATCAAAAATTACGGTTGAAAAAATCGGTGGCACCGAATGTCAGAAATGCCATTATTAATCACCATTTGTTACAATTTATATTTATTGTTACCATCTGCACATAAGCACATCGATTAGAACTATTACACCATTATGGCAAACAATCACTGGCAAAACTTTAGCGAGCTGAATCATACGGAACAATTTGAAGAAAATGCAAAGAATGAGTTTGCTGAAGAGTTGCCGTTGTATACCGATAACAAAGGCCTTTTAGAAGCCAAAGCTCCGCGAAGGGATTTCTTAAAATATTTGGGCTTCAGCACAGCTGCTGCTGCAATTGCTGCAAGCTGCGAGATACCGGTAAAAAAATCAATTCCATTTGCAAACAAGCCTGAAGACATTATTCCCGGCACGGCTAATTACTATGCTACTACTTATATACAGGATGGCGATGCTGTAAGTATATTGGCTAAAGTAAGAGACGGTCGTCCGATCAAAATAGAAGGAAACGGATTGTCGCCCATCACAAGTGGTGGTACTTCGGCGCGGGTACAGGCTTCGGTGCTCGATCTATACGATACAGCAAGACTTCGATACCCCTTCATTACCCGTAAGGCAAACGAAGTAACATTTGAAGCCATTGATAAAGCTATCACATCCGATTTGGCCAGCTTAGGTGGTGCGCCCTTAGTGCTTCTCACCAGCACCATTAACTCGCCAACCGGGCTTGAAATTATCAGCCAGTTTTTAAGTAAATATCCAGGCAGCAAGCATGTGCAGTACGATGCCATTTCTTCTTCCGGTATGTTGCTGGCAAACGAAGCAAGCTATGGCAAAAGAGCGCTGCCTGTCTATCGTTTCGATAATGCTAAAGTCATTGTTAGCCTGGGTGCAGATTTCTTAGGCACGTGGCTCGACCCTATCACTTTCTCTAAGCAATACGCACAAGGCAGAAAAATAAACGAGAAGAATCCTTCCATGAGTAAGCACATTCATTTTGAAAGTGTGCTGAGCATGACGGGCGCAAATGCAGACGAAAGATTTCTGCATCTGCCTTCACAAACCGGTGCCGTAGCTGTTGCTTTACTGAATACATTAAATGGTACAGGCACCGCTGGTGTCAGTGATCCTAAATTAGCAGCAGGCATTGTAAAAGCAGCAAAAGAACTGCTGGCAAATAAGGGTGCGGCTTTAGTTGTTTGCGGAAGTAACGATCCTTCCGTGCAAACGGTTGTAAATGCTATCAATGAGGCGATCGGCGCTAATGGCAAAACCATTGACTGGAGCAAAACAGTTAACTATCGCAAGGGCATAGACAGCGAGTTTGCACAGCTTGTAGAAGATATGAGTGCGGGCAAAGTCGGTGCATTACTTGTGCATGGTGCTAACCCTGTTTATACCTGGTACGACAGTAAAAAAGTAGCCAGCGCCATTAAGAATGTAAAAGTCAGTGTGTCTTTTTCTCCTAAATGGGATGAAACTGCACAGCTTTGCAAATATGTAATTCCCGATCACCACTTCCTAGAAAGCTGGGGCGATGCCGAGCCGCAAACCGGAGTGATTTCTCTTATGCAGCCTACCATTTACCCTTTGTTTAAAACAAGGCAGTGGCAGGATAGCTTATTAAAATGGATAGGTGCACCCACTGATTATCTCGGCTTTATCAAACAATACTGGATGGGGCGTCTGGGCGGAGAACAGGCTTGGGATAAAGCTTTACAGGATGGTCTTATTGGCCACGCTACAACTGCCTCAAACATTGCTAACAATTCAGCCACAAAAGATAGCACAAGCAACACGACAGCATCAATGCTGGCGCCAGTTGTCGCATCTGGCGCCTCGGCTTCTTTCAATAACAACTCTGTAGCAGGTGCTGTATCTGCTGTTGGTGCAATGCCCAAAGGCGGTCAATACGAATTGTTTTTGTATCAAAAAACAGCGATTGGTGCGGGGCAAGGTGCAAGCAATCCCTGGCTTCAAGAATTTCCTGATCCGGTATCGAAAGTTACCTGGGACAATTATGTAATTATTTCGCCTGCTCTGGCAAAGAGTTTACTCAGTATTGACTTAGATAAACCTGGCGATGCAGACGACTATGAAGTGCATCCTGACAAGCCGGTTTTAAAAATAAGTGTGAACGGAAAGGAATCAATTAACCTTCCGGTAGTAATTATACCAGGCACGCACCCAAATGCCATTGGTATTGCATTGGGCTATGGTCGCACAGCAGAGTTAGGCAAGTCGGTAATCGGTTCAGGTCAGAATGTCTATCCTTACACTTCTTATAATGGCAGCACGGTAACGCATGTCGTGCCGGATGTTAAGGTTGAAAAAACAGGCGATAAGTATAAACTGGCGCTCTCCCAAACTCACAACATTTATGATACGGCGCAGGGTGTTCGTACTGAAGTTGTAAAAGAGCTTACGCTGCCGGAATATCTGAAAAAGCCAACCGAAATTCTGGAAGCGCGTGAAGAAGAAATTGGCAAATTTGGCGGACCGGAAGGGTTTGAAAAGAAAGGAACTTTATATCCATACCATGAAAAGCCCGGCATTCACTGGGGCATGAGCGTTGACCTGAATAGTTGTACCGGTTGCGGTGCTTGTGTTATTGCCTGCCAGAGCGAAAACAATGTAGCCGTAGTAGGCAAAAACGAAGTGGCTCGTTTTCATGATATGGCATGGTTGCGTATCGACCGTTATTACAGTGGTGATAAAGAAAATCCGAATGTAGTATTTCAACCGATGCTTTGCCAGCATTGCGACAATGCGCCTTGCGAAAATGTTTGCCCGGTAGATGCTACTAACCATAGCAGCGAAGGATTAAATCAGATGGCTTATAACCGTTGTATTGGTACGCGTTATTGCGCTAATAATTGTCCGTATAAAGTACGCCGTTTCAACTGGGCAGATTATACAGGTGCAGATAGCTTCCCTGATAACCAAAGAGAAGTGTTGGATGATGTGGTAATGAATATGAACGATTCATTAACCCGTATGGTTATTAATCCTGATGTTACAGTGCGCTCGCATGGTGTGATGGAAAAATGTAGCTTTTGTGTACAGCGTTTGCAGGAAGGTAAACTGAAAGCAAAACGTGAAAGCCGGCCGCTGAAAAGTGGTTATAACAATGAGTGGGATGTACAAACTGCCTGCCAGCAAGCCTGCCCGAGTGACTGCTTTGTGTTTGGTAACATCAATGATTCAAACAGTGCCATCACACAGGTAAGAAAACAAAATCCGAACAGAACATTCTATGTAATTGAGATGTTGCATACGCTTCCTAATGTAAGTTATTTGACTAAGATCAGAAACAGGGACGAAGCTTTGGGTGTGGGAAAGGAAGGCGAGGGCTCAGCTTAAATTGCCAAGCGTAGAAATACGATTAGTATCGAAAAAAAATAGTAAGAAAAGGATAATTGAGTTTTAAAAATATTACCGGATGTCAGCATCATTAAAGTACGAATCGCAGCTACGGGAACCATTGGTAAGCGGTGATAAAAATTATCACCAGGTAACGGAAGATATTTGTGCGCCGATAGAAGGCAAACCAACCCGGCTTTGGTACATTGGCTTTTACATAGCCGTGGCCTTGCTCCTTTTTGGTATTTACTGCGTATACCGCGAAGTTACTTACGGTACAGGTCAGTGGAACTTAAACCGTACCATCGGCTGGGGTTGGGATATTACCAACTTCGTATGGTGGGTTGGTATTGGTCATGCCGGTACGCTTATTTCAGCCATTTTATTACTGTTCCGGCAAGGTTGGCGTACGGGCGTAAACAGAGCAGCAGAAGCGATGACCATTTTTGCCGTAATGTGCGCCGGCCAGTTCCCCATCTGGCACATGGGGCGTGTTTGGATGGCGTTCTTTGTAATGCCTTATCCAAATACAAGAGGACCGGTTTGGCCAAATTTCGATTCCCCGTTGATGTGGGATGTGTTTGCCATCTCTACTTATTTTACGGTATCACTTCTCTTTTGGTATAGTGGCCTGTTGCCAGATTTAGCAACAGTAAGAGACAGGGCAAAAACCAAGCTCCGCAAACTCTTGTATGGCGTCGCTTCTTTTGGTTGGTCAGGCTCTACTAAACACTGGCAGCGCCACGAAAGTTTATCGTTAGTGTTGGCAGGCTTGAGTACACCGCTGGTGTTATCGGTTCACACCATTGTATCGTTTGACTTCGCTACTTCTGTAATTCCAGGCTGGCATACCACCATCTTCCCACCTTACTTCGTTGCGGGTGCGGTGTTTTCCGGCTTTGCCATGGTGCAAACGCTACTCATCATCGTTCGTAAGGTGATGAATATGGAAGAATATATTACGCTGGGACACATCGAAGCGATGAATAAAGTAATTGTATTGACCGGGTCAATTGTTGGTGTCGCTTATCTTACTGAATTGTTCATGGGCTTTTATAGCCAGAACAAGTACGAAGCTTATACATTCTTTTACAGCCGCGGTAACCTGTTTAGCCCTTACGGCTGGAGTTATTATGGTATGATGGCTTGCAATGTATTGTCTCCGCAAATATTCTGGTTTAGAAAACTAAGAAGAAATATTACGGTGACTTTCTTCATGAGTGTAATTGTAAACGTGGGCATGTGGTTCGAGCGGTTCGTAATTATCGTTACTTCTTTGTATCGCGATTACCTGCCATCATCGTGGTCTCCTTATTACAGTCCCACTATTTATGAGATTGGATTTTATATGGGAACGTTCGGTTTGTTCTTTACCTGCTTCTTCCTGTTTGCTAAATATTTCCCGGTTATTGCGACAGCAGAAATCAAATCCATATTAAAGACATCAGGCGAAAATTATAAAGATAAGATGGAGCCGATAGAAGAAGAATCGGTAACTGAGTTTGCACATCATTATGCTCATTAAATAGTTAACCAAGTATGGCAAAGAAAAAATTTGTAGTCGGATGTTTTGATAATGAAGATGTGCTGTTTCCGGCCGTAAAAAAAGTGCGTACAGCAGGGTATAAGATACATGATATTTATACGCCTTTCCCAGTGCATGGCCTGGACCACGCTATGGGTTTGAGGGAAACCAGTTTGCATACTGCCGGCTTTATTTATGGCATTACCGGCACCACCACGGCCTTAGGTTGCATGGGCTGGATTTTTACTTCTGATTGGCCAATCAATATTGGTGGTAAACCACACTTTGCCTTGCCTGCTTTTATTCCCATTACATTTGAAACTACGGTATTATTTGCCGCCGTAGGCATGGTGCTTACGTTCTGTTATTTATGCCAATTAATGCCGTTTGTAAAAAGGCATCATTTCGATATGCGGGCTACCGACGATCTGTTTGTGATGGTAATAGAATGCACAGCTAAAACCAATGTTACCGACCTGCAAAGCTTCTTAAGCAATAATGGAGCAGTAAAAGTGAACGTACAGGAAGCAGAACCAGGATGGTGGTTTGGCAGATACGATAAGACACAACAATTAATAAGAGAGACACCTGTAAACATAGCATAAGGCGATTAAATAAAAAGCATGAAGCGTTTATCAATCATATTTCTTTCTATTGCCTGCATAGCCATTGTGGTAAGCTGCGATGATGTGAAGCGAAAGCCAGGATCAGTCTATATGCCGGATATGGCCTATAGCCGCGCTTATGAGACTTACTTGGAAAGAGATTCCACCGATTTTACAACGGATCTTGGTAAGGCAGATACTAAAATATTTTACAATAACCGCCCGGTGCTGGGAACTGTAATGCGCGGTGAGGATCTTACTTTTTTATTGCCAAAAGACTTGCCTGGCGATACTACTAATTACATAGCTTCAAAAGCAATCGTCAGCCCTTTTACAGCGCCTTCGCCTGCCGAATTAAAAGAAGCCGAGCGTCTATTTTTAATTAACTGTGCCATTTGTCATGGACCTAAACTGGATGGCAACGGACCTTTGTGGAAAGGCGGACAGGGACCCTTTCCCGCGCAGCCGGCTATTCTGGTGGGCAACCCTAAATATGAAGCGATGCCTGCGGGACAAATGTTTTATTCAGTTACGTACGGCAAGAACCTGATGGGCAGTTATGCTTCACAACTTACCCGTCAGCAACGATGGATGATTATTGCTTACGTCAAATCGCAACAGGCAGCTAACAAACCGGCAGCATCTGACAGTACGGCTACCGCTAAAAAATAAATTATTTAAAAGGAATTCTAATGGCATTAGTAAGAGAACAATTTGAAGTACCAGGCAGAATGCGTACATGGTCATTTGGGCTGATAGCCGTAGGACTGGTAGCTGTAATTGCAGGCTTTATCGTGTTCGGTTTGAAAGATAACGATCACGACAGAGCTGTGTTTTGGGGAACGCTGCTATACAATAGTATCTTTTTTACCATGATCTGCAATGCCGCCATGTTCTTTATCTGTGCTACTACACTGGCGATGGCAGGCTTTACCACTACTTTCCGTCGTGTGCCGGAAGCCATCTCTGCTATGGTTCCTATATTTGGAACGATCACTTTTATTTTGCTGGCTTTTATTGTACTATCCGATAAGTCTTACGTCTACGAATGGCTCAATACAAAAGCGGTTACAAACAGCGAGGTTTTAAAGGGTAAAATCGGCTTTTTAAACAAACCTTTCTTTCTCATCTGGACTATATTAACCATTGGTTTATGGAGCTTGTTGGGTGCCCGTATGCGTAAACTTTCCAGTGAAGCAGATGAAGGCAAATTCGATTTTGAAAGTGGTAAAAGTTATATCTGGCGCAATACCGTAAACGCCTCTCTGTTCATAGTTTGGTTTGCATTAACAACAGCTTCTGTTACACCCTGGTTGTGGCTCATGAGCATTAATGCAACCTGGTATTCTACCATGTATAGCTGGTACACATTTATCAGCAGTTTTGTATCGGGTCTGTCACTGATTGCGCTTTGGGTAATTTATCTTAAAAACAAGGGTTATCTGGAGCTTAGTAACCAGGAACATTTGCACGACATTGGCAAGTTCATGTTTGCCTTCTCTATCTTCTGGACGTACCTTTGGTTCTCTCAATATATGCTGATCTGGTACGCCAATATGCCTGAAGAAACTTCTTATTTTATGCCTCGTGTAGAAGGTGCCTATAAAGGGATTTTCTTTTTGAACCTCATCATCAATTTTGTTTGTCCATTACTTATTTTGATGAAGCGGTCGGTAAAAAGAAACTATACATTAATGACATTTATGGCGGTACTTATTCTATTCGGTCACTGGATAGATTTTTACCAGATGGTAATGGGTAGTTTATCTCCGGAGAAAGTGACCCTTGCAGAAAGCGGATGGTTTGATTTTGGTACCGCTGCCTTATTTATCGGGATTATGATTTTTGGTGTTAGTCGTGCTTTGGCTTCCAAGCCATTGGTGCCACGTTACCATCCGTTCCTGAAAGAAAGTATTGTACATCATACATAGCCTGGAAATAAGAATCAATTGTGTATTTGTTCCGGCAGTTTCGGAGCAGATTTAAAACAGAAAAATATCAGAGATGTCCACATTGTTTACGGCTGCCGTTATCCTGCTCATTTTTGTTATCATCTTTCAGATTGCGAAAGCCAGTGAGTATGTAAACGTATTGAAAGGTGAAGAGAAAGCGAATAAAGCCAACAATAAGGTGAATGCTTTTTTCATGATAGCATTCTTAGTGTTAGGTTTGATAGGAGTGTATTGGTGTAATGAGTTGTTTTATCCCAGAACCCTCATGGCGCAAGGCGCAGCCAGCGATCATGGAGAGAAATGGGATGAAATGTTCTGGTGGACGATTGTTATTACCGGTATCGTGTTTTTTCTTACTCAAATTGCTCTTTTCTATTTTGCCTTTCGCTATCAGCATAACGATAATCGGAAAGTGTATTTCTTTCCGCACAACAACACCATGGAACTGGTTTGGACAGTTGTGCCTGCTATTGCCCTGACTGTTTTAGTTGTGGTAGGTTTGCGCAACTGGTTTGCAATGACAAGCGATGCGCCTAAAAATGCTTTGCAGGTAGAAATAACCGGTAAACAGTTTGGATGGATTTTTCGCTACCCGGGAAAAGACGGGCAGTTTGGCGATAAATATTATAGAGTGATTGATGATGGAAATAATAACTCGCTTGGGCAAATTTGGAGTGACAGCGCTGCTTTAAACTTACACGCCGATCCAAAAAATTACGACGATATCGTAACTACACAAACTATGTATGCGGTAAAAGGACGCCCTGTAAAACTGATTATCAATTCGCGCGACGTAATACACGATGTAGGCTTGCCGCATTTTAGAATGAAAATGGATGCGGTGCCCGGAACGCCGACTACCATGTGGTTTACGCCTTTGTACACTACAAAAGAAATGAAGGAAAAAACAAACAATCCCAACTTCCAGTATGAAATTGCCTGTGACCAATTGTGCGGCAATTCGCACTATTCAATGAAAGGAGTGATTGAAGTGGTTACACAACCGGAGTTTGATGAATGGATGGCAAAGCAAAAGCCGAATTATTATTTGGCCTTTCCGGATAGAGATCCTTCAAGTAAAAAAGCAGACAGCACAGCTAAGGCGGGTGCAGCAGCAGTAGCCATCAACAAGTAAATAAACTTATAGATTATTATAATAACGAGGTTGATTATGAGTAACGAAGCGGTTTTACAAACAGGTACAGAAGTAGCTCATGGAGTTCATACCGACGAACATGAACATCATCCGCATACAGGAAACTTTATTACAACTTATGTATTTAGTCAGGATCATAAAATGATTGCTAAACAATTCCTGATTACAGGTATGGTTTGGGCAATTCTGGGTGGATTCATGTCGGTTTTATTCCGGTTGCAACTGGGCTATCCCGACACTGCATTTCCCTGGCTGGAAACGATTTTAGGTAAATGGGCAAAAGGCGGACATATATCTCCCGAAGCTTATTATGCCTTGGTTACTACACATGGAACTGTATTGGTATTTTTTGTTTTAACCGCAGGCTTAAGCGGCACATTTGCCAACCTTTTAATTCCATTGCAGGTGGGCGCCAGAGACATGGCTTCGCCACTTCTGAATATGTTGAGTTACTGGTTCTTTTTTACTGCCAGCATCGTAATGTTATCTTCCCTGTTTGTAGAAACTGGACCTTTTAGCGGCGGCTGGGTAGCTTATCCTCCGTTGAGTGCTTTACGAGATGCTTCGCCTGGTTCTAAAACAGGAATGGATCTATGGATTGTATCGATGGCGTTGTTTGTTGTATCGCAATTGTTAGCTGGTCTTAACTATATTTCTACTGTGCTGAACATGCGCACGAAAGGCATGAGCATGACGCGCTTGCCTTTGACTATATGGGCTTTGTTCTTCACGGCTGTGTTAGGCGTATTGTCTTTCCCGGTTCTTTTTTCTGGATTTATCTTATTGATTTTCGATAGAAACTTCGGCACTTCATTTTATTTATCAGACATCTTTGTAGCCGGCGTAGGCGCGTTGCCAAACGAAGGCGGAAGTGCTATTTTATACCAGCATCTTTTCTGGTTCCTTGGGCATCCGGAAGTGTATATCATTCTATTGCCGGCTATGGGTATGGTGTCAGAAATTTTATCCACCAATGCCCGCAAACCAATTTTCGGTTATATGGCAATGGTCGGCTCTCTATTTGCCATTGCAGTATTGGCTTTCCTGGTGTGGGCGCATCACATGTTCGTGTCGGGGTTGAATCCATTCCTCGGTTCGATTTTCGTTTTGCTTACACTATTGATTGCTGTTCCGTCTGCTATTAAGGTCTTCAACTGGATCACTACATTATGGCGAGGCAACATTCGGTTTACACCTGCCATGCTGTTTGCTATCGGTTTTGTAAGCCTGTTTATTTCCGGTGGACTAACGGGTATATTTTTAGGTAATTCTGCACTTGATATTCACCTGCACGATACGTATTTTGTAATTGCCCATTTCCATATAGTGATGGGTGTTGCTTCTATGTTCGGCATGTTTGCCGGAGTGTATCACTGGTATCCAAAAATGTATGGACGATACTTAAACAACACTCTGGCCTATATTCATTTCTGGATTACGTTCATGGGCGCTTATCTTATCTTTTGGCCAATGCACTACGAAGGTCTTGCGGGTATGCCACGTCGATATTATGACTACAGCAACTGGGTTAGCTTTAATTCATTTGGAGGGTTAAATCAGTTTATCAGCACCGTAGCATTGATTGTGTATGCAACACAGTTCTTGTTCTTATTCAACTTCTTTTACTCTATTTTTAAAGGACGTAAAGTAAGAACGCAAAACCCATGGGGTTCTAACACATTGGAATGGACAACGCCAATCAACCCGGAACACGGCAACTGGCCGGGAGAAATACCGGAAGTACACCGCTGGGCGTATGACTATGGTAAAGATGGTAAAGAATTTATACCACAAACTATACCAGTTGGCGAAGACGAAAGTCATCACTAAGCGTTAGAGCTATCAAATAAAAAATGTCTGATGCCCTGATTAATCAGGGCATTTTTATAATGGTAAAAAAAGATTAGTTGGTTGGTGAACTAAATAAAGAAAATGATGCTTCGCTGCGGCTAAGCCTAAAGGTGAAAGATTACCTGCAACTGGTGAAGTTTACACTCAGCTTTACTGTGGTTTTTTCATGCGTTGTCTGCTACTTGTTGGCTCCGGATGTTGTGGGATACAACTGGAAAATGATACTGCTGCTTTTTATTGGCGGTATGCTTATAACGGGCAGTGCCAACACCATAAACCAGGCAGTAGAAAAAGATACCGATGCCATGATGAAGCGCACAGCCAACCGCCCGGTTGCCAGTGGCAGGATGTCTGCCAATGAGGCTTACACATTTGCTTTCATCACGGGTTTGGCAGGTGTCATCATCATGTATTATTTCTTTAATCTTGAATCGGCTTTACTTTCAGCGTTCAGTTTGTTTCTATATGCGTTTATTTACACGCCGTTAAAGAAGATCAATTCGATTGCCGTACTTGTTGGTGCTTTCCCAGGTGCACTGCCTTGTTTAATTGGCTGGGTTGCCGGCTTTGCACCAGATACAACCATCAACTGGACAGGCGGTATCATCTTGTTCAGCATACAGTTTCTTTGGCAGTTCCCGCATTTCTGGGCAATTGCGTGGGTAGCGCACAATGACTACAGCAAGGCAGGTTTCAAATTGTTGCCGTCCGATAAAGGGCCTACAAAGTTTACAGCTCTTCAGGCGTTATTGTATTCGTTGCTGATGATACCCGTTGGCATGTTGCCTTATTATTTTGGAATAAGCGGGCAGGTAAGTATGTTAATCTTAATAGCCTGTAATCTTTTTATGGTAATACAATGTGCTAGACTATATTTTGAAATGAGTGTGAAAGCCGCACGCCGTGTGATGTTCAGCAGCTATATCTACCTGCCGATTGTATTTTTGGCGCTGCTGGCGAACAAATTGTAAAGGATTTATTATAAAAACGAACGTCATTTAGTAAGACAGTTCCCGGCAAATTAATAGAGTTATGATAATGAGTATGGAGAACGCACAGGAAAATAAAAGGCTGCATCCTCATAAGTTTACGTTGTGGGTTGGTATTGGAAGCATCATAATGATGTTTGCAGCGCTTACGAGCGCTTATATTGTACGTGAAGCCCAACACAACTGGCTTGAGTTCTCGTTGCCAAAAGTATTCTGGTATTCAACCGCTGTCATTGTTGCCAGCAGCATTACCATGCATCTTGCTGTAAAGGCTTTCCGCTCGCGCGAGCGGAATCGTTACAAAAGCCTGCTTACAGCCACTGCCTTCTTAGGCGTATTGTTTGCTGTATTACAAGGCTATGGATTTTATGATTTATACAACCGCGGCGTTGCTATCATTGGAAAAGGGAGCAATCCGTCAGCCTCGTTTTTGGGTATCATAACAGGGTTACATGTGGTGCATGTGCTGGGCGGAATCATTGCATTGCTGGTGATTCTTTTCCGGTCTTACAGCACAAAAATAAAAAGCTATAACAGCACGCCGATAGAGATCATGAGTATATACTGGCACTTTGTAGATATACTCTGGATTTATCTGTTTATCTTTTTCAACTGGGCAGGATAAAAAAGAGCGTTTTAAGTTCGTAGTTATACATCAGCATTATACATTTGCAAACGAAACAGAAAAGGTATTATGGCAACAACAGCAACTGCAGCAGCACCCGCGCCAACCAAGCTTTGGAGTGGCGGTAAAAGTCCTTTTAATGTAGAGTACGGCAAGATCATGATGTGGTACTTTTTGATGAGCGATACCTTTACGTTCGGGGCGTTTCTTATTGCTTACGGAACTACTCGCTTTGCTACCAGCGGCTGGCCCGATCCTAACAAAGTGTTCAATGCCTTTCCCGGCTTGTCAGGCGGACCTTATCCATTGATGTTTGTGAGTCTTATGACTTTTATCCTTATTATTAGTTCGGTAACGATGGTGCTGGCAGTGCAGGCCGGGCACAACATGGATAAGAAAAAAGTAGTTATCAATTTAATCTTAACCATCATAGGCGGGCTTGCCTTTTTAAGCTGCCAGGCATGGGAGTGGAATCACCTTCATCACGAAGGTGCCTGGTGGGGAAGCAACCCGTTTCCTAATGCCAACGGCACCGTAGCAACTACTAATTTTACCAACTTCTTTTTTACCATTACCGGTTTTCATGGCTTCCATGTTTTTTCGGGTGTGATCATTAACACCGTTATGCTCATTATGGTATTGAGCAACGTATTTGAGAAAAAAGGTCATTACCTGATGATTGAAAAAGCCGGCTTGTATTGGCACTTTGTAGATCTGGTTTGGGTATTTGTATTCACTTGTTTTTATCTGGTATAATCAATAAAAAACATTTTATATGGCAGAACACATGTCGGCAGTTGAATATCACGAACATGGTAGCGGCGGCACGAAAGAAATTATCAAGGTTACTATTATTCTTACTGTTTTAACCCTGATTGAACTGGGGCTTGGCTTTGCCATGATGCACATGGATTACGGCGGTTTCTCCCGCAATCTTACCAAAGGTGTTATCATCATTCTTATGCTGGCAAAAGCATTCTATATCGTAGGTTATTTCATGCACCTTAAGCACGAGATCAGGAACCTCATTATGACCATCTGTATTCCTTTGCTGCTCTTTGTTTGGTTCATCATTGCTTTCCTTTACGATGGCAGTTCTTACCATAACAACCGCAAGCAATTGAATCCTTATTACAACGTAAAGAGCGAACAAAAAGCACCACCTCGCGAAAAAGAAGAGAAGGGTGATGAGCCAAAGAAGTTAGAGTAATTGCCATCTTACTTTATGCCAAGCTGCAATCAACTATTGCAGCTTTTTCTTTTATAAGAAACTCTATTTTGCATACAATCATTTCAATTATGCAACAGTCATTTACAATAAAAGGAAATCTGGTTGACATTCTAAACTGCGAGATTTTTACAGCCGAAATTGAAGTATCGGGCGGTAGCATCACTGCCATCAATCGCATTGCTGAAGAAAAAGACTTGCCCTTCATTTTGCCTGGATTTACCGACAGCCATGTACACATCGAAAGCAGCATGTTGATTCCTTCCGAATTTGCGCGGTTAGCAGTTGTGCATGGAACTATTGCTACGGTAAGCGATCCGCACGAAATAGCCAATGTGTGTGGTTTACCTGGCGTTCGGTTTATGATTGACAATGGAAACAAAGTACCGTTCCGTTTTTATTTTGGTGCGCCCAGTTGTGTGCCGGCTACAACTTTTGAAACGGCGGGCGCAACCCTCAATAGCGGCGATGTAGAAGCCTTGCTGCAACAGCCACAGATAAAGTATCTCAGTGAGATGATGAACTTCCCCGGTGTATTACACAACGATGAAGAAGTAATGAAAAAGATAGCTGCAGCGCATGAGCTAAACAAGCCTGTAGACGGACATGCACCAGGCTTGCGGGGCAATGAATTAAAGCAATACATTGATGCTGGTATCAGTACGGACCATGAATGTTTTACGGCTGAAGAAGCACTGGAAAAATTAAGGTATGGTATGAAGATTATCATCCGCGAAGGTAGTGCTGCACGCAACTTTGAAGCGCTTATATCATTATTAAATGATCACTTTGAGAATATAATGTTTGGCAGCGATGACAAGCATCCCGATAGCTTGGGAGAAGGTCATATCAATACACTTTGCCGGCGCGCAGTTGCCAAAGGAATTGATGTATTCAAAGTATTGCTGGCGGCTTGCATCAACCCGGTTTTACATTATCATTTGGATAATGGTTTGCTGCGGGTAGGAGACGCAGCCGATTTTATTGTAGTGGATAATCTTACCGATTTCAACATCATCAAAACATACATTAATGGTGTGCTGGTTGCAGAGAATGGGAACACACTGATAGCAAGCGTTTCGGAGAATCCAATCAATAATTTTATGCCACAAACTGTTCAGCCTGACGATTTTTATTTGACTAAAAACGCATACCCCAACCACAATAACCTGATACCGGTAATTGAAGCGTTGGACGGCGAGCTTATTACCAATAAATTATATCTGCAGGGTAAAGAAGACGGCGGAGGCTGGGTAAGCGATATAGAGAATGATGTCTTAAAGATAGTCGTTATTAACCGTTATCAGCCGGCAAAACCAACAATTGCTTTTGTCAAAAATTTTGGCTTAAAAAAAGGTGCAATCGCTTCGTCTGTAGCGCACGACAGCCATAACATTATAGCTGTCGGCATAACTGATAAAGACCTTGCCGATGCCGTGTTGCCCTTGTTACAAAACGGCGGTGGCATTAGCTGTAAAGACGAGGAAGGCATTCATGTTTTGCCCTTGCCGGTTGCAGGGTTAATGAGTGCCGATGATGGTTATGAAGTAGCCCGACGCTACACGGCTATCAGCAACAAAGCAAAAGCACTGGGAAGCCCGCTGCAAGCGCCTTTCATGACACTTAGCTTCATGGCATTGCTGGTTATTCCGCACCTGAAGCTTAGCGATAAAGGCTTGTTTGATGGAGATACATTCGAGTTGATAAAACCCTCTTCGGTTATCTGGTAAAAGCTCTGCTTTATTATCTGTAAGCAGCAAAAGACTTTGTATTAATTTGCTAGAAAAAATACGATGGCTTTTACGCCACCTTCTGCCGGCATTGGTAAACTTTGGGTACTGGTTATAGACGATGCTGCGAAGAAGTATAAAGAACCGGGTAAATAATCATTCATTCAATACACTACCATGGCAAAAAATAAAACAATTGAAAACGATAACAGCGTTGCCAGTTATCTCAATGCCATTGAAGAGGAAGACAAGCGCAAAGACACCGCTGCAATAGTATCACTTATACAAAAGGAAACGGGACTGGAACCGAAGATGTGGGGAACTGGCATGGTTGGTTTTGGCAGCTATCAATACAAGTATGAAAGCGGCCGCGAAGGCGATGCGCCGCTGGCAGGACTATCGGCACGTGCCAATGCTATTACCTTGTATATCGGAACGTTTGAACAGAAAGAAACCTTGTTAAAGCAATTAGGTAAATACAAGGAAGGTAAAGGTTGTCTTTATATTAAAAGGATGGCAGATATTGATACAGAAGTGTTGGCTAAAATAGTAAGCCTTGCTGTTAGGCACCGGCAGCAACAGCACTCTTCCGAAGCTTAGCACCCAATACGCCAAACCCCGCTACTGCCAGCCCACAAAGTACTGAAAGTAGCCACCACACTGCGTTGTAGCCATATCGCTCAACAATCTGGCTACCCAGCACCGGTGCAGAAACCTGCGCAATACTCCACGCAATTGTGTACATCGCAGCATATTGCCCGCGGTTGCTTTGCGCAGTGCGGCTTACCCAAAATGAGTTCATAAAAGGCATGGATAAAATCTCGCCGAAGGTGATGATAAGAATAGCAACCACAGCTGTGGCTG
>CAZZZH010000052.1:0-8662 GCA_964658445.1 Ilyomonas sp.
ATGAGCATTGCGGGGTATACATATGGTCCGCTGCTGGGTTTGTTTACGTTTGGCATTTTTACCAAACGGAGTATTCCGCAATCGTTTCTCACGGTGATGGTCTGCATTTCCGCACCTGTATTTTGTTATTTTCTTAGCTTGTATGCAGCCGATTGGCTGGACGGTTATAAGATAGGTATCGAATTGTTAATCATTAACGGCTTGCTTACATTTATTGGTTTGTGGGCGATATCCGGGAGAGGAGATGTAAAACAATACTAAGCAGTACTAACTGGAAAGTGGCTGGATTATTTTCACGGATATTGACTCGTCATTTTTAATATTCTAATTGTGATTTATGGAACTTGTGAATCCACTCGCCGAAAAGTACGCAGAGCTATTTACGACTCCGCACGATAAGGTGTTGCACGGCATCCATGAGCAGAGTTTGCAACACGAACATTCACATATGCTTAGCACGGAAACGCAAGGTGAGCTTTTGTCTTTCCTCAGTCGGCTTGTTAAGCCCAAATATATTTTAGAGATCGGAACCTTTACGGGTTATAGTGCGTTATGCCTGTGTAAAGGTTTGCAACCGGATGGAGAGTTACACACAATTGAGTTGAGAGAAGCAGATGCAGAAAAATCTTCAGCTAATTTTAAGAAGGCCGGTAAGGATAAACAAATACATTTGTACATAGGTAACGCTGCAGAGATTATTCCCAGACTTGACTACGAATGGGATATCGTTTTTATAGATGCTGATAAAACCAATTACATTACATACTACGAAATGGTAATTGAACGTTTAAGCCAACAAGGATTGATGATCGCCGATAATGTGTTATTTCACGGGCAGGTTTTAGAAAAAGAGATTGGTGGTAAAAATGCAAAGGCAATCCATTCGTTTAATGAGCATGTAAAGAATGATGCACGAACAGAGCAGGTAATGCTAACCGTGCGGGACGGTCTGTTACTGATCCGGAAAAAATAGAAAAAAGACATTGACCAATACGACTGCTAACTAAAAAGATTTGACTACTCATGAAAAGATTTTTTTTGATTGCTGCGCTTTCATTTGTTCTTGTTTCATCGTATTGCCAAAGCGGTGATAATATTACAAATTACATCAACAATTATAAAGAGATTGCTATCCGCGAAGAAATACGTACGGGCGTTCCTGCTGCCATCACTCTGGCGCAAGGATTATTAGAAACGAATGCCGGCACCTGCGATTTAGTTAAATCTTCCAACAATCATTTTGGCATTAAGTGCAAAGCCGACTGGATGGGCAATGTGGTGTATCATGATGATGATGCCAAAGGCGAATGCTTCCGCAGCTACAACAATGCTGAAGATTCATACCGCGATCATTCTGATTTTTTAAGAAACCGTCCCAACTACGCTTTCTTATTCAACCTCGATCCGACCGATTATGAAGGCTGGGCAAAAGGCTTAAAGAGAGCCGGTTATGCTACCAATCCGGCTTATGCTTCTATCCTCATCAAATATATTGTGAACAACCATTTGCAGGATTATACTTTGATTGCCCTGCAACGCGGACAAGGCAATGACAATGAACCTCAAATGGCGCTTAACAATGCTATCTCGTCTAACAATTCAGTTGTAAACAACGAAGATGAAGAAGAAACAGAATCGCCAAAGCAAAACATCATTACCGCAAAGGTTGCGCAAACAACTATCGTAGCGCCTACTTCTTTGTACCCGTCTGGTATGTTCACAATCAACGGAACCAAAGTAGTGTATGTGCAGCAAGGCACATCGTTATTTGCGTTAGCCAGCAAATACAATATCACTTATAGCAAACTACTTGAGTTTAATGAAATCAACGGCACGGCTGAAGATAAAAATCAGTTGATCTACTTAGCTAAAAAAAGCAAAAAAGGCAGCAAGTCATATCATATTGTAAACGTTGATGAGAACCTTGCTGATGTGGCTCAGATAGAAGGCGTACGGTTAGAAAGTCTTGAAGAATATAACCAGCTCTTCAAAAATTCAACCTTGCATGTCGGGCAAAAAATATATCTCCAGAATAATCCGCCTTACTTAGATAAATAAAATCCGCAGCAGACAACTTATCATTGCAGCAAAATAAAATAATGGAACTGGTAAAGGTTCATGATAAATATTTTGCGCCTTATTTGTCCGAAAATCTCATCGCCGAAAAAGTAAAAGCCTTAGCTGCGCAAATCAACGCGGACTATGAAGACAGGAAGCCACTTCTGATTTCAGTATTAAACGGCTCCTTCATGTTTGCATCCGATTTGTGTAAACATCTCACCATTGAAACAGAAATTTCTTTCATCAAACTGGCTTCTTACCAGGGCACCAAATCAACCGGTAAAGTAATTACCGCTATCGGGCTTGACATCAATATTTCCGGGCGCGACGTGATCATTATCGAAGACATTATCGACACGGGTAAAACGCTTCAGCAATTTCTTCCGCAATTGTTGGGTCACCATCCTGCTTCTGTAAAAATCGCAGTGCTGCTTCACAAACCGGAAGCTACCATTTATCCCATCAACATCGATTATACCTGCTTTTCTATTCCTAATAAATTCGTAGTTGGATACGGACTGGATTATAATGGTTTGGGAAGAAATTTACCGGCTATTTACCAGCTGAACGAAGAATAGGATTTGGAAAAATAGGTCGGCTTTTGACGCTCCAACTGCGTTGCAGAAAGCATTGTCAATAAACAATAAAGCCGCGTTAAACAAGACTTTCAGCACCGTAAATGGTTTATTTTTGCGCCCGCAATGAAAGTAAGATCATTACAAAAAGATAAAGTCAACATTATCACTCTTGGCTGTAGCAAAAACCTTGTGGACAGTGAGGTATTAAGTGGCCAGCTACGAGCAAATGATATTGATGTTTTACACGAAAACAAAAAGCTCGATCATAACATCGTTGTTGTTAATACTTGTGGCTTTATCGATAAAGCTAAGGAAGAAAGCATCAACACCATACTCGACCAGGTGAATTTAAAAAAGCGTGGTCGGCTGGATAAAGTCTATGTTACCGGTTGTCTCAGCGAGCGTTATCGCAACGATCTGGAAAGTGAAATACCTGAAGTAGATGCTTGGTTCGGCACATTTGAATTGCCTCTTTTACTAAAACAACTGAATGCTGATTATAAAAAAGAATTACTTGGCGAACGCCTGCTAAGTACGCCACAGCATTACGCTTACTTAAAAATCAGTGAAGGTTGCAACCGGACCTGCGCTTTTTGTGCCATCCCTTTAATGCGCGGAAAACACATCAGCAAAACAATAGAAGAAGTCGTTTTTGAAGCTGAAAATTTAGTGAAGCAAGGGGTAAAAGAAATCATGCTCATTGCTCAGGAGCTTACTTATTACGGATTGGATATTTACAAGAAAAGGATGCTTGCGGATCTACTTAACCGTCTTGCAGATGTACCCGGCGTTGAGTGGATAAGATTGCACTATGCGTATCCTAATAAATTCCCGATGGATGTGCTGGACGTAATGCGCAGCAGGAAGAACGTTTGCAAATATCTCGATATGCCGCTACAACACGCCAGCAACCGCATGTTGCAAGCGATGCGCAGGCAAAGTACACGCGAAGAAATAGAAGAGACTATTGCTGCCATTCGCAATGCCGTTCCTGGCATTTGTATGCGCACGACGTTAATTGCCGGCTTCCCTGGTGAGACGGAAGATGATGTGGAGGAAGTAAAGGATTTCCTGCAAAAGCAACGTTTTGATCGCGTAGGTATTTTTACTTATAGCCATGAAGAAGATACGCCGGCTTTTGGTTTGGCAGACATTATTCCAGCAGAAGAAAAACAACGGCGAGCACAGGAAATTATGGAAGTGCAGCAGGAAATTAGTTGTGAAAAAAACCAGGAAAAGATCGGCAATACTTATAAGGTAATTATTGATAAACGGGAAGCCGGCAGATACCTGGGAAGAACCGAATTTGATAGTGTGGAAGTAGACAATGAAGTAGTTGTTCACTCCACTAATAAGCTGTTGCCAGGAAGCTTTGTAAATGTCAATATTACGAAGGCATACGATTACGATTTGGAAGGTATTGTCGTATAGTTGTCATACTTGGTAAAGATGTTTTTCGCTATCTATCTTTGCAGCTCAGAATATACTTATGAACGGACAGCAGGCAGCTTCCTCAACCCCTGTAGAGTGTACAACTTTCTCTTACCAACAGACGGGCTATTTCACTAAGACTATTAAAGATTATTTAGACAATAAAGAAACACTGCAACCCTTTTATCAGCATGAGGTTTCCTTAGAAGGAATAAAAGCTGCGATTCAACAGCGGCAAGGCTTTTCCGAACATCGAGAGGTATTGGTAAAGGTTCTACGAGAACAATACAAAGGATTGTCTTTATCATCCCAAGTTGAGCAAAACATACAACTCCTTTTACAACCCAATACGTTCACAATAACTACAGCACATCAGCCAGTTATTTTTACCGGACCTCTTTTTTTTACCTACAAGATTTTACACGCTGTAAAGCTGGCGCAAACTCTTCGCGAGCAACTTGCCGATTATCACTTTGTTCCTGTCTTTTATATGGGAAGCGAAGATGCCGATATAGATGAATTGGGCAGTATGAGTGTAGATGGTAAGACTTATAAATGGCAGACAAAACAGACGGGTGCTGTCGGCAGAATGAAGGTTGATAATGCCTTTCTCCATTTGCTTCAGCAACTCGAAAATCAGGTAAATGTGTTGCCTTTGGGTGAAGACATTATCAGTATTTTCAAACGCTGTTATCGGTTTGGGACAACCATCCAGCAGGCAACTTTAGAGGTTGTGAATGAACTGTTCGGTGAATATGGCGTTGTCGTTTTAATTCCTGATAATAAAGACCTGAAATGCTTACTAGATAGGGTTTTCAGGAAAGAAATTGAAGAACAGTTCTCACACAAAGAAGTAGAAAAAACTCTGGCTCAGCTTTCTCGGCTTTATAAAGTGCAAGCTGGTGGCAGAGAGTTGAATCTCTTTTATCTGTTAGATGACAGCCGGGAGAGAATAGAAAAGAAAGGCGATGCTTTTGTTGTTCAAAACAAGGGACTTCATTTTACAAAAGAGCAGTTATTAGAAGAGATTAACAACCATCCCGAAAGGTTTAGTCCGAACGTTATTTTGAGAGGTGTTTTACAGGAAACGGTATTGCCGAATGTCGCCTTTATCGGTGGCGGTGGCGAGCTTGCTTATTGGCTTGAATTGAAAGGTGTTTTTAATGCGGCGCAGGTTCCTTATCCTGTGCTGGTATTGCGTAATTCTTTTCTTGTCATTAATGAAAAGCAGCAGGAAAAAATAGCTCAGCTGCATTTTGCAGCAACTGATTTTTTCAAGGATTCATTAAGCCTGATTGATGACCTGGTAAAACGTACTTCTGAAAATACAGTGAGCATCGAAAATGAAATAGAAGAAGTGAAGGGAGTGCTCGCCAAACTGAAACAACTTTCAGCTAAAGTTGATGTTACGTTAGGTGAACACACACTGGCACTGTCGGGTTTATTCGAAAAAAAGTTGATGGCGCTGCAAAAGAAAATAGTACGGGAAGAAAGAAGGAAGTATACAACGCAGCATCAGCAAATCGAAACCATCAAACTGCAACTATTTCCTAATGGCAGCCTGCAGGAAAGAGTGGAAAATGTTTCTGCTTTTTACGCTTTATACAATAAAGCGGCTGGTATGCGCGTTATGGTAAAGAATTTATCCATATTATTTATCAAAAATCGCTTTCGCTGGAGCAGGAATTTGCTGTTGTCACGCTATAAATTATCGTCGAAATCATTCCTGAAATTCTCCTTTAATTTACTTGCTTTTGTAAGCACTTCGCTCTTCATAGTTTCTTTATAATGGTACAATGTCTCGGCAATTTTTGTGTTGGATGTACCGATAATTTGCGCCGCTAAAATGCCGGCATTCTTTGCAGCATTTAAAGCAACGGTTGCCACCGGCACGCCATTGGGCATTTGCAAAATAGAGAGAATGGAATCCCATCCGTCAATTGAATTGGAAGATTTTACAGGCACGCCTATTACAGGCAATGTGGTTACCGCAGCTATCATTCCTGGTAAATGTGCAGCGCCGCCGGCACCGGCAATAATGACCTGCAAGCCGCGCCCACGTGCTGTTTCAGCGTATTGCATCATGCGTTCGGGTGTGCGGTGCGCCGATACTACCGTTAGTTCAAATTCAATGTCAAAGTCCTTTAAAATATCTGCTGCTGCCTGCATAACGGTGAGGTCGCTGTCGCTGCCCATAATAATTCCTACCAAAGCCATGTTGTATTGTTAATTGGTGATTGTTAATGGTTGTTTTTTCTGTATCAGGATAATCCTTTTCATTCGTGTTCTATGGCTGCTATTGGCAAGGCCTGCAGGAAGCGGATCGTTGCCATTATATCATCGTGCAGCACGCGGTCTTTATCGGTAAAGCTAACCACTTTGCGATAGCCCGATACTAATTCCTCCAGCTTATCCGAGCTTCTTTCCGGTCGCCTGAAATCCAATGCCTGTGCGGCTGTCATCAATTCGATGGCTAATACTTTTTCTACATTATCCATTACCCGCAAACACTTAACGGCAGCATTGGCGCCCATACTTACATGGTCTTCCTGGTTGTTGGAAGAAGAAATAGAATCCACTGAGGAAGGCGTACACAATTGCTTGTTTTCGCTAACTATACCGGCGGCTGTGTATTGCGGAATCATCAACCCGGAATGCAGCCCGGCCTCCTTTACCAAAAACAAAGGCAAGCCACGCTGACCACTAATCAACTGGTAAATTCTACGCTCGCTGATGTTGGCAATCTCACTCATGGCAATGCTTAAAAAATCGAGATGCAAAGCCAGTGGCTGACCATGAAAATTACCGCCACTTAAAATTAAATCCTCATCGGGAAAGATGTTAGGATTGTCAGTTACGGAATTGATTTCAGTAAGAAACACACTCAATACATTATCAAATACATCCTTCGAAGCGCCATGTACCTGCGGCGCGCATCGGAATGAATAAGGGTCTTGTACCTGCGGCTTGCATTGCGCAGCAATACTACTTCCGTGAAGATAGTTGCGGAGGTTGGTGGCAGATTGTTGCTGCCCTTTGTGCGGGCGAATGGCATGGATGGCTTGGTGCAGCGGGTCGGTACAGCCATGAAAAGCATCGAACGAAACAGCGCAGATGAGATCGCTGAAAGCCAGCAGGCGCGCGGCTTTGCGCAGGCAATACATGCCATAAGCGGTCATAAACTGTGTGCCGTTTATCAAAGCTAAACCTTCCTTGCTTTGCAGGTGAAGCGGTGGCTGGTTAAGGATTTGCAAGGCTTCGGCGGCTTTCCTTTTTTCGCCCTTTATCCAAACCTCGCCCAACCCAATTAAGGGTAAACACAGGTGGCTGAGCGGTGCTAAGTCGCCGGAAGCGCCGAGCGAACCCTGGGTATAAATAATGGGTAGAAGGCCTTTGTTCAGCATATCCATAAGCCGCTGAGCGGTGGCTAACTGCACGCCGCTGTGACCATAACAAAGCGATTTTATCTTCAGCATCAGCATGAGGCGGATGATGGATTGCGGCACTTCATCGCCTAAGCCGCAGGCGTGCGATTTCAACAGGTTGTGTTGCAATTCTTCAATCTGTTCTTTGCTGATTTCTACATTTTGCAAAAAACCAAACCCGGTGTTGATGCCATAGATCAGTTCATGTTTCTCGGCTAACCGTTTGTCTAAATATTCGCGGCATTTCTGTATTGCCTGCTTTGCTTCATCAGTGATGCCGATCGGTAATTCTTGTTCAATAAAAAGACAAACTTCTTCAAAAGAGAGCCAATGGTTATGGATGGATAATTCGTTCATAAAAGCGGCGTGCAATCGGCAATATTAGTATAAGTATTTGGTTGATAAAAAGGGTTTGTAGTTTGGATGGCGGCAGCCCGATAAAGCCCGTATTCTGTTATTAAAAGATAAATTGAAAGCAATAGAAGTGAAGTTTAGATTTAGAAACTTCAGTAAAAAGGGGGATATATAACTTAGCGCAAACTTCAAAAAAGGCGGAAATACTCAGGCAGGCTGCAGCTTTTTATAAAAATCAGCTTATCCTTACCGGCAGTATTGTTAACGCGCTGCCCATTGCTGTTTCTTTTGCCAGCCTGTAAATTGATTAGCATAAAGCCCATAACTACGGAAGAATGATTTACTTCTATTGGTTTGTTAATTACTGATTACCCGGAGGCCGCTTTGTTGTGATGATAAGAAGGGAAACCTGTCTATACCTCCTATGGGTTTATCCCGAACTAAATACGACTTAAACCCGAAGAAAAGTCAGTGTAAGGTCTGTATAATGTCGGTATAAGGTCTCTGTAAGGTCTGGAAAACAAATGAGCAAAAAGTGGGTACAACGGGGTTAACGGTAGCTGGAATAAAGAACGGTAGCCTGGCGTATGCAATATAAGAAACGTACTGTTGATGGCAAAGAAAAAGGTGTGTTCGGAAAACAGGAGATGAAGCCAGGGATGTAATGATGGAGATACCGTTACTCCTAATATGGGTTCGCCGACTTATATAGGTATTTGGTTTCCTTGGGGATATAGCTAAGTAATGGCGTTGCAATTTAATAGAGATACTGTTTACTGACTTTGCAGGACTGAGGCATTTCCATGATGAACG
>CAZZZH010000052.1:8672-18517 GCA_964658445.1 Ilyomonas sp.
TACTGAAATCCTTTCTTCGCTGCAATGACTCAGGTTGGAGTCATTGCAGCGAAGAAAGAAAAGGCCAGAGTTAAGAAAACCGAATGTGTTATTGCTTCTATTGACAGTGCGCCAGTATAGATCAGCATAAAAATGTAATATTTGTAATGGCATAGGTTCTATAATCTTGCTTTCCTGTCTTTCAACAAGACAACCATTCCGCCCTTTGTTTCTACGCTTCCACAGGAAAAATACACGATACGCTTGTATAAGTTTTTGATCCCGTTTGTAGCCTCACACCTTCGTGCAACAAACAAATCAAACATTATGAAATCGTATCCTCGTCCCCACATGTACACTTCAAACAATCGAAAAAAAAGCATCACTTCTTTTACAAGATTTCTCGTCTTAGTCTTCTTTATGGTGGCATGTATCAACAGCTTGTTTGCCCAAAACAAATTTCCTGCTACCGGCGCTGTTGGCATTGGCACTACTACTCCTAATGCATCTTCACTATTAGATGTCGTAAGCACCAGCAAAGGCATTCTCATTCCAAGGATGACGTCTTCACAACGAAATAATATTTTATCACCCGCCACCGGCTTGCTGGTTTATGTAACCGATAGAGCGGGCGGCTTTTATTACTACAACGGAACCACATGGGTTGCCATTGCAGGAACAAACAGCGCAGGTGCAAATACCAGCCTGTCGAACCTGATACCGACAGCCATTAACCAGTCCTTGGTTCCTTCTGCTAACAACGCCATTGGATTGGGAAGTTCTTCCATCCGGTGGAGCAACCTATACTCGCAAAACGGCGACTTTGCTGGTGATGTAAATATTGCGGGCGATGTGTACAAAGGTCTTGTCAGAACCATATCATTTAAAGATGATAATACCGGACTGGGGCTGGAAGCTTTTCATTACATGACTGGCAGCAGTAATACAGCTGTGGGCTATACTGCCTTGCATAACAATACAAGTGGATATAGAAATACGGCCACCGGAACCGGGGCGCTGGCTTTTACTAAGACAGGATTTGACAATACAGCAAACGGAGCCAATGCTTTATACAACGATACATCCGGCACCGGCAATACGGCTACCGGCTCAAATGCATTGTTTAAAAACAGCAATGGTGTTAATAATACTGCCACGGGAGCAAGTGCCATGTATGTGAATACGACCGGTTCTGAAAATACAGCGGCAGGCGTGCTGGCCTTAGCCAATAATACCACAGGTAATGCAAACGTGGCTGTTGGTTCTAATGCGCTTTTCGCGAATAACATATCGAGCAATACCGTTGCCATAGGCGATTATGCCCTGGAACTCTTAAATGGTGGTATCCAGAATGTAGCCGTAGGTTCAAAGGCAGGAAACCAGACGAAAGGAAGTAAAAACAGTTACTTAGGATTCCGGGCAGGCTCTTTTGATAATGCAACTGATAATACATCTGTCGGCAGCTATGCAGGATGGACGGTAGCGAATGGTAATGAATGTACGTTTGTGGGTTCTCAGGCAGGTGCTACCGTAGCTGGCTTAGTCAATACCACGGGCATTGGTTACAATGCAACGCCAACAGCTTCCAACCAGGTCAGGATAGGTAATACAACGGTGACTTCTATTGGTGGACAAGTGAGCTGGAGCTCGTTAAGCGATGGTCGTTTTAAGAAGAACATCAAAGACAATGTTCCTGGTCTTGCATTCATCAATTTACTCAAACCCGTTACTTATACATTCGATTTTGCTTCGTTGAAAAAGTTCAAAGGCGAAGATGTAAAAGAAGGGGGCGTGAAAGCGAATGCCGATGCTTCTGTTGCAGATAAAATTATCCATACCGGTTTTGTAGCGCAGGAAGTAGAAGCGGTAGCCAAGAAAATGAATTATGATTTTGATGGTGTGGATGCACCCAAAAATGACAAAGATGCTTATGGAATCCGCTATGCTGAATTTGTTGTTCCCTTGGTAAAAGCCGTGCAGGAATTATCTAAAAAGAATGATGAACTGGAAGAAAGAATCAGCAAGTTGGAAGCTGCAATGTCATCAAAAACAGCGAACGCATCTGTTGCTCAAACAACACTAAAATCAATAACCAACAGCGCTGCTTTTTTAGAACAAAATACGCCCAATCCTTCCGGTAATACAACAAGCATTCGTTACACATTGCCACAACAATATTCATCAGCGCAAATCCTGATTACAGATAATGCCGGCAGGATGATTCAAATCATTTCGCTTGCCAGCAGCAAGGGTTCTGCACAGGTTGATGTATCAAAACTGAGTGCTGGTTCTTACCGCTATTCTTTATTGGTTGATAACACGATGGTGGCTTCAAAACAAATGATCGTAGCTAAATAATAAATCCGGTTTCTCACCCTTCCATCAGGGCTGGCACGTAGCGTGTCAGCCCATTATTTAAATCATTCAACTATGGAAATTGTATTCTGGATTTGCTGGATATCCGACATTCTTCTTCTCTTCTTCTTTTTATCTACGCTGCTAAAATCTTATACAAACGGCGTGATGAAGAATAAAAGTTTAAATGAGATTATAAAGTTCCTATTATTATTTGCTGGCGTGGTATGGCTTGTTATTTCGGCAATCATTCTTTATAAAAATGATTGGCTCAAAACAGCAACTTTATTAGCCTCAATTCCTGTTCTGACCTTATTATTTATCTTTCTTATTCCCATTATCGCTTACATCTCGGGCGAAAGAATGAACTGAATTTTAAACACATTATAAAGTAAACACAATGACTTCTCATCAAATCGCTCTCATCAAAAATAGTTGGGCTTTGGTGGCTCAGATAGAAAAAGAAACGGTTGGCTCTCTTTTTTACAACCGCCTCTTTGAAATTATGCCCGAAGTAAAACCGATGTTCAGCCGCACAACATTGCCTGAACAATCAAAGAAATTGTTGACGATGCTTTCTTATATCATCAATAAATTAGACAAGCTGGATGACATATTGGATGAAGTAAAAAAGCTGGCGCAACGGCATGTGCATTATGGCGTAAAAGATGAACATTATACAGCTGTTGGCAGCGCCTTGTTATGGACGTTAGAAGCCGGCTTAGGCGACAACTGGACGCCGGAATTAGAAACAGCCTGGATAGCCTGTTATACCTTGCTCTCCGGCGCTATGATCGACGCCTCTAAAACAGCGCAGGAAGTTGCCTGATTTTGAAAAGGAATCTTCATCTTTGAAAGGCTTAGCAATGTAAAATTCATGCAGTTAACCGGCAAACAAATCAGAATAATTAAGAAATCGTGGGAAGTATTCCGCATGATGGACCCGGCAATAATTGGCGATGTGTTTTACAGCAAACTTTTCTTAGAATATCCGGTATTACGAAAGCTATTCAAGCCATCTATGGATGAGCAATACAAGAAGCTGATTGATATGCTTTCGTTTATTGTAAGTCATCTTGAACGGATAGATGACATTACCGGCGACATACAGCAACTGGCAATCCGCCATGTTGAATATGGCGTAAAAGAAAAGCACTATACAGCCGTAGGAGAGGCGTTGCTTTACACCTTGGAAAAAGGATTGGGAAATGATTGGAGCGAAGAAACAAAAGATGTCTGGATAACTTGCTATGCAATACTGACGACTGAAATGATAGCGGTGGCTTATCCAAACAAAACATAAAGCCAATACAGGCTTTCACTTCATAAACATCACACAAAATGCACACTGCCGTTCGGAGGCTGAATCAGGTATTGAACAAAGGGAAACTTTTGTTGTTTGCCTTATTCTTTTTTTGCAACGGCAATGCGCAGCCAACCTCTTACTCCTTCCGGCATCTTACGGTGAATGATGGGCTTAGCAATGGTGTAATCAGAGCCATTGCACAAGATAAATATGGTTACTTATGGCTGGCAACAGGAAGTGGCGTGTGTATGTATAACGGCTATTCGGTGAAGGTGTTTTTGCATTCAGATAAAGAGCCGCTTTCTGCGCCCGACAATCAACCTTTTTATATTGTTTGCGATAAAGAAAAAAGGATTTGGATATCGTTTGAAAATGGTTTGTACCGCTTCGATCACAATACCGGCAGCTTTCAGTTGCAACCTCATACCACCGGAATAACCATAACAAAAATGGCAGTTAGCGACGATGATATTCTGTATTGTCTTACGCGTAACGGGCTCATGTTGTTTAATACTACAGATGGCAGTTTTACACAGCCCCGGTTACAAAATAATAACCTGTTGGCGAAGCATATCACAGACATATCATTAACTAAAAAAGATGTTGTTTACTTAGCTTCTGATACAGGCTTGATTGTATATTATCCATCAATGCAAAAGGCTTATGTACAGCAACTCAATCCAGTTGCTAACCAACCGGTGGTAAGGGTACTGGCAGACGCCGGCGGGGATATCTGGATGAGCTATGGGGCGAACAACAATCAGGTAATCAAAGCAGATTCATCATTTGCAAATTTTCAGGTTTATAATGACTTTCTGTATGGAAGCTCAAATGCGACCGGTAGCCAGATTACAGATATGTTTTCTGACAATAAAAACCGTGTGTGGATTGCTACTTCACGTGCCGGTCTTTGTTTGTACGACAGCGCTGCGAATCGCTTTCTTTCTTTCTCGCACGACCCCTTACAGCCCACCACTTTATCGTCTTACCTGGTAACTGTTATTTTCCAGGACAACGAAGGTTATATCTGGACAGGAACGGAAGGATACGGACTCAATTTTTTTAATCCGGACGATAATTTATTTCATTCCATCTTACCCGACAATGACCCGTCTTTTATACATTCTGATCATTGGTACAGGGCAGCTGCCGAAGATAAAGAAGGTAATCTTTGGCTGGGCAGTATGAATGGTGTAACCCATTACAACCAGGCTTTGCATACATACACGATGTGGCAAAACAAAAAGGGCGGAGCCGATCAAGTGTATTCCAATTCTGTTCGCTCTTTGTTGTACGATAGTCATGGTTTTATTTGGATTGGAACAGCAGAAGGTTTGAACAGATACAACCCGGTAACGAAACACATGGATTTTTTTGGTGAGAAAGATTCAATGCCGCCGTCCTTCTACTGGTCGCTGATGCAGGACGATAACAACGACATCTGGATCGGTTGCCGCGATGGCATTTACTGCTATCATTATGCGACTTATAGCTTTGAACATTTTATCAATGATTCATTGCTTGCGCCTTATCATTCTTACAATATTGTTAGCTTGTTTCAGGATACCAAAAAAAGGATATGGATGGGTTGCTATAACAAGGGCGTTATTATTCTGGATCAGAAGAATCACACGGTTCAGCACTGGATGAAAAATAAGGACAACCCAACCTTTATCAGCAACAATATAAAGTCATTTACAGAAGACCGGCGGGGAACGATCTGGTTAGCCACCTACGACGGATTGTTGGGTTACACAAACGATGATAAATTTGTAACCTACCGGCAGGAGCAGGGACTGCGAACACCAAACATCTGCGCCCTGTTAACCGATAGCCACAACAGGATATGGATAGGAAGCGGCAATGGATTGTTCATGCTCGACAGCGCCCGCAAACAAATCGTTTCCTTCACAGAAAAAGATGGCCTGCCTTCGTCGGTGTTCAATGAACAGTCGGCATTACAAACACGCTCTGGCATGTTTATTTACCCTACGCTGCAAGGCTTTATCACATTCAATCCCGATAATTATAAAGAGAAAAGTCCCGGTCGCAAAGTGTTCATTTCATCCGTGAATGTGTTCAATAAAAAATATGCAACGGCTGTAAATCCGGAAGAGTTAAAAAAACTCCATTTGGCTTCTAATGAAAACTTCTTTTCGCTTGAATTGTCGTCACCCAATTACAGCAGCCCGCAACGCACCTGGTTTGCTTATAAGTTAGAGCCTTTCGATAAAAACTGGATTTATACAAAAGACCGGCTGGTAAACTATACCAATGTGCCGGGCGGCAGCTATACTTTTCATTACAAAGCTTCGGCTAACAAAAGCGATTGGAATGTGCAGGAGAAAATAATTACGATTCAAATTGACACCGTTTTTTACCGTACTACCTGGTTCTGGATTCTGATGTGTTGCTTTTTTTTATTGTTAGTGTATGCAGTTTATAAATATCGCATTCAGCAACAGCAAAAAATATTTGCGTTGCAAAACAAGACACAGTTATTAGAGAAAGAAAAAGCAGTAGTACAATATGAAAATTTGAAACAACAGCTCAACCCACATTTTCTTTTCAATTCACTTACTTCATTGCGTAGCCTGATACGGATAGACAAGCAATCGGCTGCCGATTTTCTGGATAAAATTTCGCTGAACTATCGATATATTTTGAAGAATTCTGAAAGCGACCTGGTGCCGCTCAGAGACGAATTATTATTTGTTCAAACGTATATTGAATTGCAGCAAACACGCTTTGGCGAAGGATTGCAGGTAAACATCAACGTGCCGGATGAACAGATGAATAAAAAGATTGTGCCAGTTACCATTCAAAACCTGATAGATAATGCCATCAAGCACAATTCTTTCGATGCTGATGATCCTTTGTTTGTGCACATTTTTAGTGAAAATAATTACCTCGTTGTGTCGAATAATCTTCAACTAAGAGAGTTTGTGGAAACATCCAACCAGCATGGTCTGAATTATCTTATCTCATTGTATAAACACCTTGATAAACGAGCCTTGCTGATAGACAAAACAGATACTCACTTCAACGTTAAAATACCACTGTTATGAACGCGATTATTATTGAAGATGAAATCTTGCTTGCCAAAGAATTACAAGCCACGCTTGCTGAAGTAGACGACAAGATAAACGTGATAACTATTTTGCCCAGTTTAAAGACATCCCGAAAATGGTTCATGCAAAATCCCGAGCCGGATATCATCTTCATGGATGTACAGCTTTCCGATGGCATTAGCTTCCTGCTCTTTGATGAATTTAAAATTAATTGTCCCATCATTTTCACAACTGCGTATGATCAATATGCTATTCGTGCCTTTAAGGTAAATGGAACCGATTATTTATTAAAGCCCATCATTAAAGAAGAACTCGGCAAGGCACTGGAAAAGTGTCGTGCTTTGATTGACAACAAAGCGCAATACTCAACAGATGCAAAACACCTGTTGCATTCTTTCAAACAGCAACAGGCAGGCAATGCGATTTATAAAGAGAAGTTTATAGTAAATATGCGCAACCAATGGCTGCCGGTAAACACAAAAGACATTGCGTGTTTTTATAAAGAAGCATTGCCTTATTTATACACGTTTGGTGGCGAGAAATACATCCTTTCCTACGAGAGTATGGAAGACATCGAAGCTTTGCTGGATCCTTCTCTTTGGTATCGCGCTAATCGGCAGGCAATCATCAACGTCAACGCCATTCAAAGCGTGCGTCCGCAGGAAAATTCAAAGCTTACCGTTACATTAAAATTGCCCTCAAAATTAGAAGTGGATATCAGTCGCGACAAAGCACCTGAGTTTCGGAAATGGATTGACAGGTGATGTTTTGTAAGCGATAACTACAGCATTCATTTTTTAAAACAAACAATAAGTAGTGTTCCTAAAATTTATTTTCAGGATACTTCTCATACGCCAGCTTATTAATTTCAGTTTCAGCATATCCCTGTTTTCTTAGTTGCCCGCAATACATTGCTCTTAATCCCGCAAGGTCATCATACGGATATTTTTCTAAGATACGCTCGTGTTCTTCTTTCTCTTTTTGCCTCCATGCATCGCTGAGAATGCCAAGCAGTTCTTCCTGTTTAGCAAACATTATTCGCCGGTTGTCTTCGTCTCTTATCCTGTTCTTTACTTCAAATTTGCCAGCTATCGAAAACGTAACGTCGGTAAAAATCCAGTACAGCAATTCGTCCAGATTATTTGTCGTCTTGCGTTCCACCTCTTGTCCTCTTTCCACAACTACATAATGCAATAGTCCTGCAGTATCTACCTCGATATGCGGATACCCAAAGTCTCTTGAATGTCCATATGTTGGCAACAAATCAGCCGGTGCTTCAATGCGCAATGCCAGCTCTTCAGTTTTGTCTTTTATATCTTGAAGTGAGAGTAAAATCATAGTATAGAAGTGAATGCAGTAAAACAGTGAACATAGCAACAAAAGAACATAAAGCTTACTCCAGCAGCTTTGTAAACTCCGGTTGCAGATAAGGTTGCAGGCTGGCGAATGAAAGATATAAATCAATGCCGCCCATTACATAAGGTCCTATTTCGTAAGGGTTGTAAACAAACAGCAAACCTTTGCCTGTTACATAAAAATTCTTATTGGGTTCTATTTTATTCTCAAACAATCCGCCTTCTGTAAGAGAGTCTGATGGCTTCAAATCGTACTGCTTTCTGAAACTGCTTTCCAGCAAGGCCCGCAATTTTTTTACGCCTTCGGTAGTCAGTATATCTTTCAACAATATCGGTTTGTTGGTTGCCAGGTTAAGAGAAGTAGTGATGGTAAACGAATTGCCATGTGCGCCACCTGTAAAAGAAGAACCGGACAAGTTAAGTGACAATATTTTTGACGATTGGTAAGCGATCAGCAGGTTACTTTCTTCCTCATAATTGTAAGAAGGTCCGGCATCTTTTAGGTCATCATTCGTTACCTCTTTATTGTCATCCTGGTAACCCGAAAAAAAAGCATTCATTTCATTCTGAAGCAATTTCGTAATGTCTTTGTCCGGCTGTTTATCTTCAAGCAATTTCCTTATCTGCGATTGGATAAAAACGTCGGTGGGTGTACTGCCGGTTGGCCAAACGGAAGAGGCGTTAAACGAAGCATCCGGTGAGTTTTTTACCGCCTTACGAAGTTTCATTTCTCCTCGGATATTGATATAGGAAAAAGTAAAAGGCGTTTCATCTCTGTTCAACGACAAACGCAATGCACCCGCCTTGCCATCCTGCTTCCAGGTGCCGCTAGCGGTGGCTCCGGTTAGGGTAAGCGTAAAGCGTTCTACTTTGTCTTCACCGGTTACAGCTATCAGTTGCACCTTCCCTTTTAGTGTCGAGTCTTCGCCGTTAAAAAATACTGGCATCTGCTGCGAAGTATAGTAATAATATCCTTCATAAATATGCCCTCGCTGGTGCAGGTGCATAACAATGGGATATTTATCAATGGTTCCGGTCAGCATCTTATAGGTACCCGTGGTGGTCTGCGCCGTGCTGCCATAAAAAAGATACAGAAATGCAATAACAAGAAGCGGTTTCATGGTGGAAATATACTGATAGGGCATAACTCTGCAAACAATCTGTAGTAGGCGTAACTTTTATAATGCAGCCAACGGTTCAACGTCTGTAACCAACCCTTCAGCGGGAAAACAACACGGTACGGGCACATAAGTTTTGACTCACTATTCTGCCGCCGCACATTTGCATTCTATTAAATCGTAAACAAAAAACCAGCTATGAAACTTGCACTTTATTTTTCTATTCTTTGCTTGTCCGTTTGGGGCATTCGCGTCCGCGAAAACAAAACCGTATCTGTTCAAACAGAAAGCTCCAATGCTATTAAAGACTGGCTTGGCATAAGCGGACCACTGCAGTTTGACAATACAAACTTTAGTCTTGCATGGTCCGACAAACCCAGCGAAACTTATTATGTACAAGAATATCTTCCCAAAGGCGAAAACGTAGATCACTTCAATCAATTACTCACCGTAAACCTGTTCAACAAACCGGTTCAGATGAATGAGGCAGCTCGCCAGAAAGTGGCAGAATTAAACGAAAGAAAGAAAACGGACGCCAATTGCAATTACGCAATTAACCGCAGTAAAGATGGTAAGGAATACATGATTGATTTTTTATTAAGCGAAGGCATAGGTGATGCAGCTATCGTTGAGTTCAACATCTACCGTTACAAACAAATTG
>CAZZZH010000052.1:18527-20509 GCA_964658445.1 Ilyomonas sp.
CGGCAGATCAGAAAACAGCATTATTGGTTTATGCTTATTCAAAACGAAGCTATGGCGATAACATAACCGCCTTCTTAACAAGCTTGAAAACCGAGCGTTCTTTTTTACTACAAACAATGAGTGCTGCGCAAATGCCTCCTGTAAAAATCAATGAATAAATAACATCTTCCGTAAGCATTTAAAAGCAGGTAGATTAAATCAAAAGTCACTAATAAACAGCACAATCAATGGAAACAATACTCACCAACCAAGCAACCAATCCTTATGAAGATAGCAGCACTAATTTAATCTACAATTTGTTGTTTTGCGATGATATAGAATTGTATAAAAAGAATACCAAACAGCCTGCTGTATATCCCTGGAATATTTTATTCTCTGTAAATATCAACGTGTCCGGTCTGCAAAAAATAATTGGAGATGCCGCCACCGAAACAAGGCATAAAATTCTTGCGTACCGAATGTTAGCAACAGCTGGGTATGAGATAGAAAACAAAGATCTCCTTGGCGTTATTGTCGAAGTCGGGCTAGATGGCGGTCTCGATGTCGTAGCCTCTTACAGCGATGGTAGTGCACGCTATATCAACCAAACCGGAAAAATGATTATATGGGAAACGTTGGACGCCACATCAATCAGTTTGACCAAAGATCTCTTTGAAAAAAGCGCCGCGATTGTTGCCCGGATAGGACCTTGGGAGGCACCAAGAAAACCTTTTCCAGCCAAAGGAATGGTTCGGATCAGCTTTCTTGTATCAGACGGACTTTACTTTGGCGAAGCGCCGGCGAATGTGCTCTTCAACGATCCCTTGGCAAAGCCCGCACTTCTTTCAGCCGCCGCCCTCATGCAGTTTCTGACGGAAAAAGTATTGAGCAGTAATTCGGAAACGTATAAAGTAAACAGGTCAACTTCTTCTTGATAACAAAACCACCATCAATGTCCATTCTATTTAAAACCAGCTACGGCTTCGATGTCCTTGTCTCACTCATCATTCTATACTTCTTTTTAATCGGCATTGGCGATGGCACTGTCAGCGCTTTCAACATCGACTTGTGGCTCCTTATCATAGCTGCGCTCGTGGCCGTTCTGGGCGGCAGCCTTTGGCTTCGGTCTCATCACCATCCTAATTTCGCACTTGCCACACTGCTTATCATCATCCTTCCCGCACTTCTCTTTGTATTGTATTTCCTCGTTGCCATCCTCGGCGGTGGAAGATGGAATTAAACCTTACCATATGCGTAATTATATTCAAACAATCATTGCTGTTTTGGCAATGGCACTCATCAGTCACAAAGGACATGCGCAAACAGTTAATGCAGATTCAATCAACAAGAAAATGATGGCACCGGAAGAAGTATTTGGCAAACAAGTATTCAATGCGTTTAAAACAAATAACGAAGCGTTGTACGCAGCTCTGCAGCCCACTAATGAAGAATACAAAGCGTTGTTGCAAAGTTGGCTGGTAGCAAAAGTAAAAGGACTTACCGATGCAAAGATTGACGAACTGATAGACCGCCGCAAACGGGAAGCTGACGCTAGGATGAAACAGGATTTCGCTGACTATCGCAAACAATCAATTGACGCAGGTGTTGTATGGGCAAAAGCTGTATATCAGAGCTACGATAATCAACCTGTTTATCCCGAAGAAGTTCATCAGAAATACATTTTTGGAACCATCTGGTTTCGTGTCAATGGCGTTCGTTACCTTATCGAAGAGGTACAGGCGGTTGAGATTCCCGAAGGTTACCGGTTGCAAAAAATCCTGCGCATCCGAAAGGCAGAAGATATAAATTGAACAATTTGGAAGATAACATCATCAGGGGCGAAAAGTGCATCGGGAAGTTTTCTAATGCACTTAGTAAGCTTATTTATATCATCACCAACTTGTGTGTTGCCCTCAATAAGACTATTTGATACAACACAAAGTTGTGTGTTGACCAAAATGATGTTATTGAAGCTAACACAGAGTTGTGTGTTAAGTAAAATG
>CAZZZH010000053.1:0-6177 GCA_964658445.1 Ilyomonas sp.
CCTGCCCCTGCAATGCCTTCATAGGATTTGCAACGGCTTGCTTTTTCAGGTCGCCGACATTTACGATAGATACAGCGCCGGTCAGGTCGGCCTTCTTTTGCGTTTGGTAACCCGTAACCACAACCTGGTTGAGGTCATTTACATTTTGCACCAATTCGATTGTTAAATCCCCTGAGGCGGGAACAACAGCTGTAGCAGCCTGCGCACCGACATAGGTAAATGAAAGGGTTTCGCCGGCAGTCGCGTTGACTATAAATCTACCGGAACTGTCAGTGGCAACGCTTTGTGTGGCTGACTTTACGGTGACACCTTGCAATGGCGCTCCTGTGCCTTTTACACTTACCGTTCCGCTTACGCGTTTCTGCTGGGCAAATACAGACATAGATAACAGGATTGCCAGCAACGTTAAAACTCTTCTCATACGGTTTTTTAAAATGGTGATTAAAAATGATTAAGCAATGAAGGTTTGTTATTTGTCAAACGTTAGTTGTTTTTTGAAAAGGTGTGACTGGTCAAAATCTGATGGCTGATAGTTTGGGCACGCTCCTTTTTGTGTAGCGATGAAAGCAGCCAGTTGGTTTGGAAAATGCAGTGTTTCTTCTATTGTTGCACCGTCTATTGTTTTTGAAATCATGGCTGCTAAAAAAGCGTCACCACTGCCCACTGTATCGGCTACATCTACAGATATTCCATCGCAGGAATACCATTCATTTCCTCTGTTTAAAATAGCACCTTCTGCACCCTTGGTTACAATCACGGTATAGATTTCAAAACGGTCTTTTAGCAACTTGATGCGGTCTGTTTCATCTTCTAAAGAAGAATACCAGCTGCTGATGAGTTCCAGTTCATCTGAATTGAGTTTTACTATGTCTGCTTCAGGCAGTAGTTCTTCTATTAACGACTGGTCATAAAACGGGGTTCGCAGGTTCACATCAAATACTTTCTTCTTAGCTTTACGAAGCAATTGTTTTAGCGTAATGTATGTTTGTGGACTTCTGGCTGCGAGGCTTCCATACACAAAATAGTCAGCCTCCTGCACTAGGTGTAGCAGCTCAGTCTGGGATTCAATATAATCCCAGGCGACATTTTCTTTTATGATATAACTCATTTCCAAAGCGTTCTTTGCTACTGCATTTACTACGCTTGTGGGATGGGTATAATCAATCTGGATAAATTCAGTACAAATGCCCCGATTTGCCAACAGACTAACCAGTTCTTTTCCCAGTTCGTCAAATCCTGCTTTGGAAATAAGAGCCGGATTCTTTCCCAGTTTTTGCAGATGATAAGCAACGTTCATGGGTGCGCCACCAGCCTGCCTGCCCGATGGCAGCATATCCCATAAGGTTTCCCCGAAGCATACAACAGGATGGTAATTGTAGTTTGACATAACAGTCGTTATTAAAATTTATATATAGTGGTCAGGGTTATTGCAAAGAAGTAATACAGCTTAATGCAAAACCAATGTGTGCCCGATTTGCTCGAGCGATCTGCCTTTTGTCTCCGGCATCAGTTTCCACACAAACACCAGTTGTGCAATCATCATAATAGTGAAGAATAAAAAAGTATTTCCACCGCCGATTTTTTCAGATAAATAAGGAAACGAAAAGGCAATGAGCGCAGCCATAAACCAATGCGTGGTACTCCCCAGCGTTTGTCCTTTAGCCCTGATTTGTGTAGGAAAAATCTCCGAAATAAATACCCAGATCACCGCGCCTTGCGAAAAAGCAAAAAAAGCGATGTAAACAAATAAGTAAACAGGAACTGCCAGCCCGCTGTTACCATTGTAAAAAGAATAGGAGACTAAGGCTAAGGTGGCGATCAAACCAAATGAACCAATCAGCATCAGCGTTCTTCTGCCGAAACGGTCAATGAAATTCATGGCAAGAAGCGTAAAGATGAAATTGATTAATCCCAAACCTGCTGTTGACAAAAGGGAAGAGTTGGTGCCCAAACCTGTCATTTCAAAAATGCGCGGTGCATAATAAATAATGGCATTGATTCCTGATACCTGGTTAAAAACAGCAAACAGCACTGCGAGTATTACTGGCGTTTTATGGTTGCCGGAAAACAAAGAATCTTTTTTTACGCTTGCTCTGCTTTCTTCTACATCTACATTTTTGATAGACGTGATGATCGTATCTGCTGTAGCGGGATTTATCAGTTGCAGTATTTTTCTTGCCTCTGCAACCTTACCTCTTTTCAATATCAGCCAGCGCGGACTTTCCGGAATCCATTTTAGTAAAATTAAAAATAACTGGGAAGGAACGGCTTGTATGCCGAGCATCAGTCGCCAGGGTTCACTGCCGATAGCACCAATAATATAATTTGATAAATAAGAAACCAGGATCCCAAATACTACATTAAACTGGAACAATGCAACCAATCTTCCGCGTTTATCTGCCGGAGCAATCTCAGAAATGTAAATCGGTGCCGTAACAGAGGAAGCGCCTACATCCAAACCACCTGCAAAACGGAAGGCTAAAAAAACAAACCAATTAGTAGAGAAGGCACTGCCAAGTGAAGAAATGAGGTATAAGGCAGCAATTAAATAGAGAGTGTTCTTTCTTCCTAACTTATCTGAAGGCAAAGCTCCGAGTAAGGAGCCAACGATGGTTCCGATTAAAGCAATGGAAATAGTAAGCCCGTGTTCGAAAGCATTTAATGACCAGTATTGCTGAATGGATTGTTCGGCTCCAGATATAACGGCGGTATCAAAACCAAATAAAAACCCACCCAAAGCAATTACAATAGACCAGAGGAAAACTTTGTTTTGTTTCATAACGACCAGCAATTGTGAGCCAAAAGTAGCCGTCTCACCAACTGATCATGTTTGATTCTATTTCAAATGTATTAAATTTTACGAAATCTTAAAAAATAATATAAATTTATTAACGTCAGTCATTTATTTATTAAAATAATTTATATAATTATAATCATATTAAATCCTGTACCAGATTGCTTAAATCCTGTTTCCTTATTTCCGACCGTCCTTCCCGCTGGTTTTCCGGATTCGGGGATATTGGTTTATTTTGTTTCTCTTTGTGTAACAAATGCCAGTTGCTTGCTCCATGAACCATCCCTTGTTTTTTCATGTTAATTTCAATAAAATGAACTTCAAAGGTATTTTTTGGATGGGTCTGATTTATTGCTTTATGTTTTTTTCATCCTGCCAGCCGGAAAAAAATGAAAAAATATATACCATCGGCTTTTCGCAATGCACAAACTATGATAACTGGCGGAAAACAATGCTCGATGAAATGAATAGGGAGCTTTCTTTTCATAACAATATTAAGTTCGTTTTTAAAGATGCGGAGGGCAACAGTGACGTTCAAAATAAGCAGATCGATAGTTTAGCGAAACAAAACATCGATTTATTGATTGTATCTCCCAACGAAGTAAATCCGCTTTCCGCCACCATTCGGAAAGTCTATAATAAAGGCATTCCGGTTGTTTTGGTTGACCGGAGAATCGATTCGGCAAAATACACAGCCTACGTGGGTGCATCTAATTATGAAATTGGTAAGGAAGCTGGCAGATATGCAGTTTCACGACTCAAAGGCAGCGGCAACCTCATTGAAATTGCCGGTTTACAGGCAGCTTCCCCTTTCATAGACCGGCATCGTGGATTTATGGATGTGATTTCCCAATATCCCGGCATCCATTACGTAAAGCAAATTCAGGATCACAGCCCGGATTATCCCCAAGACCTTCAATATACATTGTCAAACAATCCGGACATCGATTTAGTATTTGCGCAAAGTGATTATTTAGCTCATAATGCCTATGAAGCGTGTAAGAAATCGGGATTGGATAAAAAAATCAAAATCATAGGCATTGATGGCTTACCAATGGCAGGCGGCGGGCTGGACATGGTAGCTAATAAAGAAATTGCTTCTACCATTTTGTATCCGACCGGTGGACAGGAAGCCATTCAAACAGCCATAAACATACTGGAGGGAAAACCTTACGAAAAGGAAAATCACCTCATCACAACTGTCATTGATTCTTCTAATGTAGGAATCATGAGACAGCAGTATGATAAAGTAATTGCGCAGCAAAAGGATATCGATAAAAAGCAGCGGCAGATTGAGCAAAAAGATGTGATTTCACAGCATCAGACCACAATTATATACGCCATTTCGCTGACTCTTGCGATGGCATTGGTCTTTGGTATCATCTTGTTTTTTTCGTTACGGGAAAATAGAAAAATCAATTCAAGATTAGTTCGTTCTTTAAACGAAAACACAGACATTAATACGAAGCTTGCGCAGCAAAATGAAGAGATTTCGGAACAGCGTAACCAGTTAATAGAATTAGGCAAACGGGCCGAAGAAGCATCGACAGCCAAAATCAACTTTTTTACAAATATCTCCCATGAATTCCGCACCCCACTAACCCTTATCCTGGCACCGCTCGAAGAGATGAGACAAGGAAAGCTGGATGCTACAAACAAACAATATATAACCATCATTCAAAAGAATGCCATCCGCCTGCTCAAACTGGTAAATGAACTAATGGATTTTAGAAAAATTGAGGCAGGCAAAATGCAGTTGCACGTATCGGAAAATGACATTGTTCAGTTTACTGATACAATTGTAGACACCTTCAGGTCCTTAGCAAAAAAAAGAAATATAGATGTCAGGCTCATTGCCAAGCGTAGAAGCCTGCCGGTTTGGTTTGATACTTCTATGCTGGATAAAGTGATATTTAACCTGCTATCCAATGCATTTAAATTTACCAGCGACAACGGTTTTATTTACGTTAGTATAGAAAAAAATGAGATCGACCAAACGGCTGTTATCAAAGTTGAAGATAATGGAATCGGTATGTCGCAGGATATAGCCGATCATGTTTTCGAGTTATTTTACCAGGGAGGCACAAGCGACCAGTTAGGAAGCGGGTTGGGACTTTCGCTGTCTAAAGAACTGATACAACTGCATCAGGGGAACATTGCGGTGAAAAGCAAACCTGGTAAAGGCACTGTATTTACCATTACCCTGCCGTTAACAAAAACTCAGTTCCAGGAAAATGAATTTTTAGATGAAAAATTATCGCGACCAGAGGTTCATTACGATGACCGAATTTTTGCCAGAGAGCCGGAATCGATACCTTCTGATAACGAGTCTTTACGCCACAGACATGTATCAGATAAAACAATTCTTATTGTAGAGGATAATAATGACCTGCGCAATTATTTGGTTCAGAAACTTCGAAATCAGTATTCTATAGTTGAGGCGGAAAACGGCATAACTGCTATCCAGCTTGCTTTCGACAATGTGCCCGACCTGATCATTTCTGATATCGCCTTACCAGGCAAAGACGGGCTAACGATCACCAACACATTAAAATCGGACATTCGGACGTCTCATATTCCGATTATCCTGTTGACTGCGAAAAGCGAAACACAACACCAGATTGAAGGAATGAAAAGCATCGCAGATGGGTATGTTGTAAAACCCTTTCATTTTCAATTTTTGGAAGAAACGATGAAGAGTGTAATGAGAAACAGGGAGATTTTAAAGGAGCATTATACCAGTGAACTGCCAACAGAATTAAAAAGCCAGATTCCAAAAAAGCTGGATAAGAAGTTTATTAATGATTTTACAGCCATTGTTGAAAACAATATAAGTAATGAGGAATTTACTATGGAAGACATCTGCAAGGGGATCGGCATATCCAGAATTCAATTGTATAGAAAAGTAAAAGCCCTGTTAGGTGTAAATGTGAACGATTATATACTTACGGCTCGTTTGCAAAAGGCAAAATATTTATTGTCAAACGAAGATCTCAGCATTGCTGAAGTGGCTTATCAGGTAGGTTTTGCATCATCCACTTACTTCGCTACTGTATTTAAAAACAAATTGTCTGTTACGCCGTCAGAATATAAAGACAAAACAAACGCATAGTAAACTTAAATTATAGCTTGCATTTTTTGCTTTATTAATATTTCAATTAATACCTAAGTTAATTACAGGATTTAATGATAAAACTACAGGACTTGGGAAGTATCTCAACCGCTCCAAAAGCATTTTCATGCAAGCCATCATACAAAAGCCTGATGCAGCCAAATGCTTTTACCAAATATAATCCACTGCATAAACATCGATGCCCTTCTGCACAATAAGCCAATGAAGCAGCCATGTTTTAGCTAAGCTTCCTTAACAGCCAAACAGCAGC